>SFGV01000034.1 GCA_004557545.1 Succinatimonas hippei
TAAAAGCCAGTCAATAAAGAATTAATTTATGGAGAAACAAAGAAATGCCGTATCAGGACAACCTCAGAATAGCTTCCCTAACGGCAAGAGATACAGTTTAAAGCCATAGCCATACTCTTATCTCACCTGAGAAATTCTTTTCCTTCCAAAATTATACATTAAAGGATTCAGGCCCTTTTGCCTGCTACACCGGGCAATTGCGCGTAAAACATGACCTCAGTCAAAGATCCGCAAACGTTTTCGATATCATCATCAGGAAAAACTATAATTCAATGTAAACGTTTACTTAGGCAGGGGTTAATGATGTCAAAAGAGCAATACTCAGAAGATCCGATCTTAAAAACCATTACAAATCAAAATGGAATGAGCGTAACCATAATGGACTGGGGCGCTACCATCATCTCAATTAAAGCTCCTGTTAAAAACGGAGATAAACGTGAGGTTCTGCTTGGAGTAAGCAAACCTGAGAAGTGGTCAACCCAGCCATGCTTTTTCAACGCCACCATCGGACGCTTTGCCAACCGTATCGCCGGAAACTCTTTTGAGATAAACGGAAAGCTGTACAAACTCGATTCCGCCGACCGCCACACTCTGCACGGCGGACGCGTGGGCTTTGACAAAAAGCGTTTTAAGATTATCAGTGAGTCCTCAGACTCGCTTGCGCTCAGGCTTTTCTCAAAGGACGGAGACATGGGCTTTCCGGGCAATTACACCCTGACCGTAACCTACACTCTAAAAGACAACAACGCCCTTGAGGTTAAGTACCTCGGTGAGTGCGATCAGGAATGCTGGTCCTGCATCACCAACCATTCTTATTTCAACCTAAACGGCCACAACTCGTCAGCCCTTGATCACACTGTAGTTATGGACTCCGACTCCTTCCTGCCGCTTGACGACAGCTCAATTCCCACAGGTGAGGTCAGATCGGTAAAGGGAACCGCCTTCGATTTCACCTCGCCCAAGACCGTAAGACGTGATTTCATGAAGGATCCGCAGATGAAGGCCGCGGGAGGCTACGATCATCCTTTCCTTATAAAAGGCGATCTCTCAAAGCCCTTTGTCAAAGTCACCTCAGAGGACGGAAGGCTTTCTATGGAAATCTCATCTGATTATCCGGCCTTCCAGTTCTACAGCGGCAACTATGTAGGTATGCCCAAACCAAATATAACCGCCCGTGATGATGGCAGGCTCTACGAAAACCAGAGCGCTCTGTGCTTTGAGCCTGAGTACTACCCTGACTGCCCGCACCTGCCGCAGTTTGCGGACAAAAATCCCAGGGTAACTCCGCAAAAGCCGCTCAGCCACACGATCATTTACAGATTTTTCTGATTAGTACCTTCCACATTCAGGCAGACAGAAAGTCTGCCTTTTTTATCGCCAGTCCCCGGCGTGACACGCGCTCCTTTCTTCCTGGTTAAATCCTGACCCCGCAGATCAGCGCCACAACCGGAATGGTGATCACAGCTACGGCTGTGGTGGCCGAGATGGCCTTGGAGGCCTCCTGGGTGCCCTCAGGGCGGTAGAGCATCGAGAGCATCGCCACCATCACCCCGCAGGGCGCGGCTAGCACTATGAGCGCCACTCCCTCAAGCGAGGGCTGGGTAAACAGTGGCTTCATTAGAAGCATAAGACCTACCGGGACAACCAGCATCTTTATGACTATGAAGGCGATAAGTCTCAGATCGGTCACAAACTCGCGGATCCTTACATCCCCAAGACTTGCCCCGAGCGCCATCATCGCAAGCGGCGGCGCGGCCTGCCCCGCGGCTGACAGGGCGTGTCTTATTCCATCGGGGAGGGTGATCTTGGTGAGGATCATGACAATGAGAATAAGACAGCAGTAAAGATTTGGATTTTTAACTACCTCTTTAAACGATCCTCCGGCGCTGCCCCCGAGCACGGCTATGCCATAGGAGTAGAGCAGCATGGTATTTAAGACCGCGAAAAGCGACATGTAGACCATGGCCTCATCGCCAAATAGTGACGCGGCCATCGGGATCCCCAAAAGCGCGGTATTGGTACAGAAAAAAAGCAGGTTATACACCGCCCTTCTGCCGCCCCTTGGGATCCCGAGCAATGGCGGGAAAACCAGCCCGGTGATCGCCTGACCCAGCTGTATCAGCACCATCACCAGCGCGCCATAGGCTATGTATGAGTAGTCATGCGCAATAAAGGTTCTGATATCACAGGAGAGGATCATCGCCGGGGTAGCGATGAACACCACGATTGAAACCAGCTGCTTGCGGTTTTGGGCCGTGATAAAGCCACAGGCTCTGGCAATAAGCCCAAGCATCATCAGAAAAAAGAAAACAGCCATCTGGCTGAAGATCAGCATGGCGCCTCCGGGTAATCGCGGATCTGGAAATCAGGGATCAGCAAACGTTTGATGTCTTAAAAGAATAGAACATCATTCAGGCTTTTGCACTTGCTCACTCTATTAACATGACGGGTAGCAAACCCGCCAGCTCAGCCGGATTTTAAGTATCAGACCGAAAAATAGAGACCAAGGCGGAAGCAGGGACAGAAAAGAGCGCTGTCCCTCAGCCTCTGACCCCAAGCGCCTCTGTTATGGCCTTTGATAGCTGATCGGGGCATGAGGTGCCCTTCTGGCGGCAGAGATTGCCTTTGAGGATCCTTGCGACCGTGGCGGCGTCCTGTCCCTCGACCAGTCTTGATATTCCCTTAAGGTTTCCGTCACAGCCGCCGGTAAATTTCACGTTGTGTAAATGCCCTTCCTCATCAAGGTCAAAATCAATGAGCTTTGAGCAGGTACCGGAGGTCTTATAGCAATGATGTTGCATGATCTATTAAAAAATGAAGCGCTGAGCGGACATAGCTGAAAACCAAAACCGGATTAAAAGCAGGTCTGGCTCTGAAGAGCGCTGAGATTAAAAAACTGGGCTTAAAAGATGGGGTAGATAAATAAAACAATAAAGATCAACTATTTAGTGGTGCCGGAGGAGGGAGTCGAACCCTCACGCCATCGCTGGCGGCGGATTTTGAATCCGCTACGTCTACCAGTTCCATCACTCCGGCAAGCTGACTGTCAGGAAACCCGTATCCACTTTTTTTGATCCATTAAATGGGTGGGATATCCCGGACGGGTGCCTATATTACCACAGTTTCAATCAGTCACCACCATCCGGAATCACAAAGAGCCTGCGCGTTGAATTGGAGGCTTCAGGCTATACCTTACGCCTTAACAGAAAGATCGCAAGGGCGCCAAAACACAGCGATGCCAGTGACGCGCCTACGATCGGTGGCGCTCCGTACACCAGACAGAAAGGAGCCGCTATCTGATTTACCACATAATAGCCAAAGCCTAGAGCGATGCCCGAGAGTATGCGGGTGCCCATGCTGATGCTTCGAAGCTGACCAAAAACCGTGGATAAGGCCAGCATGAGCATGACTATGATTATCACGGGCTGCATGAACTTGTCATAAAGCTCAAGACGGTATGACGATGAGTCCTGTCCGTTGGCCTCGATATAGTTTATGTAATCGATAAGTCCCTTGATGGTAAGCTGATTTCCGGTATTGCCTATGACATCGATACGCTCGGGGTTTAGGGAAAGAATCCATCTCTCCTGCGGGACTTTGCTTATGGTTATATTCTCACCATAATTTCTGTGGACTACATCGCTCATAACCCACTCACCGTTACGATATACTCCGCGCTGAGCCGTGGACTCCGACACCAGTCTCTCCCCGTCAGTATCAAAGCGATGAATATCCAGCAGGGTCCCATCTGAAAGCATGTCACGGATCCCGATGAAGGATTTTCCCTCCTTAAGCCAGATCCCCGATTTGGTAACCGACATCTCTCCTGAGGAGGCATAGATGGAATACTGGGTCTCGGCGTACTGCTGCAGCGGCGGGACTACGAACTCGCCTATGGCCATAACTCCGATTATCAGAGGGATCAGGGACTTCACGCAGCTAAATGCGATGTTAACGCGTGACAGTCCCAGTGACTGGAGGATCACTATCTCACTGTTACGCGCCATGTTGCCCAAGGCGATCACGCCGCCAATGAGAACCGCTACCGGAAAGAAGGTGACCAGAAACCCCGGTGACAGGAAAAGCACATAGCGGCATACAAACCAGAAATCGATGCTTCCGCGCCCGATATAGCGCATCTTGTCAATAAAGGTGATGATGCCCGTAAATACGGTAAGACATATGGCGACCATAAGCACCATAACCACAACGTTCTTTCCGGTATAACGGTCGAGAATCGCGTAAAATCGCATTGTCTTTTCCTCAAAATCTGAGCATATTTTGGCGTCAGCGGCAGACCAAAGCAAGTGTAAAAACCCGCGTCTTATGACTACCATCCAAAAAAAGCCGGCATGTCTTTATCACGCCGGCTAAAAACCAAGAATAAGCTTAAAGGAACTGTCTTTGCTTTACTTACTTCGCACCACCTCCCTTGTTTGCAAGCGTGTCGGCCGCTTTTTTGATGATCTGATTGTCTTCATCGTTTTCTTTCAATGACTCGCGCCTTGATTTAAGCATGACTTCAATTCTGCCACCGGTCACTATGTCAGCTATGGCGAAGATAAAATCACGCAAAGCGTATATCAGCATGAAAAACGCACACACCGGGATACATGAATAGAACCATGACATCTTTACGAAATAAGGCAGAGTGAAGGTCGCCTTCACGCTGCTGCGCATGCACAGCTTTATGCCAAAGAAAAAGATGAAGGCGTAGGTTACAAGCATCACCGCGGTGGAGATGAGTCTGAAGGCTCTGCCTGTGCCCGTTCCCTTTACCTTGTCGGTAAGATAATCGACCACGAAGTGCTCGCCCGTGCGTACAAGCTCCGCAGCGGAGAGAAAAATCATCCAGACTAAGAAGAACTGAATAACCTCATCAATCCACGTAGGATTCCAGTTTATGAAAGGAACACGGGTGAGAATATTTAAAAGAAAGAGCGTAAATACCACCATCAGGCAGAAGCCACTGAGTAGTCTCGTGATCCTGCCGATGACACTCTCAAACGCAAAATAGCTGTTCATAATGACTCCTATAATCCGTAGCCCAGATATCTTGGGAGGAAGAGTGTAAGAGGCTCAAAGAATGCGCACATCAGTGTCACAAAGATCATGATGAGCAGGAAGGGCACCGCGGCCTTGCCTATCCTCATCATCTTCTCGCCCGTGATACTGGACATGACGTAGAGGTTAAGCCCCACCGGAGGAGTCAGAACACCGCAGGCAAGGGCTATACACATCACTATGGCAAGCTGAACCACCGGATAGTGGAAGGCTGTCGCTATTGGCACGAAGATCGGCACGGTTATAAGCAGTATCGCGGTGCCCTCCATAAAGCAGCCCATGATGAGCAGCAGCAAAATGATTACAACTAAGATCGGGGTTATGGACGAGAAGGTATCGACCATCTGCTGCACCACCGCGTGGGGGATGCGGGTTTTGATGAGCACGTGCTGGAAGAACGCGGCTGTCGCGATGATGAACATGATCTGACCCGTGGATTTGGCGGTAGCCCAGAAGATCCCCGGCAGATCGGATAGCGAGATCTTGCGGTACTTGAACATGCCAAGCAGCATCGCGTAGAAAGCCGCGACAGCCGCGGCCTCGGTCGCAGTGAATAAACCGCAGAAAATACCGCCTAAAACAATGACCGGGATCATAAGTGACCACGAGGCCTTAACCCCAAGTCTTACGCGCTCCTTCATCGGCACCGGCGGAACACGGCCAAAGCCATGGCGCTTTGAGGTATAGCTTGAATAGACGATAAATAAAAGTCCCGTAAGTATTCCCGGGATGGCGCCGCCCAAGAACAGCGCGTTGACCGAGGTTCCCGGAACCAGGGAGGCGAAAAGGATGAGCGTGATGCTCGGCGGAATGATAGGTCCCAGTCCGCCGCCTGCCGCGATGGCCGCGCAGGAGAAAGGCTGACCGTAGCCGGTCGCGCGCATCTCGGCCATCGCTATCATACCCACGCCCGCGGCAACTGCAGCCGCGGATCCTGACATCGCGGACATGATCATGCACGAGGCGATGGCGGCATTGGCAAGACCGCCCCAGCGGTGACCCAGGCAGGCTCTTGCGAACGCGAAAAGATCACGCGAAACACCGCCCTTGTTCATGAAATTGCCCATGAGCAGGAAGAAAGGGATAGCCATCAGCGTGATCCCTTTTATCTGATCATACATGCTCGAAGGCAGGCGGACCATGTTGTTTAAATTGGCCTCTCCCATGCCATAGTAGGTGGCGATAGCGATAAAGGCCATGCTGCAGGCGGTGGTCACGCCTAAAAAGAGCGCGAGCACCACCCCGAAGAACATCAGGAACATCAGCATGATGAACTACCTTTTGGAAATTTGAGGGGCGTGGCGGAACGCCACGCCCTGCTTATGACTAAATCAAATTCGAAGTGATACTGTAATCACTTGATTGCTTTCATAAGGTTGTCAAGTTCCTGCTGGCCGCAGAGTTTGGCGATCTTCTGGTAGGCAGGCCCCATCTTGTCCTTGAAGGACTGTTTGTCAACATCGTAGACCTTCATGCCCTTGGCCTTGAGCTTTTCAATGATCTCGGATTCCTGACCTGAAATAAGCTTGCGGGTAAGGTTCTGGGCGTCGATACCGGCCTTTTTGATGATCTTCTGAAGCTCAGGGCTCATCTCATTGAACTTGTCCTTGTTGATGAGCAGAGCCTGCATGTCAAAGAAGTGCCCGGTTAAGGCAAGGTTGTCCTGGCACTCAAAGAAGGAGTCGGCGTAGATGGTGGCGACAGGGTTCTCCTCAGCGGCAACCACGCCCTGCTTTAAGGACTGATAAAGCTCTGAATAGGCGATGGTCTGAGTGTTGGCGCCCAATGCGTCAAAGGTCGCCAGCAGTCCTGCCGACCCCGGAACGCGGATCTTGACGCCCTTGAGATCATCAGCCTTCTTGACGGTGATGCCCTTGGTGGTGACATGGCGGAAACCATAGTCGAATACGCCGAGCGGCACCATGTTCATCTTCTCCTCAACGTCCTTTTCCATCCAGGGCATTACATAGGAATCGATGGTGGCGTGAGCCTGATCGTAATCCTTAAAGAGGAACGGGGCGCTCAGTGCGTGAAGCTTTGGCACATAGGTCGCCATGTTTGACTGGGAGGCGATGAGGATATCCACGTCGCCGCCGTTGAAGCACTGGTCAAGCAGCGCCGGCTGATCGCCAAGTTCGCCTGCGGGGTATACCTGAACCTTGACCTTGCCGCCGGTCATCTCGCCTACTTCCTTGGCAAAGAGCTCAGCGGCCTGATTGTGGGCGTGGCTTGCCGCGGCGGTGTGCGCGAGCGAGAGCTTCATCTCAGGAAAATCAGCTGCCTGGGCGGTGAAGCTGATTGCAGCGGCCGCCATAACGGCGGATAAGGCGTAGCTTAGTTTCTTCATAATAAACTCCTGTAGTTTGTCGTAAATTCTTCTAAAAGGGTCGGCGCTCCGGCGCCGGCCTTCAACTTTTAAAGATTGATCCCCAGATCTTTAACGCTTCTTATGGTCAGATCACGAAGAGCGCGCACCTCGTCCTTGAAGGTCTCGGTAAGTCCGTTGCAGTCTTTAACCCTGGAGGCGGTAGTAAGACGCAGGTGCTCATACTTGCCCAGATAGTATTTGGCGTTTACCGGATACCACTGTCTTTCAATGAGCGAGGTTATGGTAAGCAGATCCGATACGCTCTCGGCGCGCTCATCGTTTATATGAGCGCAAAGCCAGGCGTAAAGCTTCATCTGGAATGACGCCATGACGCCGCAAAAACCGGCGCAGCCTGCCCTCAGGGAATCAAGCAACGTTGTGCTGTTGGCATTGTATATATGAAGGTTTGAGCCTGCTGTGACCTCAAGGCGCTTTTTGATAAGCGCCAGATCGCAGCAGGTATCCTTTAAGAAGTAGAAACGCCCGCTGTCGGCCATCTTCTTTAAAAGATCCAGACTTATAAGGCGCTTGTACGGGAACGGGCACTCATAAACGCCAAGGGGTATGTCAGAGGGCAGGGCGCGCATGACCTTGTTCATGTTGCGCCACCACTCATCATCATCCTCACCCTGACCTGCGAAGCGGTTTGAAATGAAGATAAGCGCGTCAGGCCCGCAGTCGGCGATTGCCGAAAGCTCCTTTGCCTGATCCTCAAGGCTGTCCGAGATATGTCCTGAGGCCACCACGCTGACTCTGCCTGAGGCGGTTTTGAGCACGGTCTTCAGGATTTTGACCCTCTCGTCAAGTGACAGCGTAAAGATCTCGCTTGACTGACAGTCGGCGAAAAGCCCCAGACAACCGTTGTCCATATACCATTTGGTAAGTTCACCAAGCGCGTCGTAATCTACCTGTTTTGCGTCCTGTGTATATGGGGTAAGCATTACCGGCCACGCGCCGCCGGGAAACTTTACTTGTGTCATTTCAAACTCCAGATAATATTTGTTTATTGATCTTCAATAAAAAAGCTTTTTGTTTATTTTGTCTGTATCAGGGAAGACTCCGCCTTCCTGATACTCCTTATCCTGTTTCAAATCATTTCTCAGCGGTTTTCAAAGATCTTCCTCAACATCGGACGATACATCGGCGAGAAAAGGCTTATGAGCGAGAGCACAAGCAGAACCGCGCACAGCGGATGCTCAAGGAATACCATGGCAGAGCCATCGCTCATCATCAGCGATCCGGTGAAATTCTCCTCGGCAAGCTTGCCTAAGATTATTCCTATGATCACGCCAGGCACGCTCATACCGCACTTGTGCATGAAAAAGCCTATGACACCCGCGCACAGCATGATGACCACATCAGGCATCGAGTTGTTGTATGAGTAGGTGCCCATAACGGCGAGCACCACGATCATCGGAAGCAGAATCTGGCGCGGTATGTTGACTACCCTCGCGAACACCCTGATCATCGAGAAGCCCATGGCTCCCATCAGCAGGTTTGCCGCCAGAAGTCCCAAAAAGATGGTGTAAATACCCACAGGATCGTTGACAAAGAGCAGAGGCCCCGGCTGAATGCCGTGAACCATCAGGGCGCCCAGAATGATCGCAGTCGCGCCGTCACCCGGGATACCCAGCGTGAGCACCGGAATAAACGCTCCGCCTACCACCGAGTTGTTGCCTGACTCGGAGGCTGCGATCCCGCGCGGATCACCCTTGCCAAACTGTGATGCATCCTTTGCCCAGACCTTGGCCTGGTTATAGGAGATCCATGATCCTATATCACCGCCGGTTCCCGGAACGCAGCCTATAAATGTGCCAATCGCCGATGAGCGCACCAGGGTGGGCAGAGTAAGCTTCACATCCGCGCAGGATGGCAGCACGCTGTCGATTTTGATGTCGGATTTGACCTGTTTTACTCCGGTATTTTCCTCACAGTTTATAAATACCTGCGTGAGCGCGAAGAGTCCTATCAGGATTGGCATGAATGAGACGCCGCCTGAAAGATAGAGAGTACCCAGGGTAAAACGCTCCATGCCAGACATCGCGTCAAGACCTATGGTGGCTATCCACAGACCTACTATGCAACCTATAATGCCTTTTAACACCGAGCCTGACGATACCGAGGTGACCATGCTGATGCCAAACACCGCCAGCGCGAAGTACTCAGGCTTTGAGAACTGCAGCGCGACCTTGGCAAGCAACGGCGCGAAGAGAATAAGGCAACCTACCGAGAACACTCCGCCGAAGGTTGACGCGGAGGTCGAGATTGAAAGCGCCCTGCCCGGCTGGCCGTTTTTGATGGCCATGGGATAGCCGTCAAGCGTGGTTGCCGCCGACGCCGGCGTGCCCGGGGTTTTGAGCAGGATGGCAGTTATGGATCCGCCGTAAATCGCGCCGCAGTATATTCCAAGCAGCATGATGATGCCGCCCAGGCCGCCGACACTGAACGTGATCGGGAATAACAGCGCCAGACCCATGTTTACCGAAAGGCCCGGCATGGCACCGATTAAAATACCTACTGCCGTGCCAAGTACCAGCAGCATGACATTGCCAGCGCTAAAAGTCTGTACGAGAGCGGTTAGTATCGCGTCCATTTCAGTTCCCCATAAACACAGGGCGTGGCAGACTTATGTGCAACACCTTTGAGAAAAGTATCCAGACGATGCCAAGGAATATCAGTGACACCGCGAGTATTAGTAATTTGCGCTCAAGCCCCAGATAGCGCATGCACAGCGCCAGGAAGAGGAATGAGGCGATATAAAAGCCTAAAACCGCCATCAGAGCCACGTAAGCTATGACAATGAGCATCAGTATGTAGGCTTTGGTGCAGCCAGGTGATCTCAGGACCACCTCCTGCCCTGAATAGCTTTGGTTGTTTGCAACCGTGTCAAAGAGTATGGCCGCCGCTACGATGATCAGGGCCACACCCAGAATGAAGGGCCAGAAACCGGCGCCAGGGCCGAAGTCTGTGACGCCTATACCATAGCCGTATGAAGTCACGGCTATGGACGCCCCCACGAGCGCTGATAACGCGCTTACGCAGAGGTTGCAATTTCTCATATTTGCCATGGGGGCGTTTCCTTCTTGTTACAGGTTACTTCTTAAGAGCGGCCAGAAACTCGGCGTACATTGCGTCGTCATTAGCCATCATCTTGTTGGCGTCCTCACCTACGATGTCAGTAGGATCGATGCCCTGCTTTAAGAAGTAGGAGGTGAACTCAGGGGTAGCGGCCACGCGGGCGGCGCTGTCGCGCAGAGTCTTCATGACATCGGCAGGAGTGCCCTTAGGCGCGACCAGGGTAGCCCAGGCGCGGATGGCCATGTTGTGACCAAGCTCCTTGAAGGTCGGGACATTAGGGAACATCTTGGTGCGCTTGTCAGCCATCACCGCGAGGATCTTGAGGTTGCCTGCCTCAATCTGGGTCTTGAAGGATGAAGGGTCAGCGAGAGTGCCGTCGATATGACCACCTGCCATGGCAGCGGCGATGTCAGCGGTCCCCTTAGGATAAGGAATGTGCTTGACCTTGACACCAAACTCCTTTTCCATCGCCATGGTGGCGATATGCCAGATGGCGCCCATGCCGGAGTTACCCATCATGACCTTGCCCGGGTTCTTCTTTAAGTAGGCGATGAAATCGTCAAGAGAGTTGTACGGTGCCTTTGCCGGAACTATAAGAGCCGCCGGAGCAGCGATAGGAGCTATGACAGAGTCAAAGTCCTTGTATGAGAGTTTGGTTTTGCCCTGATGCGGGAAGATGTCGAGCTCAACGGTGACCATGCCCAGGGTATACCCGTCAGGCTTGGCGTTTGCCACATCCTGCATGCCGACGATGCCGTTGCCATCAGGCTTGTTCACGCATACGAAATGAACATTGCCCATGTCCTTCTGCATCATCTGGATGACGCCGCGCGCGGTGGTGTCAGTGCCGCCGCCCGGGTTCTTCGGGATGATCACGGTTACGTCCTTGCCGTCAGGATATGCCGCGAAGGCTGAAGTGGCGACACACATACCGGCTGCAACCACAGCCGCGGCCATCAGGGTCTTAAATGTACGCATATGATTACTCCTCAAATGCTGCTTGTACTTAGTCAGTTTGTTTGTATTTAATTACGCGGATATTTTTCCTTTTGTAGGTGTAGCTCACAAAGAGCGCGCCTCCAAAAGTGGTTACGCATGGATAGGAGAACTCCGCAGCCTCACTGTCCATGTCTTCTACTTTGTAGAATGTTCTGGTATCGGACGAGGAGAACAGGGTTATGGGCGTTCTCCTGCCGAAATTGGCCGCCACGGGATTGCAGGCAAGGTAAAGCCTTCCCTTGTACATCGCGCAGCTGATGCCGCTGTTATTGTTGGGGATCCCGGTTGAGTACGGAACGGACCAGCTCTCGCCGTAATCCTTTGAATCGCTCCTGAAGATATACCCGGCCGAAGAGCGCAAAAGCATGTGCACGCCTTCACTGTCCTCAAATAACGTAGGCTGGATAACCCCGCGGCCGGAAAAAGACTGGGCGCTAAGCGGGATCACATGCTCAGCCTCACGGGTAGAGAGGAGATCCTTTTTATCAAGCCTTACCTCAGCGCTCTTTTTAAAGCTTCGCATGCCGTCATCGGAGATGTCGCAGAAAGCGCGCCACTCCCCGTCCTCAAGCGAGGCCGGGCAGAGATATCTGCTGGGCTTGCCATACCTCAAAACGATCGGCTGGTTGCGCACGGGTCCGCGCCCGCCCTTATCGCCTGCTACGAGCTCTTTTGGCTCTGAGAACGTCCTCGCGCCGTCAGATGACCTTATGACATAGGAGCGCCATGAGGCTATTACATTGCCAACCTTGTAGATGATCCCTATGTCTCCGTCAGGATAGGTAAAAAGCACCGGGTTCCAGTGAGCCTCAGATCCCGAGGCGATAACCCGCGCGTCACCGGGATGCCCGTCCTTTAGCGTCACAAGAGAGATCCCGGTGTCAGAAGCGCCTTCACGGGAGCCTGAGAAAAAAGCGCACAGCACGCTGCCGTCAGGCCGTGGCAGGATAGTTGAGGCATGGCACATCTCAAAACGCGGATCTTTTACCGCAAGTGCCGACCATTGCCTGCAAAGCTCCATCTGACTCTCTCCTGAAGAAACTAACTGCCTGTTTACTGATAATTCTTTAAAGAACCGGTATTTTGGGCGCTACAAATTACGCCGTTATGGTTCCCTTGTAGAGGATGAGATTGCCATAAAGGCGGCTCTCACCTGTCTGCACCACCACAAAGGCGTCCTTGACGTGGTGATAAAAATCCTGTCTCTCATATTCCCCAAGCCTGCGCTCAGGATGCGATCCCTCATCTGAGAGGACTTTTGAAAACTCATCCCAGATCTCAGGTCTCTTTCCCAAAAGCGCCTTGTCATTGGGATCAATTTTCATGACGTAACCTGGGTTCTTGTGCAAAATGTCAGGTCCTATGAGACTCAGAACCGCCCGCGCCACCTCCGTGGCGCTCTGCCCCGGGAGTCTTATGACATCCCGCTTTGAGAGCTCCTCTGCCGGGAAATTGGCGTCCGCGATGACTATCATGTCGCCATGTCCCATAGCGCAAAGCGCGTAGATGAGCTCAGGGGTTATAAGAGGTGATATACCTTTTAGCATTCATACAGGAGATCCGGCGATGCCGGATCTCCTCCTCCCTTATCAGATCTTCTTGAACAGCGGTCCGAAATTCTGGCAGGCGCGGTAATCAGCGCCCTCGGCGTCAGTGCCGAACGAATTCCAGGTTGACGGTCTGAAGATCTTCTCCTCAGGAACGTTGTGCATGCACACCGGGATCCTGAGCATCGAGCACATGGTAATGAGGTCCGCTCCCACATGACCATATACGGTGGCGCCGTGATTGGCTCCCCAGCGGTTCATTACCTCATAGGCGTCCTTGAACGCGCTGCCGCTTCCGCAACGTGGGGTGAACCAGGTGCACGGCCAGGTGTAATCGGTGCGCTTCCACAGAACGTCACTCACCTCATGCGGCAGATTTACGGTCCAGCCTTCGGCTATCTGCATGACGGGGCCCAGACCTTTTACTATATTGAGTCTTGCCATGGTTACAGGCATCTCGGCCTCGGTGATGAAGCGTGATGAGTACCCGCCGCCGCGGAAGTAGCCGTTGTCAGACGGGCACCACTGCGTGGCCTTAAGGCACTCCTCAACGTCTTTCTCACTCTCCTCCCACCAGGTAGGCATATATGGCTGTCCCTTGTCATCAAGGCACTTGCCGGAGGCCTCAAGGCAGGTCGCGCCTGAGTTGATAAGATGCAGGAAGCCGCCCGCGTCCCTGGCGTGTCCTTCAATCTCGTAGCCGGTGACACGCTTTACCGATTTTCCAGACCACATGGTTCTTACGTCTGAGAACATCGCAGGACGGTTGGTCAGAAGCTTCTCAAAGAGCATGGTGGTGGCGTTCAGGGTGTCATTCTCAGTACCGAGGATAAACGGCTCACGACGGCCATTCCAGTCAAAGTTGGAGTTTAAAAGCGCCTCGGCAAAATCGGTGTCCGGGAAGTGATCGGTCCACTGCCTCTGTCCCTGGAAGCCCGCGGCGATGGCGTTGAAGCCCAGCATTTCCTCCTCGCGTCCTGCAGGCAGCTTCTGATTGCCGCTCATAAGGTCACGGATGATGATCATGCACTTGACCGAGAATTCAAAGTTCTTCTCGATGGTCTCCTTGCTGCTGCGCACGAACTCAGGATTCTTGTCAAAGCCTATCGGGCATTTCTCCTTTGCCCACCTCAGAGCCTTCTGATACTCGTCCTCATCGTAGATCTTCTCCTCGATACGGCGCAGCAGCTCAACCTCGTCCACGCTCTCAACGCGCATTCCGAGGTAATCCTCAAAGAAGTCGCTGTTGATCATGGAGCCGGCGATGCCCATGCAGACAGAGCCTATCTGCAGATAGCTCTTGCCGCGCATGGTGGCGGCGGCTACCGCGGCGCGGGCGAATCTTAAAATCTTCTCTTTGACATCATCAGGAATGTTGCGGTCATTGGCCTCCTGAACATCGCGCCCATAGATGCCAAACGCAGGCAATCCCTTTTGTGAATAGGCGGCCAGCACGCAGGCAAGATAAACCGCGCCCGGACGCTCTGTGGCGTTAAGTCCCCACACGCCCTTGATGGTGTGCGGGTTTAGATCCATAGTCTCGGCTCCATAGCACCAGCATGGTGATACCGAGAGAGTTACCTCTACTCCCTGATCCTTAAAATACGCGTCACAGCGTGCCGCCTCGGCGGCGCGACCGATGGTGGTCGGGCTGATTATGACCTTGACCGGCTCACCGTTAGTGTATCTTAAGTTGCTGCTTATAAGTTCCGCGGCTGACTTGGCCATTCCCATAGTCTGCTCTTCAAGACTCTGACGTACCTGCAAGGGTCCGAGTCTGGCGTCTATGATCGGGCGTATGCCCACCACTGGATAATGGCCGATGTAACGGTTTGCTGTCATGAATGGCCTCCAAAGGCTTAAAGCTTGTCAATATCTCAGGTTATGTGCTGTTTCCCTGAAGTCTTTAAAGAGTTTGGATCAGAGAGCCCTGGTCTGCCATTTCAAAAAGGAAAACGATCATGACGATATTCACCATCATGACGGGTTATATAAAAATTTGTGAATGAGATCGCATTGTTTGAATAATGGTGTCCAATCCATAGGCGTGAGCATGACTGTACACGTTTTATCGTAATTTTGCGCAACCGTGTAGACTTGACTGACCATTTACCAGGCTCTGCTATAAATAAATATATATAATTGTATTTTAAGTATATTTATAAATATGTTCAGCTCATGGCAGGTTGTTGGTTCCTAATGTACCGTACTTTAATCATGTCACTTTAGTACAATCCAGAATAGTTTTTGCAATTAAAACGCCGCCTCGTTTTTTCTGCTACAGCTCGCAAACAGGACAGCTGAATACCAAAACTATTTTCATTTGGATCTAAGATTGAATGAGATAAGGTGGAGTACCAGCATGAGACAGAAGACTGCGGCCTATCACGAGAACCGTTCGCGCGGGACGTTGGAGTTTCCTTTTGATTATCATTACATCGACCGTGAGCACCCGCGTTTTGTCATGCCCTATCACTATCACAGCGCGCTTGAGATCTCAAAGGTTCTGCGCGGCGGTCTCGACATCAGCCTCAACGAGCGCCACTACAGTTTAAATGAGGGTGACTGCATCATCATTCAGGGCAATGTGGTGCATGGAGGCAGACCCCGTGACAATGACACGGTATACCGCTGCGTGGTTTTCAGCGTTGATATGCTGCTTGATGTGGAAAAGCCGCCATTCTCGTTTTTGCGACGCCTGGCTAAGGGACAGATCATGATAAACGAGTGCTACCGTCTCTCTCAGGCTAAGGGCGTGTGCGATTGCGTAGAACGTCTTTTGTCTGAGGTTGATCCTGAAAACGGCGCGACCACCAGACAGCCCATGAACGCCATCGCCGCGGTGCTGTCGATTTTTGCCGAAATCGAGCGCTCCGGAGCCTACAGGGTAACCGCCGAGACCATGCCCAAACGTTATTTAAGTCACCTTGACAAGGTATCCATTCTCTTTCGCTACATCCATGACAATTACCAAAAACAGATCACCCTGGATGACATGGCAAAGGTCGCGGGGATGTCTCCTAAATACTTCTGCCGCTTTTTTCATGAGCTGACCGGCAAACGCCCGATTGAGTACTTAAACGCCTTTCGCGTTGAAAGCGCCGCCGGGATGCTGCTCTCAGGCGACAAAAGCGTAGGCGAGATAGCAGTCAACTGCGGTTTTAATGATCCCTGTTATTTTGCCAAGCTCTTCAAGCGCTACCGCGGACAGAGCCCAAGCGAATTCTGTCTGTCACCTTCAAGCCGCGAGGCCATAGCGGATCTCCCATAACTGGCTTATACCTGTTATATATAAGGGAGGTATTTCAGAGTTGCGATTTTCCCTTGCGCCCTCAGGGAATTTTGCTATAATAGCCGCCGTTCGGTGATTGGCGCAGCCTGGTAGCGCACTATCTTAGGGAGGTAGGGGCCGTGGGTTCAAATCCCACATCACCGACCATTGAAGGAAGCTGGCGGGACGCCGGCTTTTTTTAACTCCGGCAAATCCGCTTTCCACTCCTCCAAAACAACACAAAAACCGCACCATCAGTGCACGCCTGCCCTATCGCAATGCATTCGCGTTTTCTTTTTTTTACTTTAAAGTTCAGTCTGTTATTCTTACCTGTCGGATAAAATCCGGCGACAGGTTATGTCTTAAGGCTTTGCTTGTAAGATAGCGCCTTAATTTTTTAAGCTTAAACGGAGCCTTAATGTTGTGAACGCTTACAACATAGACTGGTGGGGTAACGGTTACTTCACGGTAAACGATGAGGGACACATTTGCGTGCGTCCTGATCCTCTGAAACCCGACGCCATATGCGATCTGGACACGCTCGTCCGCGAGCGCGTGCGTCACGGACAGCGAATGCCCGCCCTGCTCGCCTTCCCGCAGATCCTCTCAAGCCGTCTTCGCGCCATAAACAGCGCCTTTGATCACGCGCGTGAGGAATACCACTACAAGGGAAAATATTTTCTGGTATTTCCAGTCAAGGTAAACCAGTCGCGCAGAGTGCTTGACACCCTGACCCAGTCCGGCCAGTGCGTGGGGCTTGAGGCAGGCTCCAAGGCCGAGCTTACCGCGGTGCTCGCTCACGCCGGGCGTACCCGTACCGTGATCATCTGCAACGGATACAAGGATCGCGAGTATATCCGACTTGCCCTAAACGGCGAGAAGATGGGACATAAGGTCTTTCTGGTCATCGAGAAAATGACCGAGCTGCGCATTGCTCTTGAGGAATCCTCAAGGCTTGGGATCAAGCCCCGCCTTGGCGTGCGCGCTAGGCTGGCCTCACAGGGCTCCGGCAAATGGCAGGCCTCAGGCGGCGAGTGCGCCAAGTTCGGGCTTGACGCAGGACAGGTCTTAAGGCTTGTTGAGATCTTAAAGGAAAAGGGGCTTTTAGACTGCCTTAAGCTTTTACACTTCCATCTTGGCTCTGAAATGTCCAACATCCGCGACATCGCCCGCGGAGTGCGCGAGAGCGCCAGATTCTTTGTAGAGCTCTCACGCCTTGGCTGCCACCTTGGGTATTTTGATGTAGGCGGCGGGCTTGGCGTTGACTATGAGGGAACCAGGACACAGTCTGACTGCTCGGTAAACTACGGGCTTAAGGAGTACGCCAACAACGTAACCTATGAAATCGCCCAGGCCTGCCGCGATAACCACCTTGAGGAGCCGGTGATCATTACAGAATCAGGACGCGCGCTCTCGGCCTACCACGCGGTGCTGGTATCGGACGTCGTGGGTGTTGAGCGCAACTGCTTCAAATTCATCCCGCGCAAGGATGGCGAGAGGCTGCCCAAGCCGCTTGAATCGCTCTATACCACCTGGGATGAGATGCAGCAGGGCGGCGACGTGCGTTCGCTTTTTGAGTGGCTTCACGACTCGCAAAACGATCTGCAGGATGTGCACGACGGCTATACCGCAGGAGTATTTACCTTAGAGCAGCGCGCCCGCTCCGAAAAGCTCTATCTTTGCATCCTAAATGAGATCAGAAAAAGACTGGATGTCACCTCCAACATGTCCCACCGCGTGCTTCTGGAGGAGATCCAGAAGCGAATGGCGGACAAGCTCTACGTCAACTTCAGTCTATTCCAGTCTCTGCCTGACGCCTGGGGCATAGGACAGATCTTTCCGGTGCTGCCGCTTGACGGGCTGAACAAGCCTCTTACCCGCAGAGCGGTAATTCTGGATATAACCTGCGACTCAGACGGTGCCATCAAAAAATACGTAGACGGCGATGACATAGAAACTACCATGCCATTCCCCGAGTACGATCCCAAGTCACCGCCTTTTATAGGCTTCTTTATGGTCGGCGCCTATCAGGAAATTCTGGGCAACATGCACAACCTCTTTGGCGATACCGAGACGCTTGAAGTGCGGGTAGACAGCGGCGGCAAGGTGTCAGTCTCCCTCTTTGACGAGGGCAGCACAGTTGCTGACATGCTGCGCTACGTACTTTTGGATCCGACCACGCTTATCTCGGAATTCAGCCGACAGGTTGTAAACTCTGATCTTGACGAGGCCACCCAGAGGCAGTTTATCGACGAATTCCGCCAGGGCCTTTTCAACTACACCTATCTTGTGAATGAGCATCAGCCTTAAGCGATACTGGAATAAATCATGAATGAGACATTACACCGTCAGGAAGACATTTCGCTTTACTCAAACGCCTTCGGTTTTCTGAGATCGCCCTTGTGCTTTGATCCTGAGAAATCCGACGCCGACACCATCATCACCGGGATCCCTTTTGATATGGCAACCTCAGGCCGCCCGGGCTGCCGCTACGGAGCCCAGGCCATAAGACAGGCCTCGGTTATGTTTGCCTGGGAGCATAAGCGCTTTCCCTGGAGCTTTGCCTTAAATGAAAGGATGAAGCTTGCCGACTGCGGAGATCTGGTATTTCCAAGCGGCGATCCGGGAGCTATGGTAAAAGCGCTTTACGATCACGCGCTCGCGCTTGTAAACGCCGGCAAAAGGATGCTGAGTCTTGGCGGAGATCACTTCGTAACCCTGCCGCTCTTGCGCGCTCACGCTAAAAAATACGGCACTCTGGCTCTGGTGCACTTTGACGCGCACTCTGACACCTACAAGGAAGGCTCGGCCTATGATCATGGCACGATGTTCGCGCGCGCCCCGGCTGAAAGGCTTATAAATCCCGCATCATCTGTCCAGATTGGGATCCGCACTGAGTATCACGAGGAGGACGGCTTTGAGGTCATAGACGGTCCTTCCGCCAATTCTCTGTCTTGTGATGAAATCGCAGATAAGATCAAAGAGCGTACCGTGGGGCTTCCGGTGTACCTAAGCTTTGACATCGACTGCCTTGACCCTGCCTTTGCCCCCGGCACCGGCACCCCGGTTCCGGGCGGACTTAGTACCGACAAGGCGCTAGGGATCATAAGAAGGCTTTCTGGTCTGAACATCGTAGGCGCCGATCTGGTTGAGGTAAGCCCGGCGTATGACCATTCTGACATAACCGCGATAGCCGCCGCGGCCATCGCGCTCGATATACTCTACGCCATGGCTTCATAAGCCTCCAGGCTTTGACATAAAGCCCCTGCGCCATTGTCCGCCGGGGCTTAATTTTTTCATTAATTGAAGTCCGATCTTCGTGGCCGACTTAACCTGGTTGAAGCTTAGCGGGGAAAAAAGCGTATTGCTTGAGATAACAGCTTTTCTATCATAGGATCATCAATGACATGGATACCCATGGCGGGAAGATCGGGGCTTAATTTTGGAGTGAATAT
>SFGV01000035.1 GCA_004557545.1 Succinatimonas hippei
CATCATCAACCCGCTCATTGTCGCCTTCTGCACCCACAAAAACCCGTTCCCGCTTATCGGCACCTGCATTGCCAACAGCGCCGTGACCGCGTTCTTTACAAGATCATCTGCGGCCAACCTGCCGGTTAACATGGAGCTTTGCAAGAAGCTTAATCTGCCCAAGGAGACCTACTCCATTTCAATTCCGCTTGGCTGCACCATCAATATGTCAGGCGCCGCGGTAACCATAGTTGTCATGACCATGGCCGCCGCCAATACCGTCGGGATCCACGCCGATTTCGGATCTGCCCTGCTCATGTGCGTTGCCTCCGTGCTCTGCGCCTGCGGCACCTCCGGCATCGCCGGCGGCTCGCTCATGCTGATCCCGCTTGCCTGCTCAATCTTCGGCATCAACAACGACATCGCCATGCAGGTAGTCGGCATCGGCTTTATCATCGGTCTTCACCGCCGCGGCCTGCATGCGTGATGAGCGCATGGGCAAGGGCCAGAAGATCGAGCCTGCGGAAAACAAATAACCTTTACTTGGAAAAACTCAAACCCGGCGTCAGCCGGGTTTTCTGTCTTAAAGAACCCTCTTTCTCAAACCCGGACACCTGCATTACGTAAAAATACCAAAAGCAGGGCTTTTCATATATTATTTTTGTACATCATATATTTATCTATAATACCGTTTATTTTAAATCACTGTTTTTCTCGTTTTTTTGAGCAATTGGGTCCGCAGGATGGGTAAATCTTATTTTAAGTTGGCGCTTCTTATTGTTAACTAAGATATTTCTTACAAATTTCACCCAGAATAATTCCGGCATGGTCAATTCTCTTTAGTCTGTAAACTTGCCTCCCAAAAAGAGGTGCTTATGTTCACAGACGATAGCTTTGAGGAGCTGGCCTCAGGCAGACTTAAGGATGCCTTTGGAGATCAGATCCTAAATCTGCTTTACGATCCTCTGACGCTCGAGGTCATGGTCAATCCGGATGGTTCAGTATTCTGCGAGCGCGAGGGCGGATCAGTAAGACGCGAGAGCCAGGTACGCCCCTCGCTTGCCCGGGAGGTGATCCTGACCTTAAGCGCGATGCGCGGCTCAGGTGAGCGGGATGAAAAGCTGTTCTCCTGTGAGCTGCCCTTTTGCAAGGCCCGTTTTGAAGGGATCCTGCCGCCTCTTTGTGAGGAGCCGTGCTTTTGTATCCGCCGTCACGGCTCACTTAAGCTTACGCTGGAGGATCTCAGGGAAAATCGAATCATCTCAGAGGAGTGCGCGCTTTATTTAAAGGACGCGATAGCCAGGCGTCGTTCCATCATCGTATGCGGCAGAACCGGCTGTGGCAAAACCACCTTCATGAACGCGCTTTTAAACGAGGCCGCCAGCTTAAATCCGGATGACCGCGCCATCTGCATCGAGGATACCCCCGAGCTTACGCTCCACTTTAAAAATTCCGTAAAGCTTAAGGCCTGTGACGGGACTGATCCGGGGGCGCTGGTCCGCGCGACCTTAAGAATGCGTCCTGACCGCATCATCATAGGCGAGGTGCGCGGATGCGAGGCGCTCGATCTCATAGACGCGCTCTCCTCCGGTCATTCAGGCGCCATGACTACCATGCACGCGGGATCAGCGCAGGAGGCGTTAGGACGCCTTATGCTGCTTGCCTCCCGTCATCCCCGCTGCCCGCGCGCCATAGAACCGCTGATTGCCGGCGCTCTTGATCTGGTGGTAGTTCTCAAATCCCGTCCC
Source organism: Succinatimonas hippei (assembly GCA_004557545.1). Taxonomy (GTDB): domain Bacteria; phylum Pseudomonadota; class Gammaproteobacteria; order Enterobacterales; family Succinivibrionaceae; genus Succinivibrio; species Succinivibrio hippei_A. Next base: position 1,728 of record SFGV01000035.1, read on the forward strand.
CGCAGGCAACTTGCGGAGCTCTGTGAGATCAAAGGCTTTAAAGACAGTTCATTTGTACTTGAAAATACAGGAGTTCAGTTATGCTGAAAATTCTAAACCGGGTCCTGACAGCCCTGATTTTGTCTTTTCCCTTCGCCGCTCTCGCGTCAAATACCGGAGCCGGGGTGCTTCCGTATGAAAGCTGGCTTATCAGGATCCAGGAATCCCTTACGGGTCCCGTAGCTTTTTCCGTAGCGTTAATCGGCATCGTCACCTCGGGCGCCACGCTCATCTTTATGGGTGGCGAGATCGGGCGCTTCATGCGCTCGCTCATCTACATCGTCCTGGTTATGACCATGCTTGTCGGCGCGAACTCCCTGATGACCCAGTTTTTCCACGGGGCGGTCGTAGCCGACGCGTCTGTACCACCGCGCGAGGAGGCTATGAACTCTAGCCTTGGAGAAATCTCCTCACTCAATACCTTTTTAAACGAGAGAGTTCAGGAAAGCTGCTGATGAAACGCTCACATGTCTACCGCTCCTTACTGCGCCCCTCACAGTTTTTAGGCTGTGACAGGGAGCTTACGATGAGCCTTTGCCTGATATGCGCGCTCGCGGCGTTCGCGTGCGCAAGCCTTGCCGGCGTCACGATCGCCTTCCTGCTGTTTTGCGCGGGCTTTTACGCGCTGCGCAGGATGTCTCTTTCTGATCCCCTCGCGCGCGAGGTGTATTTGAGATCGCTGCGCTACGCGCGCTTCTATCAGGCAAAACCCGGAATTAAAAGGAAAAACCATGCTTGACGCCTCAGCAACCGCGATGACCGCCGGCATGATGTGCGCCGCCGGAGCCTTTTGCTGCGCCTGCGCCGCGGCAGCATTGCTGCCATCCCGCAAGGAACGCCGGGCTTTTCCTTATCTGCTTGATTATTCAAGTCTTGAGAAAGACGGAGTGGTAGCGCTCAAAACCGGAGCCCTGATGTCGGTGTTTGAGTGTTTTCCTCCGGATCTTGGAGATCTGCGGGAGAGTGAGCGCGATCTTTTACGCTCAAGACTTGCGGCGCTTTTTTTAAGGTGCGACGCTGACACCGTGATCGCATCTGACGTAGTACGCGACTGCGTTGTGCCCAGAGTTCTTCCGTATGAAGGGCCTGAGGGAACCGCGCTGCTTGAGAAAGCCAGAGATAAGCATCTTACGAACCTGAGCTTTTTCCATAACCGCTTTTATATATGCTTCATCAAAAAAAACGCGACCTCAGCTCCGCTCCCTGACCAAAGCCCGGAAACCTTCAAAGCTGACGAACTCTCAAAAGATCTAAAGCTCTTTCTTAAAAACCGCGACGCCTTTTATGACAGCCTGTCACTGTGCTATCCATGCTCGTTGCTTGGAGGCACAAAGGCTAAAGATCAGGAGCTGCTGTCATTTCTGTCACGCTGCGTGCTCTCAAGATCCCGACCTGTGGCTGTGCCTGACAATAGACAGTCGCTTGACGCGCTGCTTTCAAGTGAGGACTTCGTCCCGGGACTCTCACCCATGATAGGTCCCATGCGCGTAGCCTGCGTTTGCCTTGATCTCTACCCCGCGGATACTGTCAGCTGCGCGCTGGAGCGGCTGTTGTCACTTCCGTTTGCCCTCAGGATCTCAGCGCGCTGCCTGAGCTATGATCAGATGAAATCTGATCTCATCATGCGCCGCCGCCGGAGGATCTTTGAGCAGCGAAGACACGGTTTTCTAAATCAGATCTTCAACGTTGACGGCGGCCATGTTAATTCTGACGCGCAAAAACAGGCTGATGACGTAAACGCCGCGGTGGACTCTTTAAACTCACGCGATGAAGCGTTCGGAGCCCTCTCCTACGCGGTGATCATAGGCGCCTACAATATGACCGATCTTGATGAGCGCGTGCGGGCGTGCGTTCGCGCGATTGAGGAATGCGGGTTCGGCGCCAGAGTTGAAACCATCAACGCTACCGAATGCTATCTTGGATCGTTACCGGGAAACTTCAGGGCCAATATAAGACGCCCCCTGGTATCAAACAGCGTGCTTGCCGATCTGCTGCCTTTTTGCGGAACGTCCAGGGGTGAGGATCAAAGCCCTAACCGTGGTTATAAAAACCGCGCTCCGCTGATGCAACTGAGAGCCAGAAGAGGAGAGCTTTTCTCACTGAACCTTCATAGCGAGGATCTGGGAAATACCATCGTCATCGGTCCGCCCGGCAGCGGAAAATCAGTACTGTTAAACGCCCTCATAAACTCGCTTTTACGCTACCGCGGCATGCGGGTTTGGGCCTTCGAGCGAGGGCTTTCGCTCTACGCTCTCTGCCACTGCGCCAACGGTACGCACACAACGCTCGATGGCGGCGCCAGACTCTGCCCTTTAAAGGATTTGGAAACGCCTGAGGCTCTAAACCGCGCCTCTGACTTCATCATGAACCTCTGCTGTATGGAAAACAGCGATAAGAGAGCGTCTGACGAGAAGGCCATACGCGACGCTTTGCAGCTTCTATCCGAAAAATCCGTTAATACCCGCACGCTCTCTGATTTCAGCATGCTCTGTGAGAGTAAAGCTGTCCGTCTTGCCATAAAGCCCTGGCTTAAGGGAAACGGAGGCGGCGGGATCCTTGACGGAGATGACGATCCTTCTCTTGAGGCATCGTTATGCGTTTTTGAGTGCGGCGGGCTTTTTTCTCGCAAACGCGAATGCGCGATGGTGCTCAGGCATCTTTTAGGACGCATTGGGAGGATCTGTGAGAGTGATGACAACCCCGGCGCCATTGTGCTGGATGAGGCCTGGATCATGTTAAAGGATGAGGTTTTCAGGGAGGATCTCATCTCCTGGCTCAAGACCCTGAGAAAGCACAACACGCTTGTGATCATCTCATCCCAGTCATTGTCGGATCTTGACGAAGGTGGTCACGCGGACGCCCTGCTTGACTGCGCCAAGACCAGAATTTTTCTGCCTAATCCTGACGCCTTGGGAGATCTGATGGCCCATCGTTACGAGAAGGCCGGGCTTAACGCAAATGAGATCTCCGATGTAGCGCGCGGAGTGCCAAGACGGGATCTCTTCTTAAAAAAGGACGGACATTTCTCACGCTTAAACCTCGCTCTGTCTGAGGAGGAACTTGAGATCTACTCGCTCTCAGGGGTATCGGCCATCACGCGGTGCCATAGGACGGATAAAAAAATCCCTCAAAGAATATTGAATGGCGCGCCTGCCGATCAGGAGCGTTTAATACAAAGAACTCAAAAAAATGACGAGAGGAACGCGAGGCTGCCGAGCTTGTAGCCTTACGCGCTGTTATCTATGAGAAAAAGATCTTCTTCGGCGCTCGCGCTTGATCTTATAAACACCAGGATCGTGCGCGCGCTGCTTCCGATGGCTTTCGGATTTACAGGATGCGCCTTTGGCTTTATAAGCCTGTGCGCGTATATCAGTCTCGCGTCAGAAACCAGGATTGTTCCTTATGTAATAACGGTCGATCGTACCGGAGCTGTGATCTCCCGTGACGATCTGAAAGCCGAAAAAACGATCCCGGAGGCCGCTCTGGCGTCAGATCTGGCGTCTTTTATATGCGATCTCAGGACTGTCACAGAGGATAGCAATTTAAGGGCAAGAGCCGTGCGCCGGGTGTACTCGCGCCTGCGCGATGGAACACAGGCGATGGACGCGGTTGAGAAATATTACTTATCCCTGCGCACTGATGAGCCCAGAGCGCAGACAGACGTATGTATCGAAAACATCATAAGAGTGTCTGATGACAGCTTTCAAATCGACTGGAGCGAGAGATCCGAGGCAAACGAGACACTAATGCGCTCTCACCTCACCTACGCTGTCGCGCCTGATGGCGGATCATCTCTTGAAGCTCTGAAATTAAATCCGCTTGGCGTGCGCGTCACCGCCATCTCACAAAGCCAGCGCGTCGCTTCCCAAAAGAACCTGAAGGAGGGATCGTGAGTTTTAAGACAGTATCCGTACTTTTAATGATGGTCATGAGCGCGGCTGCCTTTGCCGACTCTGACGCCTATCTTTATGAAACCGCCGATGGAAGCAGGCTTGACGCGATGGATCAGAGACTACTGTCTTCTTTAAAAAAGGAGTCAAAACGCGCTCTTGAGGGAAATTCTTATAACCCCGGGGAAGTTGTTTTCAGCTTTGGCGGCGGACACCACAGTGTGGTATGCGCGGTTTTGGAGCTGTGTGATATCGCCCTTGAGGCCGGTGAAAAAATACTGGACGCTCAGATAGGAGACTCCGCGCGCTGGAGCGTTGACACCGCTTCATCCGGCAGCGGAAGCATGAGAGTTCAGCATCTGGTGGTGAAACCTCTCTCCTCTGATATTCACACCTCACTTGTAGTCACAACCGATCGCAGAACCTATCACCTGAGGCTCAAAGCATCTTCAGATCAGTTCATGCCCTCTGTGCGTTTCTCTTACCCCGGAAGCGGGTTTTCGGCTCTAAGTGACAGCAGACACAATGACAGCTCAGTATCGCGCCTTAGTTTTAATGGAAATGACAGCTACCAGAACAACAGTGTCTTCAGATCAGAGGCCGAAACTTCAGATGACAGCGCTGATAGTGAAACGCTGCACGACAGTGATTTTGAGATCACAGGGGACGAGGAGGCGATGCCCGAGCGGGTCTTTTTTGACGGAAGACGCACGATTGTCCGCATGGCAACTGGAACCTTACCCATGCCCGTGCTTCTGCTGCCCGGCAACAGCGCGAATTACCGGGTCAAGGGCAACGACTACATCATAGACGGCAGGCTTAAAACCTGCTCTTTGATCCTAAAAGACGGCGATCAGACCTACAAAACGGAGATAACTCATGTCGGATAAAGCCAGAAAATCAGCGCTCCTTGCTCTTGCCTCTCTCTTGCTCATAGGCTGCGCCTGCTCTGTGGAAGGAAGCGCGGGAAAGAGCGATCCTGACAGCTTTATGACCAGGCGATTGCAGATCCCGGTGAGAAGCATGACCCTTGAGATGGGAAGAAACGGACTTCTGCGCGCTCACATGAAAGCCGGAGGGATCTACATGTCAGTATTAAAGGACGCCTTAATCTCAGGAGGATTTGAGCCTTGTGATACAACAGACTGTGACGAAAGCGTGCTGCTTGAGGTTGAGGATCAGGGGCTTTTGGCTTTGGTGACCATTAAAACCAGCAAAATCACCTTAAGCCAGCTTTGGGATTTCTCGTCAGGATCTCCGCGTCCTTATTCACAGCCTGTCGCCATGGGGGTCTGATATGAGAGGACAAAACCGTTTGTTAAAAGAAGGTTCCATAAGCCGTCTGCCGCTTTTGATCGGAATTGGTATCGCCGCCGCCGCGCTTATTACCATCTTTTACGCAGGTCATGCCGCGTCATCAAAACCAGACAATTCCTCAGGACCTGTACAGATGAGTAAAGCAGGGGGCGAGCTTAAAGCCATGCTCGAGCGCGGGGATGAGGTCATAAAAAAAGATGAGGAGGCGAGGCTTAAGCGCGAGAAATTACAAGCAGGTCCCCAGAATGAAGATCTGACACCGCAGGAACTCAGGCAGAAGGCTCTGGCGCTTGAGGAGGAGGCAAGACAGGCCTCGGAGTACGCCGACTCGCTTGAGGGAATAAAGCGCGATGAGAGCGCCAGCGCGGATTTTGAGAAGGACTACCGCGCATATATTGAGGATACCGATACAGACAATGCGAAAAAGAGCAAGCTCACGGTCAGATCTGGTAAGAGCACAGAGCGTCGTGGTATTGATGATGACAGAGAGCGGACTTACAGACAGAACAACTCTCAACGAGTGAGGGAATTTGAACAGGCGTTGCGATCTCCGTCGCGTATCGAGATAAAAAAGATCTCATCTGAAGACAACCACTCCTGGATGTCCAAAGGTGATGGAAAGAACGAGGGCAACGCGACGCGCTACCGTACACTCTCCGAGTACTCCGCTTTCTCGCAGTCTGACGGGGATTTTGTGCTTGACGCCAGGGTAACTCCCATGAAAACCCCCTGGTGCTTAAGACAGGGCAGCGTGATCCCTGCGGTACTCGTTAGCGCGGTCAATTCGGATCTGCCCGGGCTTGTAACAGCTCAGGTTCCATCAGATGTTCTTGACTCGGTATACGGTAAGGATGTGCTGATCCCGTCAGGCACGATGATCACAGGTCAGTACGGAGCTTCCCCGGGATACGGTCAGGAAAGGCTTTTCATTGCCTTTTCAAGACTGCTTTTTCCTGACGGAACCTCTCTCGCGATTGGCGCGATGCCCGGACAGGGAAAGGACGGAGCCGGTTTTGAGGCTGACGTGGACAATCACTTTTTAAGGCTCTTTACCGGATCTTTTCTGATCTCGGCTATCAGCGCCTCAGTCAGCGCCTCAGAGCGTAATAACGATGATGATTACAGCTACGGCTCGGCGCTTGGAGGAGAGGCCGCGGAAAGTCTTGGCGCAACGCTCTCCAAGATCCTCGATCGCAATTTGAATCTCTCGCCAACCTTAAACGTTAAACCCGGATACAGCTTCAGCGTCGCGGTCACCAAAGACATCTATTTCAACGGTCCCTACGGAACGGGAGATTTTTCAAAATGAAAGGCATACCTGCCCTGCTTTTAAGCCTGCTCATATGCATTCCTTCTTATGCGAAAAATAATGAGGAGAGACTGCTATCTGACATCTCATCAAAGCTATCCGCATCACTTGACACCATGCGATCATGGTCTGAGGAGAACCGCCGTCAGACTGAGGAGCTCAGGGAGAACGCGGAGAAAGCCATGAAGCTTGCCGGTACTGATCACGAAACTCCCGACAGAGAAACCTGGAGCAAGCTTGATGAGCTCAATGAGAACTCGCTTGGCCTGCTTCACGCCTCATCCTCACTTTGGGAAAGCTATGGGAGCATGTCCGCCTATATCGCCTCCTTCAAAAAAGCTGAGGCATGGCAGGAGTGCGTTAAAAGCCACAAACACTGCTCTTTTCGTGAGGTTCTGTCACGCATGGACTCAAACTCAATTGACTACGCGACCAGAGCCATGCGCAGCGCCGAGGAGAATTCCAAAGCCATAGGTCAGTCCATACGCAAACTTGAGGAACTGAGCTTTGAGGCCCGCGGGGCCGTGGGACTTGGCGCTGGACTTGATACCCTTTCAAAGGTCAACGCGGCTTCAGCCGCCTCGCTTGCCGATCTTGGAACCAGCATCAATACCCTGCTTCGCATTCAGGCTCACGAGCAGGCGGTAAAGCATAATCAGGCTCTGGCGCAACAGGAAGGGTCTCGAGAGGCGCTTGAGGGCGGAGACAGTGTCAGATCGCCCCACTTTAATCTGGAGCTGAGTTCTCATGTCGGCAATTAAGGTTCTGTCTGCTACAGCTCTTCTGACTTTGCTTCTGGTTCCGTCTTGCGCTAACGCCGCGCAGACGCTGGAGCCTGACGGCATGCTCAATTACATCGCGCAGCAATTTATTAGCGGCGCCTCGCGCTACAGCGAACCAATAAAACAGGCCGCGGAAAGACTCTTCTGGATCCTGCTTGGCATTTCGATAGTCACATCCGGGATCAGGATGGTTCTAAGGTCAGGCGATCCCGCGTCTTTTTTCGCGGTGCTGGTAAGGCTGTGTCTGCTCACCGGAACCTTTTACTTTCTCTTAAAAAACGGCGCCCAGATTGGAGCGAGCATAATAGATTCCTTGTGCTCGGTGACCAATAACCGCTCCATTGGTCCATCAGAGCTGCTTGACTGCACTTTCAATACCACTCGTACCCTGAACAAAGCCATAGGATCATCAGTAACCAATATCCCGACCGCTCTGGTGCTACAGCTTATGATCCTCTTTTTTACCGTTACGATGTTTCTGGTGACCATACGCTACATCACGCTATATCTTTCTTCGTACATTTTCTGCGTATGCGGTGTCTTCGTGCTGGGGTTTGGCGCTTTCAGCTACACCAGGGAAATTGCCGTCCAGTACCTGCGCGTGATCTTCTCTCTGGCGCTTGAGCTTATGACCATGATCCTAATCTGCAACGCCGGATTTGAAGTGCTCGAAGCGCTAAGCGCCAAGGTAATGGCGCTTGACCGTCACCTTAATATGCAGGATGCCGGGGTTGTGCTATTCACGGCGCTCTTTATTTACGCGCTTTGCGCGAGACTTCCCGCGATAGTTGGCTCGCTTGTGGCGACTCATCCGCAAGAGGCTATACCACGGCTTAATATTTTCAGGATCCCGCGCCTCTTGTTGCGCTAATTTTCTTGATCAGGCGATAAAATGACATCAAGGTATTAAATGTTATACGACATTTTCCGTCATGCATAGCAGGAGCCCTTATCATGATGCTTTCAAGGCCACACGTAACCTGTCTTATGGAATGCTCGGTTGACGGAAGAATAGACCGCAACCGCTGGTCCGCGCAGTATAAACAGTCAACCGTAAACTCGCCGGATCTTTACTACCGGACCCTCAACAGCCTTAACCCCGACGGCAACCTGCTTGGTCTTAAAACCGCCAGAAACTTTCTGGGGATCCCTGAGTTTCACCATGAAGGCAAACGCACGTTACCGCGCGATCCGCATTTTTTCAGGGGAATACGTGATGAGGTAATGATGAGCGCGGTCTTTGACGGAGACGGGACTCTGGCTTACGGTCACAACAAACGCAACGACAGCAATATAATCGCCGTGCTCGGCACCAAGACCGCTTCAGAAGAATACCTGCGTTATCTGCGTGAGCACGAGGTTTCATACACCTTCGCGGGAGAAGACGGTACTGATCCTGAGATAGCTTTATGCTCGCTTTTAAATGATTTTGGACTGAGGAACCTTGTGCTGGAGGGTGGAGGCTCGCTTAATGGGAGCTTCCTTGAGCGCGGACTTATCGATGATCTGGTGCTGATAATCTATCCCGGTATCGATGGTCTCAGCTCATCCCTATCTGTCTTTGAAATCCCGGCGGCCAAATCTCTAACCCCGGGATGCGGCCATACACTGGAGCTTGTCAATTGTGATCATGACGAATACGGCTATGTTAGCCTGCATTACAGAGTTCATTGAGCCTTGTCTCCAGAAATTCTATGACCATAGCCTATGTCGATACTGACAGTTCTCAGTCTTTATTGGATCTTTCATGTAGGTATTAGCCGGCCATAGCAAAGTTCAAAAAACTCTTGCAAAGAAAGAAAAAATAGTTAGAATAGGCTCCGTCTTTTGACCAATGGTGAGATGTCCGAGTGGCTGAAGGAGCACGCCTGGAAAGCGTGTATACGCGAAAGCGTATCTCGGGTTCGAATCCCGATCTCACCGCCAGCCCTGTTTTTATCCCTTAATTTTTCTCATCTTTTTAAAGCCTTTTATAAGGTTTTTCAATCCTATAATGCAATCTTGATGCAATGTTGATGCAATCTTGATGCAATCTAAATCAAGCCCAGTTACAATAAAAGTTACCGTTTGATCCTTGATCTGTAACTCTGAGGCTTGCCATGCTTTCTTACCTTGATATCAAAAACTTAAAGCCTAAAGACAAAACTTATACAGTTACGGACGCTCCGGGGTTGTACCTGCGCGTCTGGCCGTCAGGAAAGAAGGTGTGGATCATCAACAAATCAATCAACGGCAAGCGAGTCGTTAAGCAGCTGGGTGCATGGCCTGATCTCCCTGCCAAGGATGCCAGGGCGCTGTGGGAAGTCTGCGTTAACGAAGGCAAGGCCGAAGCCACAGGCGCATTCACCTTTGGCGGCATCTACCGCGACTGGATCGAGCTTAAGAAAACTCAGATCAAGAACTGGAAAGACATTGACGAACGCATCAGCAAGTACCTGCTACCAGACTTTGACAGCATGGCGCTTGCCGGCATCAGCCCTCCGGCACTTATCAAGGTGCTGAACGAAAAGCTGGGCGCGCGCGGCAAGTTCGAGACAGTCAAGCGCGTCTGCGGCTACGTCAAGGAAATGGAGATCTTTGCTGTGAACTCAGGCAGGATCAACATGCTTCGCTTCCAGGGCATTGACAAGGTGTTTCCGAAGCCGTCATCAAAGATGCAGCATCGCCCCAGCATCGAGCCGTCCAAGCTGCCTGAGGTACTCAAAGCCTTGCATGCCGCATCAATCACTGCGCCTGGCACATGGGACGCTGTGCTCATCGGTTTCTACACACTGCTGCGCCCTGCTGAATACTGTGCCATGGAGTGGTCGTGGATAGATGAAGTTACAAAGATCGTAACTGTGCCTGCCGAAGTGATGAAGATGAAGCGCCCCCACACCGTGCCCATTACGCCCCAGCTCATGACGATCTTCGAGCGTCGCCCCAGAGTGAACCCTTTTGTCCTTGCGTCGCCCGGGGTAAGAGACAGTCATATTTCCACTGCGGCTGCTGAGCTGTTTTTCAGGCGCCACGGCCTGAGAGATATCCTTGTGCCCCACGGCATTCGCGCCATTGGGCGGACGTGGATGGCTGAGAACGGCATTGACGACAAGGTGGCTGAGCTCTGCATCGCCCACAGTGTCGGCACGCAGACCGTGCAGGCCTATGACCGCGCAGACTTGCTGGAACAGCGGCGCGAGGCGATGAGCCGTTGGTGCTCGTTTGTGGAGAGTTGCCTGAAGTGATCAAATATCAAGCTAAAGCCGGACAAGTTTTCATCTGTTCGTTTAACGGGTTGCTAAAAGGTGAAATGTGCAAGGTAAGACCTGTAGTTGCGATCACAGCGCCATCGGTACATTTAAGATCCACAAAACTGTGCCACGTGATCCCGCTCAGTACCACAGAGCCTAAAACGATCATGCCGTTTCACTGCCAGATTCAGCAACCAAGACTGCCGCCTCCGTACACAAGCAAAACTGCATGGGCAAAATGCGACATGATTTATACAGTTTCGTATGAACGCCTTAATGTTCCTTATTTTGGTAAAGACAGTGTCGGGCATCGAAACCATGAAGTTGTTTCAGTTAGCACCGACGACTTGAACCGCATAAGAAAATGTGTGCTTCTTGCGCTTCAATATCAAAACGACTTGAATCCGCTTATATCGTCACTTACAATTAAGATGTCCCTAGGCCAGTGATGGCTTTAGCTTGAATCCTATGGATGAGGCACCGCAAGGGTAAGTCCGAAGCATAGGTCGTCACCTTGTGAGATCGCAATCGCTCGGTGATGTATGCAGGCCCCTCTTCGGAGGGGCTTTGCTTTTTCCGGGCATAAAAAAGCCCCGGACGAACCAGGGCAAGTACCACCACTAGGACAAACTTAAGCGCCTTTTTCAAACAGTTCGTCAGCCCATGCCTGGACATCTGAGCGCCGCCACATGGACGGAGACTTATCCGACTGCATGACCCTTGCCGGTTCAGGAAAGCCGCGGCTTTTGTCGGCTCTGATTTGCCCCAGCGTCCGCTCGCTGATGTTCAGAAACTCAGCGACCTCTTCTTTCCGCAGCAGGTATTTCTCAGTCATCGCCACCCCTCCTCAACACCGCTCTCCGCAATACTCACAAGCAACTGGGCGCCGTAAACGCTGCGCAGGATGTTCTTTGACAGCGCCTTAAGCGCGTAGGCCTCAGACCACAGATCACGCTCAGGACCCAGAGCGACCCGTGCGTCATTGACTTCCTGCGGCGTCATGTTTTTCAGCAGCCGCACCACCGCCGCCACCGAGTTCTGCGCTTCCGTGAGCGCGTCATACGGAGCCCGGCCTTTGTCAGTCTTTGTGACTTTCTTCATCTCGCCCCCTGCAATCTCTTTGATGTGGTTGTCCATCCATTCGCTGAAAGGGTTGTCAGTGTTCATTCGCCCTCTCACTCATTTCCTGAGCCGCCTGTTTGATGTCCGCAATCAGCTTTGTGAACTGATCCTTAAGTAAATAAGAATCCGCAGCTTTTGTCGTAATACTTGTTTTGCTGTCACTATTCATTCCACGTATCTCCTAAGGCTAAAAATCACTTCTTCATGTAATCGAGCACCGCGTCTTGCAGGCTCTTCTTGTGGGTTAAGCAGTCGAGCACCATGACGTCCACGGTGTTCGGCACGATGATGTGGTAAACGAATACGGTGCGAGGGTGGCCGGCCTGCATCTGACGCGTGGGGCCGATGCGTTCGATGATCTGCTGGTACTGTTCGAGGTTCCAGCCGAGCGAAAAGAACGCGATGATATGCCCGCCGTCCTGCAAGTTCAGTCCGTGGCCGGCGCTTGCCGGATGGGCGAACAGCACCGGGATCCTGCCTTCGTTCCAGTCTTTGATGGTCTTAGGATCGGTATCCAGGGCGCGGCCTTTGGGGAAGCGTTCTTTCAGGCGCGCGAGATCGGACTTGAACTGATAGGCAACGAGCACCGGAGCGCCGGCGGCTTCCTCGATGACCGACTGCAAGGCATCGAGCTTAGCGTCATGCATGTTGTGCCACTCGCCATCGCTGTCATACAGCCCGCCTGCGGTCAGCTGTAACAGCTTGTTGAGCTTTACCGCCACAGACGGCGCCTCGACGTTCACGCCATTGCCGAAGTCGACAAAAAAGTCCTTCTGCATTGCCTGGTAAGCGTATTGCGCGGACTCCGGCATGATGGCGCGAACCGTTGAGCATACAGGCTGTTCGACACCGAAATAATCCTCAGGCATGCGGGTAATGCACAGATCCGACACTGCCTTGGTGATCTCTTTCTCAGCGCTTGCTGTAGGCGTCCACACGACAGCAAAGGCGTCATAGCTCACGCGCGCCGGCTGGAACCAGCGCTGATGGAAAGCGCTGAACGACTTGCCCAATCGTTTGCCGCGGTCTAAGAACCACATCTGCCCCCAGAGATCCTCAAGGCCGTTTGGCGACGGTGTGCCGGTGAGCTCGATAAAACGGCTTACAAGGTTCTTGCTCACCTTGGCCAGAGCTTTGGCGCGCTTGGTGCCGCCGCGCAAGCGAAAGCCTTTAAGCCTGGTTGACTCATCGCACACCACAATGCGGAAAGGCCACTTGGCGCCATACAGGTCGACGAGGAACGGCAGCTGCTCATAGTTAGTGACCGCGATATCGGCATCCGTTTTGAGCGCCGCCATGCGCTCAGCCTTAGTGCCGCAGACGATGCTCACGCGCAGGTGCTTCAAGTGATCCCACTTCTGCGCCTCCTGCACCCACGTGGCCTTAGCGACACGAAGCGGAGCGACAACCAGGGCGCGCGTGTGCTCGTGCGCCTGGATCTCCGCAACAGCGGTCAGCGCCGACACGGTCTTGCCCATGCCCATTCCTGCCCAAACAGCACAGCGCGCGTGGATGATGATGTGGCTGATAATGTCCCGCTGATAGGGGCGCGGCGTAAACTTCATACCAGAGCCTCCCTCAGCATGCGGTCGATGAAGGCGTCAACCGCGGCGAAGCTGTCAGCCCAGCCGGCAACCGCGCCGGACGCTGTAAGGCGTTCAAGCTCGCGCACCTGACCGGGACGCGGTTTCCTGCCCGGCGCCTTGGTCTCAAGGTAACCGTGGCGGTCATGCAGCAGGATGAGCCAGTCAGGGGCATCCCTGCGGCCCTCCCAATGCTGTTTGCGGCACTCTCCGCCCATAGCCTTCACCTTCTTCTTCATGTAATTCACGATGTCTGCTTCAAGCATCAGTCTTTCCTGTAGCTGTGCGCTTCCCATCCGGCCGCGGCAAGCGGCAGATCGGGCGCCCAGCGGGGCGGCTGCGCCATAAGCGCGGCCAGTTCTTTGGAGTTCTTGTTTAAGGGCGCTTCGGTGATGTATTTGTCATGCACGGAGAACACGATCTCAAAGCCCGCGGCCTCAATGCGCGGCATGGCTTCTGCCAGTACGTCATACGCCGCCGCCTGAGTGATGTTCTCAGCGAGCTTGCCGCCATGGGTCTGAACCCGGGCAAAGCCCGAGCCCTGCTTCTCAAGGTAGGAGAAGGTGCGCGAGGCGCTGTCAAACTGAAAACCCGGATAGCTGATAAAGCGGCCTGATGGCAGGCGGATCAGCAGCCACGGATAGTCTTTGCGCTTGCCCATGTCATGAGCAGGGCTGAGATAGCTGATCTCAACATGGCCGACCCGGCGCTTGACGCCCTCGGTGCCTACGACAAAGCTCACGGCTTCCTCGAGGTCTTTCCAGAACTTCACGATGCACGGCTGAGCCTTGCGCCACTTGTCCTTGATGGCGTTGACCGCCGTGAACGTGCCCAGAGGCAGTCCGCAAAGCAGGCCGTGCTCATCAAACCATTCAGCGGCGTTCTCAGCGGCAACCAGTTCATCCTCACTCAGCGTCTTGCGAACATGCTCGGCAAGCTCATCGAGATCGAGGTGGTAGATCGCCGCGAAGTTCTTGAACCCGGCAACGCCGCCGCGGTAGGTCTGCTTTATTACTACTGGGACAATGTGGCGCCTTATTTCAATCGTCTGAAAGATGCCTTGATAGGGACATTCAGTGATCTTTGGTCAAAGTTCAAGGCAATCTGGGATGACCTCTGTGCCTTAGCGTCAGCTTTTTTCTCAGGTGACTGGGGAGAATTCGCGCAAAGACTGGGTAGCTTATTCTCTGACGCATTGAGCGCGCTTAAGAGCGTTTTCTTTTTGCCTTTCACTCTGCTGTGGGACGGCTTCAAGTCAGCGTTTCCACAGGCGGCTGAGAGCATTAAGAGCGCTTTTGAGAACATCAAAGCGTACTTTGCCGACGCGGTTGCAGGCATTAAGAGCGCTATCACGCCATTGATTGACTTTTTCGCGGGGTTATGGGGAGCTATAAAGTCAGCTTTCTTTGACAATTTCATAAAAGCCATGGACGGTGTGAGAAATGCCGCCTCGTGGGTAGGTGACAAATTCAGCGGCGCTATCAGTGGGGTTAAGAGTTTCTTTGGTAGCTCTGATGAGAGTGCCCCAAAGAATGTATCTGCCCTGCCTGCCCCTGTAAGTCAGGGGATAACGTCTGCCAATCCTCAGGGCAAGATTGAGGTTTTAGTAAGGACCGATGAAGGCGCTAAGGCTGAAGTAGTTGATCAGCATTCTAATCCGGGGCTTACTTTAAGCCCACAAACTGAAAACGGGAGACTTAGATAAATGGCTCTGTTTTCCTCAAGATTACGCAAAGCGTCATATGACGGTGTGAGCTTTGAGGTTTCATCCTCTGAAGTCTCATTTGGACGCCGTACGGTCACGCATGAATACCCACAGCGTGACACGCCATACACCGAGGATTTAGGAAGGCTTAAGCGCACATTTCAGATCACCGGCTTTGTCATAGGCGATGATTACATCGCTCACGCCAAAAGGCTGATGGAGCGTCTTGAGAGCGGTGGCGGCGAGGCTAAAAAGCTTGTCCACCCCTGGCTCGGAACGCTTAAGGTCTATGTCATCGATACTCCCAAGGTGTCATGGGACGCTCAAAAGCGTGTCTGCACATTTCAGTTATCGTTCGTTGAATCAGGCGAGCTTGAAAACCCGTCCGCTTCACAATCATGGGGAGCCAAACTGCGCTCATCCGTGGATGCTTGGGCGGATTCACTTTCAGAATCTCTTGGTACAACATGGAAACAGATTGATGATCTCACCGAGTTCACCGATGAGATAGCCTCAGGGCAGTTCATGGATATTCTGGGCTGTCTCGGTGATTGCAAGTTTGTCAAATTCTTTGATCTGGGAAACTCAATTCTAAATCTGACAACTACCGCCGCCGCGGCTTTGTCATCAGGCGCCGAAGGGTTTACCAAAGCACTGTTCAGGGCTCTGGGCGTAGGCGGCTTTACATCATCTTATGTTGACTGGGGCAGAGCGTCTGACAGCGTAAAGGCGGTGGTAAACGACAAACGTATTAAGGCTGACAATACGGCGATTACCGTATGGAACACCAATAAAAAAGACTTGGAGACCCGCAAAACGCAACTTGCCACCTCGGTAAAAGAGCAGGTGCGCAATGTGCTGTTAATTCAGATGGCAGGATGCGCGTCCATGATTGGAACGTCGATGGACACCAGCGCCGCGTCACGCTCTGATGAAGAGGTGCTCAAACTACGCAATGACATGCTTGAAGCGCTTGAAAATGAAATGTTGTATCTTGAGCATGATCCAACGTTCCGCTATGAGTATGTCGAAGACTGCTATCACTGCCTCTACCGCTATCTTACCGATGAGGTGATGCAGGGCTCAAATGACATAACCGTCACACCTTCGGAGAATGAGCCCGCCGTAGTAGTGGCGTACAACGCCACTGGGGATGCCTCCAAGGTCGAGGAGCTTGTATACCGTAACCGCATTCCTTTCCCGCTCTTCCTTGAGAAAAAGTCGCTTAAGATATCGGGCTAATTTACGGCTAAGGCTTTTAATCCTATACTTCAAGACAAAGAGGTATTTTGCCTATGAAGTATTTGATGATCGCAATTCTAGCTGTATTACTGGCAAGCCCTGTGTATGCGGAACTACTCACGGAGAAAGAGGCCTTAGCTCAAATGCAGTCTGAAATGGATGAATTTTATCGTAATCCACCACTGAAACTTTCCGCAGAGGAGCGGCGTAAACGGGATTTGCAACATTCCATAGAAGAAAATAGCGTGCCTAAGAACTTCTACAACGGTAGTGGTAGCTATGTTTCAGATCGCGACGTATACATAGACGGCAAGCTCTATCACTGCGTTCAATACCAATTTAACACCCAGTGTCATATTGATTAAAAGGAGAGCACTCGAAAGAGTGCTTTTTTTATGTCCGATGAAAATAAAGTACGCATCATTGTGAACGGATCTGCTTCCGAGTATGAGCACTGGACAGATGTGAGCATCACGTCAGAACTCAACACTCTGGCGCGCTCATTTCAGGTGGGAACTACCACCAAACTGCCGCAGTCATCAAAGCTTATAAGCTCATTTGAGCTAGGTGATGAGGTGCAGGTTTATATAGGTGGTGATCTGGTACTCACAGGCTATGTGGACGCCCTGCCCATAAGCTATAACGCTACCAGCGTGGTAGCCGCTATCACGGGAAGATCACGCACCGAGGACTTGATTGACTGCTCACCAGCGTGGAACGGCTATGACTTCTCAGCCACTGTTAATTCTGCCAAATGGAGTGCCACCCGTTCACCCGGGACCTTTGTAGACCATGTGATCACCAAAGCGGCGCTACAGTTCATCAACCTGCCACTAAAACAGGCGGTAGCTCAGCTCATTGCCCCTTATGGTATTCACCTTATATGTGAGCCTGACAATGATACGGTAAACAGCAAAGTAAACTACACCGTAAGGGATGACGCACCAATTCTCAAGGTTGTCATGGAACCTGTAACCATTGTAGCCGTAGAACTAAGCGGATGTTGCGGAATCGCAAAGGATAACTCACTGTCCTTCAAACAATGGTGCTGATCCGTGTACTGCCTTTAAGCCTTCCTGTATTTCTGGTTCTTGTCTTTTGGGTTTTCCGGATTTGACATTAATAAAAAGCCTCTGCTCACGAGATCCGTGATATATCGCTTTATATTTTTGGATTGATAGCCTATACGCAGATGCTCCAATATTTCACGGCTTGTCCTTGGTACCGAGCAAAAAGCGATAACATCAATTTCCTTTAAAGACAATTGTTGGCGTTCATTCTGACTGTTACTTTGACTGTTACTTTGACTGTTACTCAGGTCGCAATCATTGATATTAAGCACTTTTTGACTGTTACTTTCAGGAGTAGTGAGTGGAGATTTGCGATACAGCGTAACAATAAACTCCTGCCTGCCTTCATCATTAAAAAAAACGATATTATTATCATCTTGCAAAGCTCTGACGACACCAC
>SFGV01000105.1 GCA_004557545.1 Succinatimonas hippei
GATAATACATTCGCTTGGTTTCCATCATGGAATTGTCAGCCTGGTTTACGGCATGCTGAAGCTGATAGCCCTCGTGTACCCAGAAACCTCCAACCGCCGCTGAGAACCCGCGTTCATTGGCCATAAAGGCCTTGAGCATATCGCTTACAGACTTGAATTCCTGCTCGGTGACGTTTGGATAGATCACCATGAACTCATCGCCAGAGGAGCGGTATATGCTGGTTGATGACGGAAGCAACTGCTTGAGCAGAGAGCCTACGCGTATGATTATGCTGTCGCCTTCCTTAAAGCCGTAGGTCTCATTTATGACTTTAAGTCCGTTAATGTTAAGAGATATGACGCCGATGTCTTTCTGAGTAAAAAGTTTGTTGATGTCCTCTAGCAGAGCCGTGCGGTTGCGCAGTTTGGTAAGCGGATCAATATATATTTCAGACTCCGCTGTGTCATAGCGCGACAGTGACAAAGCCGCTGAGTTGATAGCTGACTCAGCCAACCCTAGAACGTACTGGTTTTTTGCGGTGGTTTCAGGATCCGGGTTGAAAACTATTGCCGCTCCTCTGGGAGCGCTGTCGTATACATACGGAATGATAAGCACGCGCTCGAGCCCCTCATCTTTGAACCATTTTTCCAATTGTGGATCGTCCGGGAATTTTGGAGTTTTTATAAGTATTTTTTCTTTCTGACTGAACGCGGTGTCAAGGAATCTGTAGCCTTCGGTATAGTTAAGCTCAGTGATGTCTTTATCATCAACTCTTGAAAAATATGATATGCAGCAGTATTTGTCGTGCTTTTCTGAGGACTCCGGATCGGGATTTTTGCTGTTCCTGAAAAAATAGTAGGCGCGTTCTCCACGGAAATAGGAGCAGAAGAATCTCAGTAAAGCGTTAATCTGCATGTTTGGGGAATCCGCGTTGGCGGTATTAATCCCCACAATCTGGGCAATCGCGTCAGCCTGATCAGGGTTCTCTCTTATTATCTCTGAGAGATGTTTGTTGGTAATGGCCGGCGTACATATCATTATGTTGTAAAAGTGGTCATTAACTTTAACCTTGCGGCATGTTACCTGAAATCTTCTGACACCGGACTTAAGACTGTTATGTACCAGGGTCTCGCCACATACGCAGTTGAGATTAATCGTGCAGTTTTCGCATGATGTTTTCCTTCCGCGAAGCAGAGAATAGCAGGTCGCGCAGGAATCGCTGAAGCTTTTATAGATTTTCAGGTAGTCAGAAAAAGGCTTATTTATGTAAACAATCTTTTTTGAATACGAATCTGTGACAAAAATGAACTCGCCTAATGAATCAAGCACGGCAGGCGCGATGCTGTTTATGTCAAAAGGCGCGTCATCTTTTATATCGTTATAATCAATACTCAGATCATCCTGACTGAAAACACTAGTGTTTTTGGAGTTTTTATTATTGTTGTTATTTTCCAATTTAGGATTGCTCCCGAGGCTGAGTGTTTTAAATTTTGCTGTAGTAAGACCGTATACACGGGATTCTAAGCGTTAGCAACCTCATATTTCAAACGTTATTGATAATAAGCGTGACGTTCGTTTTAAAAGAATTGATTGAATACCCGTGAATTATAACAGATACGGCCTTTTATTCCTCAGAGCGCGGATCTTGTGGAAATTATCGAGGTGAGTTGCTCAACAGGGATTGGCTTTGAATACAGATATCCCTGAAAAACCTGACAGCCAAGCTCTGATAGTTTGTCACGCTGATCGACTGTCTCAACGAACTCAGCGACTATTCCAAGCTTAAGCCCGTTGCACATTTTGGTAATGGTGCGGATTATTTGCTGTGTGTTCTGATCGGTGAGCACCGGTTTTGTGATGCTGCCATCGAGTTTAACCGCGTCGAAAACGGTGTTCTGAAGATAACGGATTGATGTGTGTCCCATTCCGAAATCATCTATGAGCATCTTGTGACCGCGCTGTCTTAATTCATTGAAGCGATCGAGTGTCTTTATGGACATCTCAAACGCGTCCTGCTCGGTTATCTCAATCCAAAGCTGGTGCGGATCTATTTTTGCCGATGCTACGGCGTTGTTGATCATAGGCAGCAGAAGATCCGACTCAATTGAATCGCCGGTCACGTTGGCCGAGATCTTAAATTTCGTGGTTCTGGCGTTTTTGCTAACGCTAGCTATAGCTGAGGTTGTTTCAGTAAATACAAAGTGCTCAAGCTCGTATAGGAAGCCGCCAGAGCGCGCAATCGCGATCACGAGAGGAGGGTATATGAACCCGAGCTTTTCGTGATTCCAGCGTAGCAGAGCCTCGGCTCCGGTGCATATGCCGTTACCAAAGAACTGTGGCTGGTAGAGCATAAAGATCCTGCCATCCCGGCGCAGTAAATCCTCATGAAGGTCGATTTTCAGGCTATCGACAAATGTGGACAGATCCTCGCTAATTCCGAGTAATCTCTGACCGTTTTTAGTGTCTTCCTCAGCCTTGAACCATTTAACCAGCTTTTTGAGCTGATCCTTGTGATGAAAACTGCGGCGGCGCTCATTGAGCTTTACAAAAGGAATATATATGAGTATGTCGATGATGATCAGCGCGCACTGCAACACACTTGCTGATATGGCGTTGGTGCTGAAATAGG
>SFGV01000106.1 GCA_004557545.1 Succinatimonas hippei
AAGGAGCAAAAACACAAAAAAGCAGCACATGCTTCAAATCTTTAAAAAGCGTGTGCCGCTGTGACATTTTTCTTAGAAAAGCATATCATTAAATCAAATCAATAGACTATTTTTTCATGTTATGAAATATTTTCAAATATGTTACTCTTCCCTGCACAGTTTATTTTTTACTCCTTTTTTCAGCACACATCTTCGCCTGCAACCCAGACCTTCCAATACCGCCATTCGAGCCAAATCGCTAGGTACGCCAAGCGCAAAGATTAAGCAAGGATAAAGTCCAAGCTAGAACGATCAGGAATTAATGCAGGAAAGCAGCAATACTCCTACAACGGCTTCAATCGAGGGCCAGGCCGTCACTAAAAACACCTGATCTTATGGATCAACAGAATCCCTGGACGTCAGAAGCAAATTAAAAGGAACGATAAAAGCCAACAACGCCTGTTTGACGCTCGTAAAAGTTGAATTCAGAACAGCCCAGAAGTTTGCTAGTTTGGGAGTCTCGGTTTCAAGAGAGCATAATATTGGCGCTGCATGTTTATTTTATGCAACTTGATATAACAGACTAAATTAATACTATTTTCAAAGAACAAAAACTACTATAAGCGCTTAATGGCCCCTCAAAGTGATTCCTACATAAATTGAGGGTAGATCTCATCTGTTCGCTACACTGACAATCTGACGCCAGATCCTTGCGTATGCGGGGATGAACCCTTGAGGGGTGGACGGCTCTGCAGCCCTGTGACTAGATCCCCGCGTAAGCGGAGATGAACCCTGTAGGCGTTAACCAGCATTACCTACATAACGACACTCCCCCACGTAAGGAGGAAAGGTATAATGGCCGAAGAATTAAGGGTTTTGCCCATTGGGCTTCAGAATTTTGCAAGCCTGCGTAAAGATAATCTGCTTTATGTTGATAAAACAGGCCAGCTTTCGAAGTTGGTTGATAACGTGAGGCGCTGCTTTCTATCCCGCCCGCGGCGCTTCGGTAAATCGCTGACGCTGTCCACGCTAGACGCCATGTTCTCGGGCCGCGTCGACCTCTTTAAAGGGCTGGCCGCCGAGGAGTGGGTGCAGCGCCAGGCCTCCTGCCCCACGCCGGTGCTGCGAATCGACATGAGCAGCATGGATAACAATTCGCAGGAGTCTTTACGGCTCTCCATTGAAGATACTTTAAATTTCTGCGCCGACGAACGGGGACTGTCGCTTCGCGGGCGGACCCTGAGCAGCCGTTTCCAGGAACTCATTAACGCTCTTTACAAGAACTCAGGTCCCGTGGCGGTACTGATTGACGAGTACGACAAGCCAATCCTGGACAACATCGGCAATCCCGCAAAAGCTGAGGAAATGCGCGAAGTCCTCAAGTCTTTCTACACGGTGCTCAAGTCATGCGACGAATATCTGCGCTTTTTGATGCTCACGGGCATCTCGAAGTTCAGCAAGCTGAGCGTCTTCTCCGCCATGAACAACCTGCGGGACATCTCCATGAACCCTCAGTGGGGAACTCTTTTGGGCTACACTCAGGAGGAGCTGGAATCCGATTTCGCCGGCTGGATCGACCAGACGGCCCACAGGCTGAACCGCGGCCGATCGGATATCCTGGCTCAAATGAAGGACTTCTACGACGGTTTTTGTTTCGACGGCGTGCACCGCCTCTACAATCCCTTCTCGGTGCTGAACTGCCTGGCCGACGCCAGCTTCGGCGAATACTGGTACGGGTCGGGATCGCCCTCGTTCATCGTCGGCTATATGCGCCGGCATGAAATTCTGGTTCCCGAGGAGTACCGCCACATCCAGGTGGACGTTAATTTCGCCGACGCCCAGGAGATCGAGCACGCCAAACCCGAGAGCTTCCTCTACCAGGCAGACTATCTGACCATCGAAAACCGAGTGGAAGACATGCTGACATTGGACTACCCCAACAAGGAAGTGCTCAACGCCATCTCGAAGACCTACCTGTCGAACATCTACAACGTCGAAGGCTATACGCCTCTGGGAGCCAAACTCTGGAACGCCCTGCGCGACGGCGACGTCGGCGAGGCCGTCAGGCTCTTCAACATCGGCCTGGACAGCTTTCCGGGCATGATCTACGGCAAGGCCAAGCCCAGCGAAGCGCTGTACAACGCGCTCTTCCTGATGCTCCTGCGCGGCGCGGGAGCCACCTGCGGCGGCGAAATGCCCAAGAACCAGGGACGCGCGGACGCCGTGGCGCTCTTTCCCCATCGCGCCCTGATCTTCGAGTTCAAGCTGGCCCATAAAGAAAGCGAATACGACCGCCTTCTGGAAGAGGGCAAACTCCAGATCGCAAAAAAACGCTACGCCGCTCCTTTCGCCGAGTCGGACCGAGAGGTCACCGCCGCGGCCATCGTGGTCGACGCCCAAAAGCATCAAGTTGTCCGCTGGGGCGCCTAGCTTCGCGGCGGCACAAAGGCCTGCGGCCATAAACCTGAGCTCATAAAGAGAACCTTCCGTGGAAAAACCTACCCGACACGCCCTAGGTGAAAGAACATTGCCTAAAGGGCGCGGAAAAAGCACAATGTTCCACGTGGAACATCCCCCTCCAGGGGAAAATATTTCACAAAAAAGGCGGAGAGCTCGCAAAACATCGCGA
>SFGV01000036.1 GCA_004557545.1 Succinatimonas hippei
GAACTTTTCAGAGCCGGCGCTTACCTGTTTTGCGGACTTCATGATTGTCTCCTGATTAAATAGCCATCTCTACCCTAAAAAAGGGTTGTTATTTCTGATCTTATGTTAGAAATGTTGATATCTCAAGCAATCCGCGGCGCCCTGAAAACAAAGCGAGTTCTTATACTGTTTCTGGCGCGATAAGACTTCAATATCATTGCCATGGCCTGCGCGGATAATGAGCTGGAGAGGATGGCGCGGAATTTATGAGGCTCCAAAGTCTGGCACAACCTAATGCTCAGCTTTGCAAAATCTCCTGCTTTGCCTGCTCATACTGCTCTTTGGTAAGCGCGTGATGATGCCACTCAGGGCGGTTCTCAATAAAGGAAACCCCTTTGCCCTTTATGGTATCGGCTATGATCACCGCGGGGCCTTCTCCGCCCTTAATATCTCTAAAGGCTTTTAAAAGCGCCAGTGGATCATGACCATCACAGCGTACGCATCTCCAGTGAAAGGCTTTGAACTTATCGTCTATGCTCTCAAGCGGCATTACCTGCTCGGTATCACCGTCATAGCTCAAATGGTTGCGGTCGACTATGAGGATAAGATTGTCAAGCGCGTAGGCGTGAGCGCTCATAACGCCCTCCCAGATCTGTCCCTCGTCAAGCTCACCGTCACCCGTGAGCACGAAAACCCTTCCGGTACTGTTCTCACGCTTCATGGCAAGAGCAAAACCTATTCCAACAGATAGAGCCTGACCTAAACTTCCGCCTGAGTACTCAAGCCCGATCTCCACATTACGCGGATAACCTGTGAGTCTTCCGCCGTCTTTTTGGAACCCCAAAAGCTCATCACGCTTTATAAAGCCTTTTTCGCAAAGCGCCGGAAAGTGCGCGAGCGTGAAATGGTTTTTTCCGGAGAGCAGGCGGTCGCGGTTTTTATCCTCAGGATTTTTAGGATCAAGTCGCATCACCGCGCCATAGAGCACGGCCAAGATCTCAATACAGGAAAAGCCTCCGCCAAGATGCGCTCCTGCGCGGCCTGTGGAGTAGGCCATCTCAAGCCCCTCAAGACGCATTCTTTTGGCCATAGCCTTAAGCTCAAGCGCCTTAGTCTCAAGTTCTGTCTCGTCCATAACTACCTCCCGCCATCTGCCCTGAGCACCTGACCTGTGACAAAGGAGGACTCGTCAGATGCCAGAAAAAGCGCGCAGCGCGCTATCTCAGACGCCCTGCCCATACGCAAAAGCGGGGTTCTTTCTATCATTTTTTCAAGTTCCTTCTCGTCCTTGTAATGTCCCATCGAGGTGTCGATAAGCCCAGGAGCCAGGGCGTTGACCCTGATCCCATAGCCACCGACCTCGCGGGCCAGCACTCTGGTCGCGAAGATCAGAGCGGCTTTGGCGCTACCGTAGGCAAGATAACCCGCGTTGGCCTCAATTCCGCCTGCGGAGGCGATATTTACTATCGAGCCGCGGCGGTTTTTCATCATAAGGCGCGAGATCTGCTGCATGATGGCTATCTGCGAGAAGAAATCCACCTCAAAAACCTCGCGCAGCTTTGCCATACTGGTAAGGTTAAAGGCCGCTCCGTAGGCTATCCCGGCGTTGTTTATAAGTACATCGAGATCCTTATGATCCCGCGCGACCTGCCTCAGTCCCTCCTTAAGCGAGGTCTCATCTGACAGATCCATGTATACAGGCGAGATGCCGACCGAGTATTTGTCAGATACTGACGCCAGATCCTCAAGATAGCCGCTCTCGCTGTGCCTTGAGCACGCGACTATCTGAGCGCCCTCCTTTGCAAAGAGCTCTAAGATCTCACGGCCAAGCCCGCGGTTGCAGCCGGTTATAAACGCCTTGTGTCCTGAAAGGATCCCCATACCTTTTACCTCAGACCGGCTTGCCTGAGCTGGTCTCAAGCGGCTTTACTATCATCTCTTTGAAGAAGATGTCACGGTCTATATATGGTGACTGATCCTCAATCGGCCTGAAACCGAACTTACGTTTACCATACATCACAAGGCCGTTGTGCAGGTCAAACTGCTCCGGATCGCACACTGCCTCAAGTACGAACGGCCCATTTGACTCGAACATTTCATCGACAGCTCTCATAGCCTCAGAGTAGCTCTGAGCCTTTTTGTAGGGTATGCCAAAGGCTGCGGCCACCTTGCCAAAATCCGGGAAATCCAGTCCGTTTGTAGGATCGGTTCCCATGGTCTTGCCGCGGAAATGCGCCTTCTGCCCGTGACGCACTCCTGAGTAGCCATCGTTATTTATGATCACCAGCTTAAGGTTGAAGTGATTGCGGACTACCGTCTGGAGCTCCTGCAGGTTCATCATTACAGAACCATCCCCGTTGTATGAGACCACCGGTCCGTCTGTAAGCGTGCACACGCCGCACCCCGCCGGCAGGGCAAATCCCATCTCGCCCTGCGAGAGCGCCATGACAAAGCGCTCGCCTTCCCTCAGGATGGTGCGCGCCGGAGCGCACGCTCCGGTAAAGCCCGCATCTGACACATAAAAGGTGCCTTGAGGCGCGCGCTTTGAGATGAGGGTCATCAGGATCTTCATATCCATAGGGCCGTCATCCTTGTAATCCATGGGGTAGGTAAAGATCTCCTTCCAGTGGCGGCATTTCTCCACCCACTCTGATGACACGCGCGGTAACTCCAGTTCTGATAACGCCTTCAGGTAAAGCCTGGCGTCAGCGTGGATAAAGCGGTCGATACGCGCACCGTCCTTGGTGTGCTCAATTCTGTCGACATCGCAGACTATCTTTGTGGCCTCGCGGGCAAAGTCCGCGCGCTCAGGTCCCGTCACCTCAATAGAAAGTCTTGATCCTACAACCAGCAGCAGATCGCTGTTCTGAACTGTGAAATTGGCGTAACGGTTGGCTCCGGCGACTCCGCCGATAAGACCGAAGTTTAAGGGATGATCAAAGGGCAGGATGTCATCGGCAAGACGGCTCATCACTACAGGACAGTTAAGACTCTCACACAGAGCTCTGAGCTCCTTTTTGGCTCCCGCCGAGCGTACCCCGTTTCCCGCCAGGATCACCGGACGCCTGGCGTGGCTTAAAGCCTGCTTTACATACTCAAGATCCGTATCCCTGGGGCTGAGCGGCTCCTCATGACTCTCCCATCTTGAAAGTGCGCTCTCGTCTATCATGGTGTTCTGCACGTTAAGCGGCAGATCTATCCACACCGGTCCCTTGCGACCTGACATCGCAAGATGCAGCGCCTTGTCCATATGCCAGGCGATTGATTTGGGATCAGAGACCGTAAATGAGTACTTGGTGATGGGCTTTACTATAGTCTCGATATCCGCTTCCTGAATGCCCACCTGACGCAGAGGCAGTCCTGAGGCCTTTACGGTCTGGGAGTATACCTGCTGGCCTGAGATGATGATGAGTGGAATGCTGTCCTGATAGGCGTGCAGCACCGCGGTCAGGGTATTGGTGCCGGCGCAGCCTGTGGTCACAAGACAGGCGCCGAGTCTCTCGTTTATCGTCGCGTAGGCGATGGCCGCCATCGCCGCGGCCTGCTCATGGTGGGTGCAGATCCCCTTTATGCTCTCACTGCGTCTTAGAGCGTCAGTAAGATAAACACACTGGCCGCCTGAAACATAGAAAAGATGGCTTATTCCAAGCTCACTTAAACGTGACATCACATAGTCGGCAAGACGTTGCATATTCATCCCTTATTCCGGAATTTTCGGATCTTAAATCGCGCCGCCATCGCGGCCCGGGTTTTAAACTGATTATGCGCCTTAAGGCGTTCATATGACCTGACGCAGGTCATACATACAAAAAGATGGAACGCTCCTAAAAATACTTTTCAAGCTCCCGATAGAGGATCTTCCCAGACGATGAGCGCGGCAGCGCCGCCACCTTCGCCACCTTAAAGGCGCGCTTGTTAAGATGGGTTGCCTCGGAGAGATACTCCCTTACCAAAACAGGATCGGCCTCCCCCTCAATACAGACCATCACCAGATCATCGCGCCCGGCGCAGGCAGCCTTAATCCCCTTAAAATAGCGCTCTGCCATCAGCGCGCAATCATCAAGGCTTAAGCGGTTACCGTATACCTTTAAAAACCGGCTCTCCCGCCCTTTTATGAAGATAAAGCCGTCCTCATCCATAAGCGCGCGATCGCCTGTATCCAGAACACCGCGCCACTCATCACCCTTTTTAAGATCACAGGCGTCTGTAGCGTAACCCATGGCGACATTGGGCCCCTCATAAAAGAGACGGCCTTCAGCTGAGGGGGATGAGATCACGGCGCCATTCTCATCCCTTATTGAAAATTTTCCGCCATCTATGGCCAGTCCGGCGCAGCCAGGCTTTGATTGAGCATACTTAAAGGGGAGGCAGGCCATCCTCGCCGTAGCCTCTGTCTGACCGTACATAAGATAGAACCTGATCCCGTGGGATGCGCAGTACTCTGAGAATTCCTTTTGCAATACCTCATCAAGGTGCCCGCCTGCCTGATCCATAACCTCCAGGTTTGGATATTCTTTTCTGGTAAAGCCCAGACACTTTAGCATCTCATAGCTGTAGGGAACACCCGAGAGTGAATTCACCCCTGCCCTGTCAAAGAGTTCCCAGAAGGGCTTTTGCATAAGCCCCGATGAGGTCACCGCGAGCGACGCCCCTGAGATAAGCCTTGTGTTGATAACGCTAAGACCATAGCTGTAGTTCATGGGCAGCGCGGTTATGGCGCGGTTATCTTTGGTGATCGCGAGGCTTTTTATGATTGAGCTGGCGTTACTCTCAAGATTTTTTAAGGAGATCCTCACAAGCTTTGGCGATCCGGTAGATCCCGAGGTTGAAAGCAGAAGCGCGAGATTCTCATGCAGTACCGGAGGATTTCCCTCACCCGTTTCATATACCCTCACCCCCTCGCACTCAAGGAGCGGCCTGCCATCAACGGAGATTTCAGAGGGTGAGACTATATAAGATGGGCGGTAGATTTTAATTAAGGCTAAAAGCGCTTCTTTGGCAATTCTTGAGCCCAGCAGCAGGGGAACCGCGCCCTTATTTAAAAGTCCCGCGTAACAGGCGATCATGCCCGGGGTGTTTCTGCAGAGCATGAACACCAGGGCGCGCGGCTTTACCATCTCCGCGAACGCTGATGAGAGCTCCGAAAGCTCACGGTATGAAAATACTCTGAGATCCTCCGCTACAAGCGCGGGATCCTCTCCATGAGCCTTAAAATCAAACAGCACCCTGTGTGTACCGCTATTTAAGCAGTCCCCCGTCAACCCTTAAGACCTGACCTGTGACAAAGCGTGAGAGATCAGACGCTAGATAGACTACGCCATCGGCAATTTCTGAAGGCTCGGCTCTGCGTCCTAAAAGCGCGCGCGATACCGCCACAGCCTCATCCTCTTTGCTTGTGACAGCTCCCATATCGGTATTGGTAAGCCCAGGCGCCAGGGCGTTTACCCTAATTCCAAAGCGCGAGAGCTCAACTGCAAGACGTCTTGAGGCGCCGATTATGGCCGCCTTTTCCGCGCAGTAATCTATACCGGCGCCGCCGTCAAAGGCCGCCGAGGACGAGATGAAAACTATGCTGCCCTTTTTAAGCCGCATCATCTGTCTTGCCAAAGCCTGGGTTACCGTAAGCGATGCGAAAAAGTTGACCTCAAAGGATCTTCTTATGTCCTCCATTCTGGTCATGGCGAGCATCGAGGTTGAGCCCGCGATCCCAGCGTTGTTTACGAGTATGTCTGCCGCGGGCTTCATCGCGCACAGCGTCTTTAAGGCTGCCTTGAGAGCGCTCTCATCAAGAAAGTCCGCGTACACCTGATCTACGCTGACCGAGTATTTCTCCTCAAGAGCGAGACAGTACGCGATGAAATCAGGATCCTCGATGCGGTTTAAAACGCGCACGCAGGCTCCCTCCTGACAGAACCTTTCAAGCACTGCCCTGCCAATACCGCGGCGCGCTCCGGTCACCACCGCGGTGTGTCCCTCTAATAGCGGAGCGCCCACCTTAGATCTCAACTCCGTATTTCTTCAGGATCTCAATGCCCTTGGCAAATGAGCTCAGATCCACGATGTCATCGGTATCCATCTGGATGTCGAAGCTGTCCTCAAGCGCGGCTATGAGCGACATGTGCCCGACCGAGTCCCAGGATTCAACTCCCTGATACTCAAGCTTCTCAACTCCCTCAGCCGGAACCTCGAGGGCATCGGTAAAGCATTTGATGTATTTCTCACGATTTGTCATTTTTATCTCCTAAAAACCTTTTATCCGACAGTGATCACGCGTGACATGGCAGATACCATATCAAAGCCATCCCAGATAAACGAAAGATCCATGGTATGCCCCATTCTGACCACCCGGTCAACCCCGCGTACCCCGTGTCTTAAAGCCATAATCGCTATTTTCTCAGGCTCAATCCCAAGGCACGAAACACTCTGACAGCGTTTTCCCATAAGTGGCAGGGCATCCTCGGGAGTCTGCGCGTCATAATCAAAGAAATAGCCTCCGCTCATCTTGTAGTCCATAAGAGCTTCATCAACGCTCTGAACCTTTACGCGCACGAGAGTATTGTCCTTTTTGCAGAGTCTGGGCCTGCGCCCTGAGGCGGCAAGTTCGCAAAAAGCGTTAAGCTTGTCAACCGCGAGGATCGGATCCATGTGATAGCGTTTTTTTACAAGCTCATAAAGCGCGTCATAAAATCGCTCTCTGGCCTCATCGCGCGAGCTGCCAAGCCAGACTAAGGCTCTTGGGGAGCTGCAGGCGTTCTGATCGCTGTAATAGGTATCGGTATAAAAGAGCTCGGCGATCCTTTTGGGATCCTGCTTCAGGTACTCATCACTGTTTATAAAGCACAGAGAGTAACGGTCGGGAAACTCAAGCTCAATTGCTCGCGCCGGAAGCGGTGAGGTACGGATCTCAGCTACCGTGGCGTCCCCGCCCCAAACCACTCTTAGATCGCATCGCGCGCTTAAATAATCGTTGATGCTTTTGTCATGACCGTAACGCATAAGCGCGATATAAGGGCGCATGTACTCAAAGCCTTCATCCATAAGCGAGTTTATGGCATCGCTTATGATCCCAATCTGCGCAAAGTCCCTGGAGGGTACCCTCACCGCGGTGATGTTGCCTGCAAGAAGCGATGATGTCATCGATACCGCGAAGTTCACCGGAACATTTGATGGCGCGATGTGAAAGGCAAAGCCCCTGCCAAGACGGAGATTTCTGGTGTCAGCAAAGCGTTTGGCAAGCTTTTCAAGCGAGGCGCGCCTAATCCAGAAGGCCCAGGCTATGACATCAGAAAAGGCTCTGGCCTTTTTTGAGGTCATGAGAATACGTGAAAGCGCGTCAAAAAAGTCCAGAACCTCCTTTGAGCACACGCCAAGCGCAGGGATGCCGCCGCTATTTAAAATAAGCTCAGCGTTACCTGACAAAAAGCGCGCGTCCTTTAAGATCTCAGAATTTTGCGGCATAAGTGTCACTGCACCCCCGAAGCTCGGCGCTTTTAAGCCGTCCGGTTACCTTAAAATATTTGCCCATGCGTCCGCACGGGCAGTCATCCTCGCCAAGCAGGATCCCCATATCCTCGGTTAAAAGGCTGTGTCCCGGGTATGAGTGAGGGAGCACGGAGACAACCTGGATTATCCCCTCCTCGCCTTTATCGCATAACGAGAAATCACCAGGACGTCTTATCAGAATATCCGAGAAGATACTCGCGTGCAGATGTCCGCATGGACACTGTGCGTATACGCATCCGGTCTGCTCAACCATACCGTAATGGTCGACAAATGAAGTGATGCCGCAGGTCGTATTGAGCGCCTGCCTGAACTCCTCACCGCTTATATTGAGCGATACAAGCTTCTTCCAGCCGCCTCCGGTGATGAGATGGGCTCTTGAAAGATCAAGTGTCAGCCCGCGCTCCTTTAAGTACTCATACAGATGATGCCAGACCATGAAGGTAAAGCCAAAGCACAGAAACGGGCCTTCGTTGTGACGGGCAAGAAAATCCCGCGTAAGATCAAGATCAAGCTCCATATTCGGGGTAAGCGCATATACAGCCTCGGTCGCGAGCATCCTCAGCCCCAGGATGGCGGCTCCGCGCGCTGAGAACATATTGCGGTTTTTTATGACCTCAGGAGAGTCGATTATCAGCATCGGCAGGCGCTTTTTACCCACAAAATCCGACATGATGCGGATCAGGGCCTTCTGCTGCTCCATCCCGGTCTGCCTGTCCACAAAGATTTTTGAAACCCTCTGACCGGTAGTGCCCGATGAGGTCATGGTCTTGAAGATCTGATCGCGCGGCACGCTTAAAAGCTCATGATTTTTGAACATGCGCACCGGAAGGAAAGGAAAATCCTCGGGTGCTGACACACTCTCAGGGTCAAAGCCCAGGGCGTCCGTGACGTTTTTGTAGATCTCACAGCGCTCACGGTGAAAGAGCGTAAGCTCCATGAGCTTTCGCGTAAGCACCAGCGCTTTCTCAGCCCTGTTGAGCGAGAATGGATTTATCGAGAACAGATCGTCATTAGTCACAGCTTTGTGTCCGTATGTCTGATGTAGACGTGATTTGCCCTCACCGGGAAAAATCCGTTGCGCGTCACCGCTCTTATCTGGGACATGTTGTTGGTGGATACCCCAATAACCAGCTTTCTGCCCCCGAGGGACTTTACTATCTCTGGAGTCTGGTTATTGATGCCAATCCCGGTGTGGCGGAATTTCATAAAGCTTCCGCCCAAGGCTGAGTTGTACACGCCGTCTCCAGTGTCCCTTATGGTAAAAAAGCCGCTCATCTCACCCTTGTAGGATGCCTTCATGAAGATGGCCCCGCGCTTTTTCTCATCCAAAAGCCAGTGATGAAAGCGTCTTGCCGAGGCCTCCTTTGAGAAATATGGATCAACGCTTATGCGGTCAAAGGCAAAGGATCCGGCGTCAATCTCGGCAAAAAGCGCCGGAAAATCCTGATCCTTCATCCTTTCGACCTTCACCGAGTCATAAAAACGCTGCTCAAGCTCGCTGCGTTTTATCTCGTGCAGATCATGCTCAAAGAAAATCATATCCTCGACAAAGGTGTAGCCTGAGGATGAGATCACAAAGCACAGATCGGGACGGGTTGAGGGAAGCTTTAAGGCTATGTACCTGTACTCCGACTCAAGCTCCTTGAGACCGGCTCTGATCTCATCAGCGCTGTCATCCTGCTCAATGCTTACCTCACAGGTCTTAACCCCGAGAGACTGCTCATCCCATACCGCGTTTACGCTTTTCATCACAATTCCATAAAAACGAAGCTTAAAGGCTTTCCTATATTAACGGCAAAATCACGGAAAACTGAGACAAGCGGGGATCTTTATGATTTACGCGTCCTTTTTAGCCATAAATTTTCCCCAGCTTTTGTATCGGTGTGGCAGAGAGGTAGTGAATTCTTCCGGCTTAACCGCTTTTGGAAAAATTTAAGGGAGATCCCCGGCGGGGATCTCCCTTTATCGTAGGTTAATCAGAACACTGATCTGCTTTTATCAGCGTTCTCAGTCCTCAAAGGCGTCATTGCTGCGGCGCTGACGGGGCGAAAAGAATCCCCTCTCAGAGCGGCTCCCGCGGTGTCCTGAACGGAAGTCATTGTCACGGAATGAAGGACGGCGGAATGAGCGGTCATCACGGTTGCCAAATGAAGATCTGCCGCGTCCGCCAAAGGATCTGCCGCGTCCCTCAAAACGATCGTTATCACCAAACTGGGTGATCCCCTCAAACTGTCCACGGTCATAGCTGCGCGGACGGTCGTTGAAACTGCGATCTCTGCGGGGCCCGAATGAACGATCCCTGAAGCCGGAGCCACGGCTGAAGCCGCGGCGCGGACGATCGTCATCGCGCATATGAGAGCGCGGAGGCTCGGCGGTATAGACACGCAGATCAAGCGGTCTGCCGCATACTCTGGCGTCAGCCAGGATCTTGCGGGTCTCATCAGGCATGCCGTCAGGCAGATCCACGGTTGAGAAGGTATCAAAGATTGAGATCTCGCCTATATAGCGGCTGTCGATATTGCCTTCATTGGCTATGGCGCCTACGATCTGCCCCGGCTTCGCGCCGTCGCGGCGGCCTACAGCCACACGGAAGCGCTGCATCTTCATGTCGGGGAAATCACGCAGAGGCTGGGGCTCTGCAGAAGGGGCGCCATGGAAGCGGCGCTCGCCGCGCCCCTCTCTGGGAGTTCTGTCCTCAAGCGTGCGCATCTGCGGCTCAGGCTTGCTCTCGTCGATGAAGAGATCGCCATCGCGCTGACACATCTTGGCAAGCGCGGCCGCCAGAGTCTCAGGCTCAATTGAGTCATCAGAGAGGATCTCGGAGACCACTTCCTCGTACTTTGAGAGATCACCGTTCTCGATGGTCTCAAGCACCTGGTTGCGGAAGTTCTCAAGCCTTGCCTTGTTGACATCTGCCGCCGTAGGCATAGCCATAGGCTCTATCTTCTGGTTGGTGATCTTCTCGATCATGCGCAGCGCGCGGCGCTCGCGCGGCGAGACAAAGAGAATAGCCTCACCCTGACGGCCGGCGCGGCCGGTTCTGCCGATGCGGTGAATGTAGGACTCGGCGTCATAAGGAATGTCATAGTTGAACACATGGGTTATACGGTCAACATCAAGTCCGCGGGCGGCGACATCGGTGGCGGTGATGATGTCAAGACTGCCGTTCTTAAGGCGCTCGATGATCTTCTCGCGCTGACGCTGCGGGATGTCACCATGCAGCGCCGCGCATGAGAAGCCGCGGGCCATCAGACGGTTTGCCACGTCCTCGGCGTCGGTCTTGGTTCTGACGAACACCAGCACCGCGTCATAGGGCTCCACCTCAAGGATCCTGGTCATGGCGTCAATCTTGTGGGCACCTGAGGCTACCCAGTAGCGCTGATGGACGGTGACCGCGGTAGCGGTCCTGGCCTTGATCTCGATATCCTCAGGATCCTTTAAATGCTCGCGGGCGATCCTGGCGATGGCCGGGGGCATGGTTGCCGAGAAGAGCGCGGTCTGACGCTCCTTGGGGGCGTTGCTTAAGATCCAGTCGACATCATCGATAAAGCCCATGCGCAACATTTCATCAGCCTCATCTATGACGATAAAGCGCACGCCTGAGAGATCAAGCTTGTCACGTTCTATGAGATCCATAAGGCGGCCAGGGGTGCCGACAACCACCTGCGCGCCGCGGCGCAGAGCTCTTAGCTGTGGCTCATAGGAGGCTCCGCCGTAGACCGGGGCTACGCGGAAGTCCTCGATGTATTTGGCAAAGCTCTGGAACGCCTCGGCGACCTGAAGAGCAAGCTCGCGGGTAGGCTCAAGCACCAGGCAGCGCACTCCGCTCTCGCCCTCGTTTAAAAGCGAAAGAATCGGCAGCGCGAAGGCCGCGGTCTTGCCGGTTCCGGTCTGGGCCTTGCCGAACATATCGCGTCCCTTGAGCATCACAGGGATGGCCTGCTCCTGAATTGGAGTGGGACGCTCAAAGCCCAGATCTTTTACCGCCTTTAAGGTATTCTCGGAAAGTCCCAGGGCCTCAAAGCCCGGTACATCCTCATCCTCGTCATCATCAGAGCCTGAGAGCAGCTGACTCTCGTCAGCGCCGCTGCTTACCGCGAGATTTGATTTGTTTGTCTCAACCTTGGCGCTCTTATCGACGGGCTCATAATTTGCATCGGGATCTGAAGCGTCGGGTTTATCCTGAGCCTCATCAGAGGTAGCTGCGTACACTCCTGAAACATCACCCTGTTCGTTTTGAACATCCGCGTTCTCAGACGCGTCTGACACTAATTTTTCGGCCTCATCGTTTGCTGTTTTCAGAAGATCGTCAAGCTGCACGTTATCGTCCATACTGTTTTTTAACTCCGCTATCACATAAAGCCCGGGCACGCGTTTGAGGATAAATCCCCTTAATGCTTAAAATATGAGTCACAACCAAATTTGAGAGAAGAAATCGCTTTTCCAAAACCCGCCGGATCGCCCCGATCCGGAACCCAATGAATACGCCCTGGCAAAAAAAAGCGGGTTCATTATACCAATAAGTGATACGCGTCACACAAAAGATCCCTGCTTTTTCATAATCCGGCATAACCACGACAGCTTATTTTCCTTAGCGTTGAAGTTTCGTGATCATCTCTTCTGCCCATTTGATGACGCTGTGATAGGCTAACGACAATAACAGTTTTCGTTTTTGGAGTTTAAAAATGTACAAGCATGTTGTGGTCTGGCAGTTTAAGGATGGCACCGAGAAAGAAGCCAGGGAGTTTTTAAAAGAACTTGAGGGGCTTAAGGGAGTTATCGAGTGCCTGCGCTCAATTCAGACCGGATACAACGAGAACCCCAAAGAGGGCGCTACCGGCGTGCTCATCTGCGAGTTTGACTCCATGGAGGACTTAAACTCATACGCGACTGACCCAAGGCACCTCAAGGTAGCCGCCAAATGCAAACCCATCCGCACCTCCCGCGTAGCCTGCGATTTTAAGGAATAACAATGTCTCTATCCCCCGTGGGCAAACCCCTGCGCGTTGGAATAGCGGGCACCGGAGCTATAGCCAGGGAAATGGCTAAAACACTTGGCCTTATGCAGAGCTCCGGTGACAAAAGCGCGATCCTCGCCGCGGTAGCCTCAAGAAAGCAGGATAAAGCCGAAAGCTTTATAAAAGAGAACTGCCCTGGCGCCAGGGCTTTTGGCTCATATGAAGAAATGGCCTCAGACGGAGGTATTGATCTTGCCTATATCGCGACCCCCAATCAGGCTCATGTCAGCTGTGCCGGGCTTTTTTTAAAGCATAAGGTAGCCTGTCTTGTGGAGAAGCCCTTTTGCGTTAACACCAAAGAGGCAAAGGAGCTTATCGACCTTTCCCTGAAGAATAAGGCTCTGGTCACCGAGGCTATCTGGACACGCTATCAGCCGATGAGACAGATGATCTCTGACACCTTGAAGTCAGGGATCATAGGCGATCCGCTATTTGTGGAGGCTAACCTCAGCTACCCCATAACCGGCAAGGAGCGTCTGGTCTCACCTCAATACGCCGGCGGAGCGCTTCTCGATCTCGGGGTTTACGTGCTCAATTTCGCGATCATGGCCTTTGGTCACCCAAAGCAGGCTGAGATGGTCTGCGTCAAAAACGCCTCAGGCTGTGATATGTCAGACTCAATCACGCTTTCCTTTGAAAATGGCCGCATGGCCTCTTTAAACGCGAGCGCTATGTGTCTGGGGCACCGCCTCGGCGCGGTTTTCGGCACGCGGGGCTATCTTACGGTGGACAACGTAAACAATCCCAAAGTCCTTAAGATCTACGGCTCAAAATATGAGCTTATCCGTGAGATCTCAGCGCCAGAGCAGCTTACCGGTTTTGAGTATGAGGTGCGTGAGTGCTGTGAGAGTATAAAAAAAGGCGGTCTTGAGTGCCCTTCAATGCCGCACTCTGAAACCCTGCTTGTGCAGGGGATCATGGATACCCTGCGCGCCCAGTGCGGGATCTCGTTTCCCATGGAGTAATTCTCAATGATACACAAAATCGGTTTCATCGGGCTTGGGATCATGGGCAAGGCTATGGCCTCAAACCTTTTGAAAAAAGGCTTTGAGATTACTGGCTTTGTAAGACGTCCTGAAAAGCTTGATGAGATAAAAGCTCTGGGAATAAAGACCGCGACCTCAATTCCAGATGTCTGCGCTAAGGCCGATTGCGTTATCACCATGGTAGGCGGGCCTGATGACGTAAAGGAGGTCTGGCAGGGCTCAAACGGAGTTCTCGCCTCAGCAAAAAAAGGCGCGCTGGTCATAGACATGACCTCATCCTCTCCCGCGCTTGCCATTGAGCTTTACGAAAAAGGCAAGACTCTGGGACTCCGCGTGCTCGACGCTCCGGTCTCAGGCGGGGACAGCGGAGCGAAAAACGCCACGCTGTCTATCTTCTGCGGAGGAGACAGGGAGGATTTTGAGCACGCACTGCCGGTATTTGAGGCAATGGGCAGGAACATAGTCTTAGAAGGAGGTCCGGGACGCGGTCAGGACACCAAGCTTGCCGCCCAGATAGTTGTCGGCGGTCAGCTTGCCGGAATGTGCGAGGGCTTTGCCTACGCCAAAGAACGCGGGCTCAACCTTGAGAAATTCGCCTCGTCGCTAAAGGGCAGTGCAGCTGACTGCGCCTCCCTCAAGCTTTACTCAGAGCGCGTTCTGAA
Source organism: Succinatimonas hippei (assembly GCA_004557545.1). Lineage (GTDB taxonomy): Bacteria > Pseudomonadota > Gammaproteobacteria > Enterobacterales > Succinivibrionaceae > Succinivibrio > Succinivibrio hippei_A. The sequence continues at coordinate 14,149 of SFGV01000036.1, forward strand.
CAATGACCGCTCCCCGGGCGGCGCGCTTTCTTATCTTGTAAAGGATCTTAAAAACGCCCTGCTCGCGCTTGAGGGCAGCGGGATTGATCTTAATGTTACGCGAGAGGTTCTCTCAAACTATCAGAGCATGCAGGATCGGGGAATGGGCTCGCTTGGGACCCAGGCTCTGGTCTGGGATTACGCGCAAAGAAGCGGAATAAAGAAACAAGGACACTAAAAGGATACTTATGATTAGGGTTTTATGCATTCTGCCATGCGATGGCAAACACAGGGAAATGCTTGAGAAGGCAGGTCAGGGGCAGTGCGAATTCGTTTTCAAGGCGCCAGCGGCGGTACGCGACGCCGATCTTAGCGGTGTGAGCGCGGTCATAGGCAATATCGAGCCTGAGATCTTAAAAGGCTCCGATGTGCGCTTCCTGCAATTAAACTCTGCGGGCTTTGAGGCCTATAAAAAAGAGGAATTGCCCTCAGGCATCGCCGTATGCAACGCTAAAGGCGCGTACGGGCTTACCGTGTCAGAGCACATGCTCGCGCTGACCTTCAGTCTTATCCGTCACCTTGAGCGTTATCGTGACCGCCAGAGCGCCCATATCTGGAAGGACTGCGGCAACGTCACCTCGATTGAGGGTTCCACCGTTCTCGTGCTTGGATTAGGCGATATCGGTGGTGAATACGCGCGCAAGGTCAAGGCGTTGGGAGCCTCCCGCGTCATCGGCGTGCGCCGCAATGTCAAAGCGCAGATGCCGGAATATCTTGATGAGCAGCACTCGCTTGACGAACTGGACTCACTGCTTCCTGTGGCTGACATTATCGCCATGGTACTACCGGGCGGCAGTCAGACCGAGGGGCTTATCAATAAGGCGCGTTTCTCGCTCATGAAGCCCGGGGCGTATCTCATAAATTGCGGACGCGGCAGCAGCATCGTTCAGGACGATCTCTACGAGGCGCTTGAAAGCGGCCGCATCGCCGGCGCCGCCATCGATGTTTGCACCCCTGAGCCCCTGCCATCAAAAAGCCCGCTTTGGGATCTTGAGAACCTGGTCATAACCCCTCATGTCGCGGGCAACTTCTTTTTGAAGGAAACCTTTGAGCGGGTTATGCGCATCTCTTGTACCAATCTGCAGAACTTTATCTCAAAAAAAGAACTTATAAATCAGGTGATCTGAGGAGAAAATTCTCATGAAGTACATTGAATTGGGCCGCAATGGCGACAAAACCTCAAGCGTGATCCTGGGGATGATGCGCATTCCCCAGCTTGAGACTACAGGGAATGTACGCGCGCTTTTAGGCGCCTGCGAGGAGAGCGGGATCAATATGCTCGATATCGCGGACTGCTATTCATTAGGAAGAGCCGAGGAGCTTTTGGGGCAGACCTTTGAGGCCAATCCCGGCATAAGAGATAAGTTCTTCCTGCAGTCAAAATGCGGGATCGTAAAAAAGCCCTTCTACTATTTTGATTTTTCAAAAAAGCACATCATTGACGCGGTTGAGGGAAGTCTCAAACGCCTTAAGACCGATCATCTGGACTCGCTTTTACTGCACCGCCCGGACGCGCTTATGGAGCCTGATGAGGTATGCGAGGCCTTCAATACCCTGCGTGAGCAGGGCAAGGTCAGACTGTTTGGCGTGTCAAACTTCAACCCTGCCCAGATGAGCATGCTCCAGAGCGCCATTGATGACGCGATCATCTGCAATCAGGTACAGCTCTCAGTCTGCCACACCCCCATGATCGACGCCTCGTTCAACGTCAACATGGACATCGACAAATCGGTAATGCGTGATGGCGGTGTGCTTGAGTACTGCCGCGAGCACGGGATTGCCGTGCAGGCCTGGTCGGTGATGCAGCACGGTTTCTTCAAGGGGGTGTTCATAGGCGATCCGCATTATCTGAGGTTAAACAGCGTGCTTGACCGCATCGCCCGCGAGTACGATGTCAGCTCGACCGCCATCGCGGTGGCGTGGGTGCTCAGGATCCCTGGCAAGACTCAGGCTGTCATTGGAACCACCAGGCCCGACAGAGTTCTAAGCTCGGCAAAAGCTGGCGACATAAAGCTTACCCGCGAGCAGTGGTATGAGATCTATCTCGCGGCTGGTAATGAATTACCGTAATTTGCCTTTGTTTTCAAAGCAAATAAAAATATAGACCAAAACTTCAAAGAATGTTTATGCACATCTGACTGGGCTTTCGATATGTGAGATCCCAATCGCGTCCAAGGCGATAAGCCCGGTTAAAAAATAATAATAAAGTGGAGAGAAATCATGTCAGTAACAGACACTTCAGCGCAGTTTAACACACTGAAAAACCAGCTTACCTTCAGGTTCCGTAGGCTATACAGCTCTATTAACGCATCTAGTTTTATAATCTATGGTGGGGGGGGGTACGGCAAATGGTTATTCTCGTTCTTTAAAGAAATTGGTCTTGCACACAAAGTAAAGTGCTTTTGTGACAGCTTCCATGATGATAATAAGACTGATTTTATAGATGGTATTCCTGTTTACTCACCTTTAAAATGCGCCCGTCTCTATAAAGACGCAACCTTCATAATAGCGTCTGATTATTATGAGGAAATTCTTTCATCAATTGCCAAAAGCCATTATCGGGATATCAAAACCTTCCTGCCAGACTACGATGAGAGAATGTTGCAAAAACAGCTGATCTATTACAAAAATGCCCCGGATCCGCAAAGGGTGGTGTCGTTTAACTACACCTGGTTCCCAATCTACGCGGAGGCTCAAAAATCAGGTCGTCTTTCAGAGTATCTGAATTATGTACTGCCACTTCTGGATGATCAGAACTCCCGTGCCATCATACAAAACCGCATAAAGACCTTTCTTACAGGAGATCTTGCTTACATAGACAAAAATCCTTTGGATCCCAATGAATACTTCTCAAAGGACTTTTACCCCATTGGAGATGATGAGACGCTCTTTGACTGCGGGGCTTTCACCGGTGACACCGTCAGGAAATTCTCTGAGTTCACGCACAATAAATACAGGAAGATCGTCGCCTTTGAGCCTGATGAGAAAAATCTTGAGAAGATGAACGCCTATATTAAGGACGCAGGGCTTGAGAATATTGAGGTGGTAAAGGCGGCTACCGGAAAGGAAAACGGTTTTATAAGTTTTATCTCAACCGGGACCATGGGTGCCAAGATTGTATCGGATTGCAATACCGATAGTGAAAAGACCAGGGTTAAGCTGGTAAAGCTCGATGATTTCATCGATTATCATCCGACCCTAATCAAGATGGATATCGAAGGAGCCGAGCTTGACGCTCTCGCGGGCGCCACTGAAATCATAAAGAAATACAAGCCCAAGCTTGCCATCTGTATTTATCATCTGCCCTTTGATTTTTATAACATTCCAAAATTTATAAAATATCTGGTTCCAGAATACAGATTTAAGGTGCGCCAGTATATACCGGGTTTTTACGATACTGTGCTATACGCCAGCGTGCCTTAGTTAGCAGGTATATATTCAGCAGGTGTAAATGACGGGATCTTAAGCGAGAGATCCTGTCTTTTCAGTTGCCAGATGGCGATGGACTTTTATTCTCAGCATTGCTCCCTTACCTTACCCGTAAATTGCCCGGCTCTGCAGCATGCGCGAGATACAAATGGTTTACCCAAAAAACGCTTTCTGACTGAAAAAGCAGGCTTCTAAAATTCTGCCGGCTGGCAGATATAAAAACGCGCGGATAACAAGATTAGTGGAATGCTCCTAAGGTTTCATGTGCAGTAGCGGCAAGCGGGATTAAAGGCGAAGGCATCTCACCACCTGTTACCGCATACTGACTTTTTTTCACCAGAAAATATGACAGCAAAATATCCAGGTGGATGTGTCACATGATCTATAGGCTTTATTGCTTGAGATATCGGTTTTTCTAACATAAGATCAGAAATGTCGTTGCTTTTAAGCAGGAATACAGCAACGAAGCCCTGGAGGAAACACGATGACGGATAAACAGGTTGGGGTAGGGCGTGAATTCTTTAGTGAGATCATAGACGGCAACTTCTATTACGTAGATAAAACCCGTTTTCTGCGCCCTGTATTAACCTCAGGCAGCAAAGTCCTGCTCTTTACCCGTCCCCGTCGCTTTGGCAAGACTCTGACCCTTGACATGTTCAAAGAGTTTTTGAGCGTAAACCCTGAAAATCCCGGAGATACCAGCCGTCAGGAGCGCCTCTTCAAAGGACTTGATGTCATGAAGGACACCGAGTTTGTCCAAAAGTATATGGGGCAGTACCCTGTGGTCTTCCTGACTTTAAAAAGAGTTTTTGGCGATAGCTTTGAGGAAGCCGAAAAAAAACTTGCGGCGCTTGTTGTAGAAACAGCCTCGAATTTCGATTTTTTAACTCAAAGTCCGAAACTCAGCCTCAGTGAAAAAAATCAGCTTGAGCTTTATCTGAGCTATATCGAGCTTAGAAAACCTGACAATCGCGATCTGATCACAGAGTTTCTTAAGTTTATAACCAACGCGCTGTATAAA
>SFGV01000107.1 GCA_004557545.1 Succinatimonas hippei
TAAATTCAGAAACTCATGAAACATGTTCATGGTCAGGGTCTTGCCAAAGCGGCGGGGACGGGTAAAGAGCCTTACCTTGCCGGGGGTGGCGAATACCGGGCGGAGGAAACGGGTTTTGTCTACGTAGTAGCAGTTGCCGTCTATGAACTCACTGAAGCTCTCGGAGCCAACACAGACCTGTTTTGTAGACTTCATGGTTGTCCCCCGGATTAAATAGCTATCTTTACGCTTAAAAAGAGTTGTTATTTCTGATCTTATGTTAGAAACGCTTATATCTCAAGCGGACAGCATATCCGCTTGGCAGAGGAGCTTTTGTCGATTTTTGCACTGAAAATTATTTGTCGTGAACTCCAAGACAAGTCCGCCTACTGCTCTCAGCTGAAAAATGCCTGTAAGTTAAAAAGGAAAAGGCGGTTATCTTTGTTTTGATTTTCCAAACCGGGAAACAATAAGAAAAACAAAGCCTGATATAGGGAATGCCTGCTTATACTCAGATCTGCTAATTTTTAACTAAGATACCAAAGATAGTATGACAGGTGCTGACAGGGAATGCATCCTGTCAGTCTCTCCTGGCGCGTTCAAGCGCCAAACTACCTGAAGAAAATTTGCCCCGGTCACGATACCGGGGCCTTTTTTACATGACTGGACGGGTTTGCGCGCGGTGGTACAATCCAGTGACCCGACCTTAATCTAAGCTTAAATTTTATGCAGGTGCCGTTTCATGCGCTCAGAGATATTTGAAAACCTTTCCATACCGAGACTTTTCGCAAGCTGTGTGCTGCCAGGCTCGGTAAGCATGGCCGTGGGCGCTCTGTATGTGATGGTTGACGGAATGTTTGTCGGGCACTATATGGGGCATGACTCGCTTGCCGCGGCAAATATGATGTGGCCGCTTTTAGGGGTGGTCTTCGCTCTAAGCGCCCTTATCTCGACAGGAGCGGCCGTGAAGATCTCAAACTATCTTGGCAGGCGTGAGCGTGATAAGGCAAATCGCATGTTTACGGTAAGCGTGACCCTTGAGATCTGCCTTGGGCTTTTTATGTGCACCGGTGGTTTTCTTATCACGGGACCGTTTCTTTCGCTTTTAGGCGCCCCGGAACACACCCGTGAGCTCTGCTCATCGTATATAAGATCATATCTGGTGTTCGGTCCACTGGTGTGTCTTTACTACTCTATAAACGGATATCTCAGGGTAAGCGGGCTGCAACGCTATTCTATGTGGCTTAATGTTGGGACCTCGGTATTAAACCTGATCCTGGATTACATATTCATCGTGATCCTAAGACAGGGGATCTGGTGCGCCTCATTCACAACCTGTGTATCGCTGAGCGTGGGCGCCATTCTGGGATTCGCTCCCTTTGTTTTAAAGCGTACGGATCTGCGCTTTACGCGTGGCGGGATCAGTCAGGGGCAGTTCAGACGCATGCTTGCCAACGGCACTCCTGAGTTTTTGGAGGAGATCTCAGGATCAGTGCTCATGCTAGCCGTAAACGGCATGCTTTTAAAATTAGGCGGAACCGTTGCCGTGGCCGCAAACGCCGCCGTGATGTACGCCGGAGCCGTGGTGATGATGTTGCTTAGCGGAGTTAACAGCGCGATGCAGCCGCCTTTAAGCTATTGTTATGGCGCGGGTCTTATCTCGAGGGTCGCCACAATTGAAAAATGGCTTCTTATCCTGTGCTTTGCCATAGCTCTCGTTGTATTCATAGCGTTTGAGGGCGCGGCCGGCTTTATCATTCCGCTCTTTGCCGAAAGCGGGGATGAGCAGTTTATTGAGCTTGGCGAGAAGTGTCTCAGGATCTTCAGCGTATGCTATCTCTTTATTTCATTTGAGATCTGCTTCAGAGTCTTCCTGACCGCGCTTGAGAGCCCGCTTAAGGCCTTCGTGCTTTCAATGGCAAGAACTGTGGTATTTCCGTTAAGTTCGCTTTGGATCTGCGCCGCGCTATGGGAACTTGAGGGAGTTTGGATCTCAAGCTCGGTATCAGCCTTCTTAAGCGCAGTTCTGGGACTTTATTTTGTGCTCTCCATGTGGAAATCCGTAGTTAAAGGTAAAACACGTTCTGATTCTGTCTGAAGTTAACTGGCAACACAGTAGCATGAGTCATAAGTGGGGTTCCCTAAGATAATTCAGATGTTTTTGGACAGGATCGGTGAAGAGAGCAATTCCTGAATAGCCATGTGGTTTTGTAAATTCAGCTTTGCGCCTTTATATGGGATTTAGGTAAATGCCTTTGCGGCAGATTTTGCTGTTTCGTGGCAAAGAATGGTTACGTGTTACAGACAATAAGTGTTCCGCGCTTTGGGGGGGTGTTATCGCGCCATAGACAGGCACAGAAACTCTAAGACCAAAACGGGGATTAGCCATGTCAGGTACACTCAACTGTCCTTGCTTCAGAAGGGGCTTAAGCGCGCCTTTTTCCTTGCAGATCCGCTCTGGAGAGGAGCGGATCCCTGGGGAAATACTGGCGCGTTTACTAGCCTTGCAGCAGTGAGAGGGCGATCTGAGGCTGCTGGTTGGCCTGAGTGAGAATTGAGGACGCGGACTGCTGAATAATCGACTGGGCTGAGAGGTTTGAGGCTTCCTCGGCG
>SFGV01000108.1 GCA_004557545.1 Succinatimonas hippei
GGACGATAAAATAGCGATTTAGCGCCCTTCCGCCGCTCCGGCCTCCGAGCCGGAGCCTATGATTGTTGGCTTGGTTTATCTTTTTAAAAGGCTCCCTCGCCGATAAGCAGGGAGCCAAAACGATGTTTTTTCGTTTTGTGCGAGTCGCTTAGCTCCCCGCGAAGCGGGGTGAGGGAGAGTTGACCTTGGGTTTTGTTTTTGTTCTGGCCTTATCCTCTCCCGCGGCTTGCGCCGCGGGCACTGTGTGGCGCGGAAAACATGCGCCACGCAGGTCAACACTCCTTCCGACCCGGCGCAAAATCGCGCGCCGGGCCCCCTCGTATAATAAGTGCAGTCGTTGAAGGACAGGGAAAACTCAAGAGCGATCCTGTACAATAAACGACTAACGCTGTGGACCGGTTGTGCCACGTACCGCACGACGGTTTGAGGGAGGATCCGGCCACGGCTTTTTGCTTGAATGGTGATGAGTCAGATACTGCGCGACAGTTTATATCTATCGAGGTTCCATATGCAAAAAGACCGTGGGTTACAGCGTATCTTAATTGAGAAAGATGGTTTTTATTATGATCTATGTCGGCATCGACATCGCTAAGAATAAGCACGACTGTGTTATTCTCAGCGATCACGCTACTTGCCTTCGTCCTTGCTTCTCTTTGAAAAACAACTCTCAAGGCTTTGCTCTGCTAATTAATGCCATCAAAGAGGCTTGTGGCGGTGATTTCAATCATGGAGAAGTGAAAGCAGGGCTTGAAGCTACCGGACACTACGCTCACAACATAGTGGCTTTTCTAAACTCTAACGGTATTGATACCACAATATTCAATCCTTTTCTGGTAAATCAATATCGTAAATCACGTTCCCTGCGCAAGACAAAAACCGATAAGGCTGATGCCATGCTCATCGCTGAGCTTTTGATATCGACGGCCGCAAACCCTGCAACTTCATCTTACCACAATCAGGAAATGAAAACACTATGCAGGTATCGTTTTAGTCTCGTAAAACAGCGCAGCAAGCTCAAAGCTGACATGTCACGCTATGTCGACCTCTTATTCCCAGAACTTGGTTCTCTAGGCTTAAACCCCACTTCCTCCTCCGTCATGGCTATGTTAAAAGAACTTCCCGGTGCATCATATATTTCTATTTGTAATATCTCCCAGCTCACAGATATCCTCTCAAGCAGCTCTCGTGGAAGGTATGGAAAAGAAACGGCTGAACAGGTTAAAGCAATGGCGAAAGAATCCATCGCCACGGCCAATAAAGCGTTGTCATACATAATGTCGGATACAATAGAGCAGATCTGCCTGCTAAACAAACGTATTGCAAAAATAGACGGTGAACTGAAAAACGAGGTTGAAAAATCTGGGACAAAACTTACCTCTATACCTGGAATAGGCTTTTGTATAGCTTCCGTGATATTAGCGGAAATAGGGGATATCAACCTCTTCTCATCTGCAGACAAACTTCAGGCATTCGCGGGACTCGACCCATCCACATTCCAGTCAGGAAACTTCACGGCAAGCCACACCCACATGGTAAAACGCGGCTCTGCATATCTGCGATGGGCGATCATGCAGGGTGCTCGCTTATGTTCTCTCAACAATCTAAAGTACAAACAATATTTGGACAAAAAAATAAAGGAAGGCAAACACTACAATTCGGCTTTAGGACACCTATCTAAAAAACTGATAAGATTGATATTCCATTTACTGAAAGAAAATGAAGAATATGATCCAAAAGTAGCTTAGCTGTAAAAACAAGAACGGGACTAGAGATAAAACATTGCCTTTACAGAGGCTTAGTATTACTTTGATAGTATCTGCTGTTTACAATTATAGATACTTTCTCTTTTTTTTGTTTAAGGGCTTGACTTAATATAGTCAGTCTCCCTCGGGGAGGGAGGCTTTAAGCCTATCATTCATCTTTCCCCGCCGACTTTATACCTTGCGTACTCCGCGGCTATGCGTTCTCGGACTCGGCGGCCGAGCTTTATCTCTTTGCCGGTGTCCAGCAGCAGGCCTTCGCGCGTTACGGCGGAGATGCGGTCGGCGTTCAGCAGGCTTGCGCGGGCGATCTTGAGGAAGCGCCCGTCTTCGAGCAGGCGCTGCTCGTAGTCGGCGTATTTGCCGCTCAGCGCGAGCGTCTCGCCGCCTTTCAGTTCCAGGTAGATTATCAGCAGCCGTTTGCTGAGCGTCAGGATATCGGCGAGCAGGACGTGCCGTTCGCCCACCGCGCACTTTACCATCATCGAGGCGGAGGCGCGCAGGGCGCGGCTTGCGGCGAAGGCCAGCGCGTCGAAGAGCAGCGCGCTGTTCTCGCGCACCGGCTTCAGCACATAGCCCGCGGCGTGCACGCTGTAGCCCTCGATCGAAAAATCACGGCTCGAAGTGACGAAGATGATCGCGCACGACGGCTGCGCCTCTCGCAGCGCGCGCGCCGCCTCCATCCCGTCCATCTCGCCCATGATGATGTCGAGCGCCGCCACGTCGAAAGACTGCTCGCCGAGCGCGGCGGCAAACTCCTCCGCCGAGGCGAACTCGCGGCAGACGGCTCCCGTCACGC
>SFGV01000037.1 GCA_004557545.1 Succinatimonas hippei
CCGGATTTAGGTTCAGAAACTCATGGATCATGTTCATGGTCAGGGTCTTGCCAAAGCGGCGGGGACGGGTAAAGAGCAGAACCTGACTGTCTGAGTAGAGCACAGGACGCAGAAAACGGGTCTTGTCAACATAGTAGAAGTTGCCGTCAATGATAGTGCTGAACATGTCGCGCCCAACAGCCACCCGTTTTGTAGTCCGCATACTCACTTCCTGATTAAACCGCTGTATTGCCGCTACGAGGATCCATCTTATTGATAATCCTATGATAGAAACACTGATATCTCAAGCCTTGACAGTCACGGCATGGAGTTGCTCTACTTATCGACAGACTTCCTTTCTTAGGAACTGATGTTTTAATGTTAAAAAAAATCCCCGGCGTTAAGAGCGCCGGGGATTATTTTTCAGGTCTAAGACTTAATTTCAGGTCTTAGTCCGATTTGGGCTTAATTACATCATGCCGCCCATGCCGCCCATTCCGGCAGCAGCCGGGTTAGGAGCCGGCTCGTCCTTCTTCGGGGCATCGGCAATCATGCACTCAGTGGTGATCATGAGGCCGGCGATTGAGGCTGCGTACTCAAGAGCTGAACGGGTAACCTTGGTAGGATCCAGAATACCCATCTCAAGCATGTCACCGTACTCACCGGTAGCGGCGTTGTAGCCGAAGTTCTTCTTGCCCTCGCGTACCTTGTTGGCGACAACTGATGACTCAGCGCCGGCGTTGGCGACGATCTGACGCAGAGGAGCTTCCATAGCGGTCAGGGCAACCTTGATACCGGTGTTCTGATCCTGGTTCTCACCCTTGAGGTCGGCAAGCTTGGCGGCAACGTGAAGCAGAGCGACTCCACCACCAGGAACCACGCCCTCTTCAACAGCGGCACGGGTAGCGTGCATGGCGTCCTCAACACGGGCCTTCTTCTCTTTCATGGCAACTTCGGTAGCGGCGCCCACCTTGATGACGGCAACACCGCCGGCGAGCTTGGCAACACGCTCCTGAAGCTTCTCACGATCGTAGTCGGAGGTTGACTCTTCGATCTGCTTGCGGATCTGCTCAACACGATCCTTGATGGCGTCCTTGTCGCCATTGCCCTTGACGATGGTGGTGTCATCCTTGGTGATGACAACCTTCTTGGCCTCGCCGAGGTCATCGAGAGTAGCCTTGTCGAGTTCCATGCCGAGCTCTGAGGAGATCACGGTACCGCCGGTCAGAATGGCGATATCCTGCAACATGGCCTTGCGGCGATCGCCAAAGCCAGGAGCCTTGACGGCGGCAACCTTTACGATGCCACGCATGTTGTTGACAACCAGAGTAGCCAGAGCCTCAGACTCAACGTCCTCAGCGATGATGAGCAGGCTCTTGCCACCCTTGGCAACGCCCTCGAGGATCGGGAGAATGTCGCGGATGTTGGAGATCTTCTTGTCGCAAAGGAGGATGTACGGGCTGTCGAGCTCAACGGTGCTGGTATCAGCCTTGTTGACGAAGTACGGTGAGAGGTAGCCGCGGTCGAACTGCATGCCTTCGACTACATCGAGCTGATCCTCAAGTCCCTGGCCGTCTTCAATGGTGATCACGCCATCGTGACCAACCTTCTCCATGGCCTCGGCAATCAGGTTGCCTACGGTGGCGTCGGAGTTGGCGGAAATGGTGCCTACCTGAGCGATTGACTTCTGATCATCACACTTGGTGGACATCTTCTTGAGCTCATCCGTAGCGGCTGAAACAGCCTTGTCGATGCCGCGTTTGAGATCCATAGGATTCATACCGGCGGCGACAGCCTTGAGGCCTTCGTTGACGATGGCCTGAGCCAGAACGGTAGCGGTAGTGGTGCCGTCACCTGCGACATCATTGGCCTTTGAGGCGACTTCCTTGACCATCTGGGCGCCCATGTTCTGGAACTTGCCCTCAAGCTCTACTTCCTTGGCAACGGTCACGCCATCCTTGGTGATGAGAGGGGCGCCATAGGATCTGTCCAGAACCACGTTGCGGCCCTTGGGTCCTAAGGTTACCTTGACGGCGTTGGCGAGGATGTTTACACCCTCAAGCATCTGGGAACGGGCTTCGTTTCCGAAAAATACCTGTTTTGCTGACATGTTTTAATTCTTCCTAGGTTAAATAAATCTTTGCAAAAATCAGTTAGTCTTTGACAATTGCCATGATGTCGCTCTCGGAGAGGATGAGCACATCCTCGCCATCAAGACGCTCTTTCTTTGAGGCGTATCCCTCGTTGTAGACCACGGTATCGCCGACCTTGACTGCCATCTTGGCGGTCTGGCCATTGTCCAGCAGACGACCTTCACCAACGGCAATCACCTTGCCGCGGGTGGATTTCTCAGCCTGGGAGCCCAGCAGAATACCGCCCTCAGACTTTTTCTCTTCCTCAAAAGGCTTGACAATAACGCGATCGTACAAAGGAACTAATTTCATGTTGACCCCGATAACTAAACCAAAATCTTAAATTCTCAACGGACGGACAAAGACCCCGCCCCCGGTCCGCGCCATCAGGCGCCTTTTTCAACACTCAATTAAATGGGGACGGTTTAAAGCGTTTCAAGGAGCTTTTTTCAAGTTTTTTAAAAATAATACTAACTTGATGACTTAGCATGCTTTATTTAACGATCTAAAGTGGATTAACCGCGGATGACAGATGTAAGCTGGACAAATTAAGACGCAGGAGGCTCCAAGATCCCAAGCCAGATGGGTTGATTGAAATATTCAGGACTTTCAGGCTGCAAAATGTTTTCAGGATCCCGCAGTATCAGCGATCGGCGTATGTTTTTGCTTTTTTGACTTGTGGCAACGCTGGTTGTATTTGAGACTTAAGGTTCATGAATATGCGCTGCGTATTCATGAACCAAAAGCGCGGAGGTCAGCCTTTTGAGCTCTGTCCTGTGCCCTGCTCTGCAACCTGCACACTTGCCTTCTTTTTCTCTTTTTTAATCACGCTGCGCGAATCGGTTCTCGAGGCGGTTTTTGATCGCATCGTAAGCACCATGCCGCTTAAGATGATTGCGCCGCCTAAGATCTGCGCCGGAAGCAGACGCTCATTTAAGAACAGATAGCCCATCAGGGCTCCTGCCACAGGGATTATGTAGACAAACACCCCGGTCTTGCTCGCGCCCACTCTCTGCACCCCCCAGTTCCAGCCCACAAATGAGGCTATCCCGGAGCCCAGCACCATGTAGGCCATCGCGAACAGCCCGTCAAAGCCCAGATCATCACACCTTAAATCGCCGACCGCCGCCGCAGTGGTAAGACACATCGCAGAGCCTATAAACCCAGACCAGGCGGTGGCGCAGAGGCTTCCCACCCTCGATGGCAGATACCAGCTTATAACCGTGTAGACCGACCACATGGACTCGGCGAAGAGCACTATGACATCACCCTTGTTGATATCAAGTGACAATAGCGCGTCAAGTGATCCTCTCACCACGATGCAGATGGCTCCGACACAGGAAATCGCTATGCCCGTCCAGCCCTTAAGGCTCAGTCTCTCGCCTATTACTAAAAAGGCCAGCACGCTGGTCACGGTAGGCCCGATACTTTCTATAAGCGCGGTGTTTGAGGCTGTGGTGTAGTTCAGTCCCACCATGAGCACGGTGTTGTGCAGGTAAACGCCGGTAAGCCCCATCAGAAAGATCACAAACCAGGCGCGTCTGCCTTGCGGCATAAGCTCATGTCTGCCGCGGCTGGTTAACAGCAGGAACGCGAAAATAACCAGTGCCATGAGCAGGAAGCGTGTGCCGGTGAGCGCCAGCGGCGGCATCTTTGATACCAGGACCTTGCCGCAGGCAGGAGTGCCGCCCCATAGCACGCAGGTTAAGGCGAGCACGAAATACGCTTTTGCTTTATCCATAAGCCATCCCGGAGGCCGTCAGTTCCTGTCGGAACCCTTGGGATCTCCGTCCTTGCCGTCATCTGAGTGCTCTTCATGGATCTCGGTGTACTCGGCATCAATGATCCTGCCATTATCACGAGTATGACCGCTCTGGCCATAAAACCAGAAAGTCTTTCCGTGGTTAACCGCGTCAGTGATCCTGCGCTCAAGAAAATGCTGAACCGCCGGGATCAGTAGTAAAAGCCCTATGGCGTCTGAGACAAATCCCGGAATCAGCATGAAGAACCCCGCAAGCGGGATCCAGAGAATATGCAATGAAGGTCTGGGGTTATCCTGCATTTCGATAAAAGCGGCGCGGAAGCGGGCTTTGACCAGCGCTACTCCCAGCAGCATGAACACAAAAAGCGCCGTTACCGTATAAAGCGCGCCTATATGCAAGCCAACCTCAATGATCACTACAAGCTCGACCACGAACAGGATAAAAAGAGCCAGAATTAGCTGACGCATACCTGCAAACCCCCAGTCCTAAAAACAGAGCTTTTCATTAAGATGGCCCGTTGGGCTATCATAAGAGCCTGACACTAACCATCCAATGCCACCTGCCTATGATACAGGGACAAAGCCCAAGTTATGACAAAGTACCTGAGACATTTTATTTCACTGTTTTTGCTCACCATAATGATCTGTCCTGGTGTAAGCCAGTCAAGGGCCGATGACAGTCCCGATCCTTTGTTTGATCTTGGTGAGGACGCCTCGCTTGAGCAGGTACAGAGTCCTTTCTCGTCCTCGCTCGTCTTTGATGAGAAAAAATCAGAGCTGACGCTTTTTGTAAAGGTAAAGCAGGGCGCCTATGTCTACCGCGATTCCCTTGCATCAAATTCAAAAAACGCGTCAATCACCCTGCTTTCAGCGCCTGAGGGCAAAGCCCACAAAGGTCCTGATGGTAAGGAGCGCATGGTAATTGATACGGACTTTGAGGCGCGGTACGCGATATCCGGCATTGGAAGGGACGCGCTTGCCAGATTGAGCTTCCAGGGCTGCGACGCCGCCGGGATCTGCTACCCTCCGGAAGAAAAGACCATGAGGATCCCTTATTCAGAAACCGGATCTCAGGATCAGAGCGCCGCATCTGAAAACGTGAAGGCGCTTGAAAGCCAGATGCGCTCAGAGAGCACCCAAAGTTCCATAAGCTCACTGCCGCTTACACTTATCATCATGCTCATAACCGGAATGGGGCTTGACCTTACGCCATGCGTGCTGCCCCTGCTCGGGGTGTTCTCTGCCATGATCATGGGAAGCGGTCGCAGAAGCGTTAAGAGCGCGGTGATCTTAAACCTCTCATATCTCACGGGGCTTGTTGCGACATACACGGTTTTGGGCTGGATCTTCGCAAATGCGGGTATGCAGGCAAGGGCGATTTTCTCATCTCCTGCCGTAGTGATCAGCATGGCCGCGCTTTTTCTTGTGTTCGCGGCTGACTGCGCGGGATTTATCTCAATTAAAATCCCCGCGCTTTTTAACGCGAGGATCCAAAAGACCCTTTCATCCGGGCGCCGCGGCTGTATGTGGTCATCGCTTGTATTCGGAGCGCTTTCAGGCCTGCTTACCACCCCCTGCACCAGCGCCCCGCTTGCCGCGGCGCTGTTATATGTCGCAAAAGACGGTGATGTGCTGCGCGGCACGCTGATGTTTATGGCCGTGGGGCTTGGCATGGGACTGCCGCTTGTAATAGCGGGGATCTTCGGGGCAAGAGTACTGCCAAAGCCCGGCGCATATTCAGCCTATGTAAAAAAGCTTATAGCCCTGCCTCTGTGCTTTGCCGCGATGCTTATGGTACTGCCGCTTACCGGCTGGAACCGCTATTTTGAGGCCATAGGTGGAGCGCTGATGATGCTCTATTTTGCCTATGTCACGATGGACGCACTTCATGTACCGCAAAGATCCCACAGGATCCTGGTTTCAGCGCTATACGCGCTGTGCACGCTCTTTACCGTTTACACCGCAAGCGCGCCTGAAGGCGATCTTGATTTTATTAAGGTAAGCTCGGTAAGTGAGCTTGACGCTCTTGCTAAAGGCTCACCATTATTTGTAACCTTCGGCGCCTCATGGTGTGAGAATTGCCACGCCATGGACGAGGATGTCTACTCAAAGGATGAATTTACAAGGTTCCTTTCAGAAAAAGGAATTAAGGGCGTGAGGATAGATTTAAGTGATCCCAAATCCGAATTCTCAAAGGAGATGGCGCGGCGTTTTGAGATAAAGGGTGTACCCGCGGCGGTGGTGATGGACGATGGCAGGATCTCGCCTCTGCTCTCAGGCTATCAGCGCTCTGCCAGGATTTACAAATTCATTGAAGGGCACTTTAAGCAGCCTTAGCTGCCGTCTGGCTACAAGAAGGCGGCTCTTATTTCTGAAAATAAGCTGACGCCGCCTCTATGTCATCTGATTTATGCCTGTGAAAGCAGGCTCTGTCGTTTTTCCTTAAGCCTTATTCAGAACGGATTTATACAAGGATATATATCTTTTTGTCATCGCAAAGGCTGAATTGTCATCAGCGACCTCAAGCCCGCCCTTTACAAGCCTGTCCCTCAGCTCCTTGTCATCATGAAGCTTCAGGATCGCGTTCGCGAGCGCGTCGCTGTCGCCTTTTTTAATCAAAAGGCCGGATCTGCCGTCCTCCACGAGATCCGGTATGCCGCCGACCCTGCTCGCGACCACTGGGACACTGTTGGCCATGGCGTCCAGGATCACGCTGCCAAGCCCTTCATTGTTTGAGGGGAAGGCGAATACATCCATCGCTGAGATGTAATCAGTGACATTGTCCTTAAAGCCCAGGAACTCGACCGGAAGGCCTTTGGCCTGCTCTCTGAGTTTTTGCAGATCCTCTCCTCTTCCCAAAAACACCACCTTAAGATTAGGGATCTTTGCCAAAAGCGCCGGGATCGCTTTTATAAGCACCGACTGCCCCTTGTGCCGGTCAACCAGGGCTCCGGCGTGTCCTACCACGATGAAGTCTTTCCACTGCTCTTTAATCGCGGCAACGTTCGCCTTGTTTACCTTTAACCCAGATGAGGCTGAATGGATGGTTAATGCCTTAACCCCGAAGGTCTTCTCCATCACCCCCTGTATCACCGATGACACGCCTACCAGAGCCGCGGCCTTGCCGTAGAGTGCGCGGTTAAAGCCGTTTACCCGGATACGATCATCTACACGTCTTGTGATCACATACGGAGTTTTAAAGATCAGATGATGCAGAAGAGCGCTGTGAGCTGCCAGGGTTTCATGAGCCTGAATAAGATCGGCTTTTTTAGCGAGAGTCAGATGTCCCATCAGTCTGGCGTCAGGCTTGTCGGGTACCGCGATAAGCTCAAGTCCTGACACATTATTAAGATGCTCAATGAGAGGGCTTTCTTTTCTGCAGATCAGATACTGCTTTATGCCTTCTTCTGAAAGACCTTTAATCAGAAGCTCAGTCTGGCGTTCACCGCCGCGAAAGCCATGCGCGAGATTGATGTGGGCAATGGTAAAGTCAGACATGGTATCCCCTGAGATTAAGCTCTGTACATGTGAGTGTCTGCTCTAATTGTACGCTCTGAGATTTCTTTTGCTTTGAACTAACTTAAAGGGGACCGCGTTTACACGCGATCCCCTCTTTATGGTGCTTATGGCGCCACAGTCTTTTAGTTATTTGGCGTCTTTCTTGTCGCCATCAGCGCTCTTGTCGCTCTTCTGGGCTTTGACGCCAACGAGCTTGACATTAAATATAAGCACGCTGTTAGGAGCAATGGCCTCGCCGGCTCCGGCCTCACCATAGCCTAACTCTGACGGAATATAGAGCTCATACTCTGCGCCCGGCTTCATGAGTTTGATACCCTCAATCCAGCCCGGGATCATGTTCTGCAACGGGAAGTCGACGTTCTGCTTCTGCTCGTCAAAGACCTTGCCGTCAATGGTGGTGCCCTTATAGGTCACGGTGACGGTATCTCCATCCTTGGGAGAGTCGCCTGAGCCCTCGGTGATCACCTTATACTGCAATCCGGAGGCGGTGGTCTTGACACCATCCTTTGACTTGTTCTCCTCAAGGAACTTCTTACCCGCCTCAAGATTCTTCTTGGCGGCGGCCTTGGCCTTCTCGGTCATTGCGGTCTTGATCTTCTCGTCAAGAGTACGCAGAGTCTGCTCCACGTCCTTGTCCTTGAGCTTGGACTTGCCCTTGATGGCGTCGGTAAAGCCCTTGATCACGAGCTTGTTGTTGAAGGGAGCGACAAATTCCTTCTGCTGATCCTCGATCTTGCGCAGATACGAACCAACGCTCGCTCCGACGGCGTAAGCGGCCTTGTCCTCAAACGGACTCTTCTCGCTTATCTGTGAGTTTTCCTTTTTCTGGCCGCATGAAGCCAGGACGAACACGCAGGCAGCGATCAGTGAAACGGATACTGCCTTTCTTGCTATCTTGTTCAAATTTATTCTCCAAAAACCTTTGCCGCTCAGAAATGCTCAAATGGCCTCATCGCGGGTTCAACGATTTTACCATCTTTCAGAATTTCAAACGAACCTGTGGTGATGGTTCCAATTTGTGAGACTTTTACCCCCATACTTCCGGAAAGTAACATCACATCCTTAGCCCTGTCTGATGGAGAGGTAAAAAGAAGCTCATAATCTCCGCCGCCAAAGGCGGCAAGCTCCATCCTTTTGTCAGGATCCTTTACAAACTCACCAAGCTCAGACGCCTGAGGCAGCGCGTTAAGATCAAGTCTGGCGCCTAACCTGCTTCTCTTTAGGATATGTTTAAGGTCACCTACCACGCCATCTGAAATATCGATGGCGCAAGCGCTCAAATCCTTTTGTAAAAGCTCTCCGGCAAAGTCATGCCGGGGCTGGATCTCCATGCTTTTGATACAAAGATCATGAAGCTCCTCATCTCTCACCCTGACCCTGCCATAGCCTGCCTCAACATAAAGCCCCGGCGCTCCCAGATCTCCTGTGACGTAGATGAGATCTCCTGCCCTGGCCCCGTCACGGCGCAGCGCCCTGCCCTTTGGCAAAAGCCCGAAAGCCTCAATGGTAACGCTAAGCGGTCCCTTTGAGGTGTTCCCGCCTATTAGCCCCATGTGACAGCGCGAGGCCAGGGAAAACAGTCCCTCTGAAAAAGGCCTTAGAAATTTCTCAGATGAGTCAGGGATGGTTAATGAGAGCGTAAAGCACCAGGGCTCAGCTCCCATCGCCGCAAGATCCGAGATGTTTACAAGGAGTGATTTATACCCAAGAAGCTTTGGGTCCGTTCCCCTGAAGAAATGGATCCCCTCGTTCTGGGTATCGGTGGTTACCGCGACATCCCTGTCAGGAGGAGGCGTCATGATCGCGCAGTCATCACCTATGCCGAGGGGCACGTATCTGGTGCCCCCGTGAGAGGCGAAATATTCCCTTATGAGGTCAAATTCCCCCCTCATCAGGCGATGCCCATCGAGTGCACCACTTTATCGAGCACGCCATTGACGAACTTGTGACTGTCCTGCTCGGCAAATTCCTTGGCAAGCATGATCGATTCGTTTATAACCACACGGTATGGCACGTCCTTGCGGTATTTGAGCTCATACGTGCCAAGACGCAAAATCGCCTTGTCCACCACATCGAGATCCTTGATAGGACGGCTTAGGAACGGCTCATAGGTATGGTCAAGCTCATCGTAATGGCTGATGACGCCTTCAATGAGGCTGTGCATGTACTCACGATCGGCGTTGCCCAAGGGCTGATCCTCTTCAAACTGGCTTTCGATATCACCGGCGTTATCCCCGGTCATCGCCCACTGATAAATAGCCTGAAGCGCGAAATGGCGCGCCTTGTGTCTGGTGGCCGGGGTAGCCGCCTGACGCGGCGCTGTCTTCTGTTCCTGTTCCATCATTATTCCTGACAATCAGATCTGTCTTAAGACGTTTACCAGCTCCAAAGCCGCTCCGGCAGCCTCGGCGCCCTTGTTACCCATCTTGGAACCGGCGCGCTGCACGGCCTGATCAAGAGTATCAGTGGTAAGCACACCGTTGGTGACCGGAACGCCGGTGGAAAGGGTTACCTGGGTAAGTCCCTTTGAGCATTCATTGGCGACCACCTCAAAATGATAGGTTGAGCCGCGGATCACACAGCCGCAGGTGATGATCGCGTCATAGTTCCCGGACTTGGCCAGTTTCTGGCACACGAGAGGGATCTCGATGGCGCCGGGGACGTGAACCACGGTGATGTTATCCTCATTCACCTGCCCTTCGCGCTTTAGCACGTCAAGCGCGCCGTCTAAAAGGCGCTCGCAGATGAAGCTGTTGAAGCGGGACACTACAATGGCAAAGCGGCCGTCCGCGCAGGGCAACACGCCCTCAATTCTCTTTATTGACATAGTTACTCCAGATTAGAACCCGTTTTCTATAAGCGTATTCAGATCAAGCGTGCCTTGCGCAGACTTGTCTGAATTGAACTGGCAGAGGCGCTCAAGATAACGCGCAAGCACGTCAGCCTCAAGATTAACCTTAGCCCCGGGGCGCCAGTTTGAAATTGCCGTTGCCCCCATGGTATGAGGAATTAGCGTAAGCCGCATCAGATCTCCCTCAATGCCGTTTACGGTAAGCGAGACCCCGTCGACCGCTATCGAGCCTTTCATCGCGACATATCTTTTAAGATCAGAGGGCAGAGAGATCATGATCTCAGTTGAGTCCGCTCTGTCGGTTCTTGATCTTATAAGACCGATCCCGTCGACATGCCCCTGCATGATGTGACCGCCAAGATGAGTGCCGGGCGTGCACGCCGCCTCAAGATTTATAAGACTGCCACGGCTGTAGCCCCCAAAGCAGGTTACGCTTAAGGTCTCTGATGACATATCCGCGGTAAACGAGCTCTCATCAAACGAGGTGACCGTAAGGCAAACGCCGTTGCAGGCTATCGAGTCGCCTAACTTCACGTTCTCCTCTTGAAGAAACTCATGAGGAGCCTTTATTGAGACCGCGGCGCCGCCCTGTCTTGGCGTGATCTGCAGCAGTGTTCCCACAGCCTGAACAATTCCCGTAAACATCAGTGACCTCCGTGGACAGCGAGCGCCGCCGCGGTTTTGACATTCAGGTAATGAAGTCTTACGTCATCACCGATCTTTTTTACGCTGTGAAGGCAAAGCCGCGCGCTCTCTGAGAGCGTCTGCGGGGCGCTGAGCACGAAGGCTGATTGTGACTGCGTTCCAAGCAGCACAGGCGCTACAAAGGCGTAAACCTCATCGGCAAGATCAGCTGAGATAAATGACCCCGTAAGAGTTCCGCCGGCCTCAACCAGTACGCGCCTTATCTGATGGGCACCTAAATACTCAAGCACCCCGCTCAGGCTTATGTGTCCGCCCTCTGAGGGAACATAAAGCCTTGTTACGCGATCATCAATTCTCTCCTCGCGCACACTCTGCTCTTTTTTCTGCGCGGTGCACCAGAGCACCCTGCCGCCTGCCTTGAAGAGCTCAAAATCATTAGGATTGAGCCTTGAGCGCGAATCGAGCACCACCTTCAGAGGCTGTCTTATCTCACTCTCCGAGACCTTTTTCTTTGCCTTGCCGGGAAGCTCGGCGTACCGCACCGAAAGACGCGGATTGTCCGCTATCACCGTCCCTGATCCCGTGATGATGGCGTCAGAGCGCGCCCTCAGATCCATAGTCTGAGATCTGGATCTTGCTGACGTGATCCACTGGCTCTGTCCGTCCTTTAACGCTATCTTCGCGTCAAGGCTCATCCCGGTTTTGACGGTCACAAACGGTTTGTCGGAGGTAATGGCTTTCATGAAGGCACGGTTTAAAAACCAGGCCTTCTTCTCAAGAACGCCGGTCTTAACCTCGATCCCGGCGCTCTTTAAAATCCTGACTCCGCGTCCTGAAACCTTGGGATTGGGATCTCCCACGGCGATGACGCAGCGTTTTATTCCCTCATGTACCAGTCTTACGGCACAAGGAGGAGTTCTCCCGTAATGGGAGCATGGCTCCAAGGTCACATACACGGTCGCGCCTTTTACGCTTCCATTTACGCTCTCAAGAGCCATGATTTCGGCGTGCCCCTCACCCGCGCGGTGATGCCAGCCCTCGCCGATTATTTTGCCGTCCCTGACAATAACACAGCCTACCGCCGGATTGGGGGAGGCTGTGTAAAGACCATGAGACGCGAGCTTCAGAGCCCGCGCCATGTACTGACGGTCAAGTTTTTCCTGTTCTCTGGCTTTCAAGCCTTAAACCTCAGTCCTTGTAAACAGGGAAACGCTTGCAAAGATCAATTGCGCGCTCCTTACACTTGGCGATAACCGCGTCATCCTGATAGTTATCAAGCACATCGCAGATAATGCCGGCAAGCTCCCTGATCTCAGGCTCCTTGAAGCCTCTGCGGGTGCAGGCAGGAGTGCCTACGCGAATGCCTGAGGTGATGAAGGGTGAGCGTTTCTCGCCCGGTACGGTGTTCTTGTTGACGGTGATGTTGGCCTTGCCCAGAGCCGCCTCGGCGTCCTTGCCGGTCATCTCGCGATCGGTGAAGTCGACCAGCATGAGGTGGTTGTGGGTACCGCCTGAAACGATCTTGTAGCCGCGCTTCTGGATCTCGCTGGCAAGAAGCTGCGCGTTCTTTACCACCTGCTTCTGATACTCAACGTACCATGGCTCCATCGCCTCCTTGAAGACGATTGCCTTGGCCGCGATGATGTGCATGAGCGGACCGCCCTGGTTGCCCGGGAACACTGCTGAGTTCAGGCGCTTGTAGAGATCCTGATCATGGCAGTTTGAAAGGATGAAGCCAGAGCGCGGGCCGCCTAATGACTTGTGGGTAGTTGAGGTCACCACGTGCGCGTAATCAATCGGGCTTGGGTAAACACCGGCGGCGACGAGACCTGCCACATGAGCCATGTCAACCATGAGGTAGGCGCCGACCTCATCGGCTATTTCACGCAGCTTCTTCCAGTCAACAATTCCTGAGTAGGCTGAGAAGCCGCCGACAATTACCTTGGGCTTGCACTCTAAGGCCTTCTGTCTTACCTCCTCATACTCGATAACGCCGCTCTCGTCTACCTCGTAGCCTACAGCGTTGTAAATCTTGCCTGAGAAGTTGACCTTTGAACCATGGGTCAGGTGGCCGCCTGATGAAAGGGAGAGACCGAGGATGGTGTCACCCGGCTTGCACATCGCGGCGTAAGCGCAGGCGTTGGCCTGAGAACCCGCGTGCGGCTGAACATTGGCGTAGTCACAGTGGAAGAGCTTGCAGGCGCGCTCGATGGCCAGACGCTCTACCTCATCAACAAACTCGCATCCGCCGTAGTAGCGCTTTCCGGGATAGCCCTCGGCGTATTTATTGGTAAGCTGTGAACCCTGAGCCTCCATAACGCACTTTGACGCGTAATTTTCAGAAGCGATAAGTTCAATGTGATCTTCCTGACGCTGGTTCTCACCTGAAATTGCTTTCCACAGTTCAGGATCGTACTGCGCGATCGAAGCAGCCTTGTTGATATAGCTCATTAGAATTCCCTCAGTCTCTTACCAGAAAAACGCCTTGAGCAGGCGGAAATACATGTGATCATTTTAACATTTTTCAAGCCTTAACCGAAGATGCCGTGAATTTAAAAAATTTCGTCCAGTCAGCTGATTTCCAAAGGTTTTATGTGTATAAAAAAGGGCCCGTTACGGATTTATCCGGAGCGGACCCAAAACGCGCCGCCAAAAGCGGCACCAGAGGGAACATTAACAAATCATACCGACAGGAATCCTGACACTACGTTGGCGTCGGTATCCTCACGCTTCTGGTCATAAACTATGCTGCCCCGTTCCATGACCACAATGCGATCTGCTACATCAAGCGCGAAGCTCAGAACCTGTTCTGAAACGAATATCGTGAGTCCGCGCTCATCTCGGATCTGGCGCAGCACCTTCGCCATATCCTTGATGATCGAGGGCTGAATGCCTTCGGTAGGCTCGTCAAGCAGCAGCATTTTGGGATTACTCGCCAGAGCCCTCGCGATAGCCAGCTGTTGCTGCTGCCCTCCCGAAAGGTTGCCGCCGCGGCGCTTTCTGAATTCCTTCAGGATGGGGAAAAGCCGGTAAAGATCCTCGGGGATCTCACGCTCACCCGTCACCGTAAGCCCGGTTTCTATATTCTCGGCAACCGTCATGCTTCCGAAGATCATTCTCCCCTGAGGAACGAAAGCCATGCCTTTGCGCACTCTCTCAAAGCTCTTAAGATGCGTGACGTCCTCACCATCCAGCAGACACTGTCCGCTCATGGTTTTAATAACTCCCATGATGGATTTCATAAGCGTGGTTTTACCCATGCCGTTACGCCCGAGCAGCGCGACTATTTCTCCTTTGGCGATCGACAGATCCATGCCGCCTATGACGACACTTTCGCCGTAACCTGCCTTGAATTTCTTAAGTTCCAGCATAAGTGCCTCCTTACTGCCCCAGATAAACGTCGATTACCTGCTGATTCTTCTTGACGCTTTCCATGCTGCCCTCTGCAAGAAGTTTTCCCTGATGCATTACCGTCACACGGTCTGCGATATCCTCCACGAACTTCATGTCGTGTTCGATTACTATCACCGAGCGTCCTTTGATAATGCGATGCAGGAGCTCGGCTGTCTGCTTGCGCTCGGCAACCGACATGCCGGCCACCGGCTCGTCAAGCATCATGAGAGAAGGGTTCTGGATGAGCAGCATTCCGATCTCAAGCCACTGCTTCTGACCATGGCTTAAAAGACTCGCCTTGACGTGAAGCTTGTCCTCAAGAAAGATGGTTGAGGCTACTTCCCTGACTTTGTCTATCACCGCCTGATCACGCTTGAAGAACAGCGCTCCGAAGACTTTCTTGCCTTTCGGATATGAGAGCTCTAGGTTCTCAAACACCGTCAGGTTTTCATATATGGATGGGTTCTGGAACTTGCGTCCGACGCCGACATCTACTATCTCGTTCTCCTTAAGCCTGGTAAGCTCATGGCCGTGAAACTTTATTGAGCCTGAGGTAGCTCTGGTCTTGCCGCAGATCAGATCCAAAACCGTGGTTTTACCGGCGCCGTTTGGTCCGATGATCACCCGGATCTCGCCTTCGTCAACATAGAATGAGAGGGAATCCACGGCCTTAAATCCGTCAAAAGAAACCGTCAGATCCTCAACCTCAAGGGCAAATTCCTTTTTCTTCATGACAGGCTCCTCCCATCGTCAGACATTAAACCCAGCGCGTCACGCTCATCGCTTAAATACTCGGCAGGCACGCCCAGAAGCACTTTGTCAGATGGCACATCTTTTAAGGCTTCGACCTGAGCGTCATGTTGCTCGCGCGCGCCTCTGCAGGCTGTTTTCAGTCTCTCGTCAAGACTCATAAGCCATGGCAGAACGTGATCGTTGTAAACACCGGCAAGACCTTTTGGAAATACCAGCACACAGCCGATGAAAATCGCTCCTATAAGCAGTGACCAGAGTTCGGGGAAATTCTCGGAGATCGCGGTTTTGGCGATACTTACAAGTAAGGTTCCATAGATTGCTCCGAATATCGAGGTACGGCCGCCAACAGCGCAGAACACCACCATTTCGATGGAGGCCACTATTCCAACGAAACTTGGCGACATAAATCCGGTCTGAAGAGTGAACATCGCCCCGCCGATCGCTGAAAGCAGCGCTGAAAAACAGAGCACGAAGATCTTGAAATTGGCCACATCGTAACCGGAGAACCTCACACGTTCCTCATCATCGCGGATCGCGAGCAGCAACCTTCCTGCCTTGCTCCTTGAAACCCATACACATAAGAGCACCGCAAGAACCAGAAGGAATACGCAGAGATAGTAAAGAAACAGTTTTGCTTCATTCGTTCTGATATCAAATCCCATGCAGGTCTTGAGATCAGTTATGCCGTTGATGCCTCCCGTATAGCCCTGCTGTCCTACGATCAGGATAGTCATGATGCAGGCTATGGCCTGAGTGATGATGGAGAAATAAACTCCGCCAACGCGGCGCTTGAACATGCATAATCCGAAGAAATACGCGAATACCGTAGGTACTAAAATGATGAGAAGCAGAGTTAAAGGAAAGCTTTTGAAAGCATTCCAAAACCACGGTAAAGCTGTCAGCTGGTTCCAGTCCATGAAGTCAGGGATTCCCGGAGTAGTCTGTGACGCAGTGTACTCGGGTGTTGACGCCTCAAGCTTTAAAAACATTGCCATGCAGTATCCGCCAAGACCAAAGAATATTCCCTGACCAAGACTCAGAATGCCGCCATAGCCCCAGCACAAAACCAGTCCCATGGCTACAAACGCGTAGCTCAGATATTTACCCATCATATTCAGACGGAAGATATCCATAGCTGACGGAAATACAAGGATGAGAAGAGCCAGTAGAACAATAAAGTTTAGTGCCAGGCTCTTGTTCCTCGAAATAGATTCCGGTGTTTTCATAATTTGCTCCCCTCTAAACCTATTTGCGGACCTTGACTGCGAACAATCCCTGAGGACGGATCATCAGGATCCCAACAACTATGAGCAGGGTGATGACCTTGGCCATAGAACCGCTCATAAAGAACTCCATGACACTCTGAGCCTGAGCGATGCCAAAGGCTGAGCATACCGTGCCGATAAGAGTGCCGGCTCCGCCGAATACCACCACAAGGAAGGTATCTACTATGTAGAGCTGACCCGCGGTAGGACCTGTTGAACCGATCATGGTAAACGCGCATCCGGCTATTCCTGCTATGCCGCAGCCGAATGAGAAAGTGACCCTGTCGACAAAAGCTGTATTGATGCCAACAGCGCCTGCCATTGGACGGTTTAAAACTACGGCTCTTAGTGAAATACCCAGTCTTGAGCGGAACATGACCACCCACATGAAAATGGTAACCATGAGCGTGAGAATAAGAACTATAAGACCGTTAATCGGGATTTCGATGCTGTCAGTAACCTGCAGGGCGCCCATCATCCAGTCAGGCAGAATTACCGTCACTTCCTTTGCTCCGAAAATCGAACGGTAAACCTGCTGCAATATGAGGCTAAGCCCCCAGGTCGCAAGCAATGTGTCAAGAGGTCTTGAATACAAATGCCTTATTACGGCCCACTCGATGAAAGCTCCTAAGGCGCCGGCGACAAAGAACGAAACGATTACCGCCACAAAGAAATAAAACGAAAAAAGTCCCGGTGCGTAAGCCTGAAAAAGATTTGATGTCACATAGGTCGTATAGGCTCCAAGGATCATGAACTCACCGTGAGCCATATTGATGACACCCATCTGACCAAATATGACCGCCAGCCCCAAGGCCATAAGGAGAAATACCGAAAACAGGCTTAATCCGGCAAACCCCTGCATAGTGAATATTGATAAAAGCTCTGAGAATGTGTAACCCGAAAGCATACCCATATCCTCCCTTTTAACCTTTCATCTAAGGGGCGACCTTGGATCGCCCCCCCTGTTATTTCCAGGCATTACCTGTTAATAACCCTTCATGAACGGATTAGGCTCCATGAGTTCACTACCGTGAACTATCTTGAACTGGCCATCTTTTTGAGCCTGACCGATGTAGGTCTTCATCCACATGTAGTGGTTCTCGTGAACCTTTACATAGCCATTAGGAGTCTTCACAAGCTCGATTCCCGGCAGAGCGGCTCTCACCTTGTCAATGTCAAAGGTGCCGGCTTTTTCTACAGCAGCCTTCCAGATCCAAGGACCGAGATATGCTGACTCAGTGGTGTCACCGATAACCGCCTTTTCTCCGTAATGAGCTTTAAAGTCCTTTACAAACTTCTCGTTGGCGTCATTCTTCATGGACTGGAAGTACTTCATGATTGAGTAACCGCCTTCGATGTTCTCGCCACCAATTCCTAGAACCTCATCCTCAGTAACTGAGGTTGTCAGGAGCAGAGGTTTTTCCTTGGTTAAATCGATGCCTGCGGCTTTCATCTGCTTGTAGAAGGCAACATTTGAGCCACCGACTACGGTTGAGAAGATCACATCAGGTTTCTTGAGCTTGAATTTATTGATGACTGAATTGAACTGGGTGTGACCTAATGGGTAATACTCCTCACCAACAACCTTCAGTCCCTTGTCTTCGATATACTTGCGCGCGATCTTGAAAGAGGTGCGCGGCCAGATGTAATCGGAACCTATGAAGTAGAAAGTCTTGGCTTTCTTCTCATTGATTACCCAGTCAAGTCCAGCGATGATCTGCTGAGTAGCGTCAGGCCCCAGATAAATTATGTTCGGAGATGATTCGAGACCTTCCGTAAAGACCGGATAGAACAATAAGTTGTCATGCTGTTCTACTATCGGAAGAACTGCTTTGCGGGAGGCCGATGTCCAGCAACCGAAAAACCCCAAGTACGCCCGGAACAAAAACATCCTGGTCATCGGTGGCAGCGGCAGCGGCAAGACCCGTTTCTTCGTCAAACCCT
>SFGV01000038.1 GCA_004557545.1 Succinatimonas hippei
GAGAACGGTGGTCAGCGCTGCGGTGAGGGTGGTCTTGCCGTGGTCAACGTGACCAATGGTGCCGACGTTTACGTGAACGCGGTCACGTACGAACTTTTCTTTTGCCATTTGTTAAATTCCTTTTAGATCTGGGCGCGCGATGGCGCGCCCTCTAATTTATCAAATTATTCAGATTTAGCCTTGCTCTGACGCTCAGAAATCACTGCATCGGCAATGTTTCTCGGGCACTCAGCATAACGACCAAATTCCATGGTGTAAGACGCACGTCCCTGAGTCTGCGAACGCAGGTCAGTAGCGTAGCCGAACATCTCTCCAAGCGGGACCATAGCATGGATCTTCTTGCCCATAGGGCCGTCTTCCATACCTTCAACGATGGCGCGGCGGCGGTTTAAGTCACCGATCACATCGCCCATGTAGTCCTCAGGAGTCTCAACCTCAACCTTCATCAGAGGCTCAAGCAGAACAGGGGAAGCTTTCATAAAGCCAGCCTTGAACGCCATTGAACCTGCGATCTTGAAAGCCATTTCAGAGGAGTCAACTTCGTGGAATGAACCGTCAAACACAGTAACCTTGACGTCTACAACAGGGAAACCGGCTAAAACACCATTTTCCATCTGTTCCTGAACGCCCTTGTCAATTGCAGGGATGTATTCCTTAGGAATGACACCACCAACAATAGCGTTGACAAATTCATAACCCTT
Source organism: Succinatimonas hippei (assembly GCA_004557545.1). Taxonomy (GTDB): domain Bacteria; phylum Pseudomonadota; class Gammaproteobacteria; order Enterobacterales; family Succinivibrionaceae; genus Succinivibrio; species Succinivibrio hippei_A. The sequence goes on from SFGV01000038.1 coordinate 702, forward strand.
ACCTGCTTCCTGAGGCTCAAGCTTCAGCCAGCAGTGACCATACTGTCCACGGCCGCCTGACTGACGAACAAACTTGCCTTCCTGCTCAACCGAAGACTTAATGGTCTCACGGTAAGCGACCTGAGGCTTGCCGACGTTGCAATCAACATTAAACTCGCGACGCATACGGTCAACAATAATGTCGAGGTGTAACTCACCCATGCCGGAGATGATGGTCTGGCCTGACTCTTTATCAGTATGGACACGGAAGGACGGATCCTCCTGAGCCAGTCTTGCAAGAGCAAGAGCCATCTTCTCCTGGTCAGCCTTGGTCTTAGGCTCAACAGCTACGGAGATAACCGGATCCGGGAACACCATACTCTCAAGGATAATAGGTTTATCCGGATCACACAGGGTATCACCTGTAGTCGTATCTTTAAGACCAATCGCGGCTACGATGTCACCGGTGTAGATATCTTTAATCTCCGCGCGGTGGTTCGCGTGCATCTGAACCAGACGGCCAAAGCGCTCACGCTTCTGACGATCTGAGTTAAGCACGGTGTCACCAGCATGTGAAACACCTGAATAGCAACGCAGGAAGGTCAGATTACCTACGAACGGGTCAGTCGCAAGCTTGAATGCCAGCGCGCTGAAAGGCTCGTTGTCATCCGGTTTGCGGGTGATCTCGTTACCGGCCAGATCCTTACCATCAACAGGAGGAACATCTACCGGAGATGGCAAGAAATGCACGACACAGTCGAGCATGAACTGCACGCCCTTGTTCTTAAAGGCAGAACCACAGGTTACCGGAATGATCTCGTTGCGCAGAGTACGTTCACGAAGACCCGCGATAATTTCCTCTTCTGAGAGATCGCCGTTCTCAAGATACTTCTCCATGAGGGTATCGTTGGCTTCAGCAGCAGCGTCAACCATTTTGCCACGCCACTCCTCAACCAGATCCTTCATGTCCGCAGGAATATCAGTGTATTCAAAATTCACGCCCTGAGACGCGTCATCCCAGTCAATAGCCTTACGCTTTAACAGGTCAACAACACCCTCGTAAGTGTCTTCCTTACCAATCGGCAGGCAGACCGGAACAGGGGTGCCTTTGAGACGGCTCTGAATCTGCTCAACCACGCGCAGGAAATTGGCTCCGGTACGGTCCATCTTGTTGACAAACGCAATACGCGGAACGTGATACTTGTTAGCCTGACGCCAAACAGTCTCGGACTGAGGCTGAACGCCGCCGACTGCGCAGTAAACCATAACAGCGCCGTCGAGAACACGCATTGAACGTTCAACTTCAATAGTGAAATCGACGTGACCCGGGGTATCAATGATGTTGAAGCGGTAAGGCTTCTCCCACTGATGGTTCATACCATGCCAGTAGCAGGTTGTTGCGGCGGAAGTAATGGTAATACCACGTTCCTGCTCCTGAACCATCCAGTCCATAGTAGCGGCACCGTCATGAACCTCACCAATCTTGTGGTTCTTGCCGGTGTAGAAAAGGATTCGCTCGGTGGTAGTAGTCTTGCCAGCGTCGATGTGAGCACTAATACCGATATTGCGGTAGTACTTAAGCGGGGTTTCTCTCGCCATAGAAAATTTGCTCCCAAATTACCAGCGGAAGTGGCTAAAGGCTTTATTAGCCTCCGCCATACGATGAATGTCTTCACGCTTTTTAACTGCGGTGCCTTTGTTTTCAACGGCATCCTGCATTTCGCCAGCCAAGCGCGCGGCCATTGATTTCTCATGGCGGGCACGGGCGGCATCAACCAGCCAGCGCATGGCAAGTGCGTTACCACGAGCCGGACGTACTTCGACCGGAACCTGGTAGGTAGCACCGCCAACGCGGCGGGACTTAACTTCCACATCAGGGCGGATGTGATCAAGGGCCTCTTCGAACAGGGCGAGGTGGTCCTTGCCGCTCTTCTGTGAAACGGTGTCCAGAGCGCCGTAAACGATCGCTTCCGCGATGGACTTCTTACCGTCCTTCATTACGACGTTGATGAACTTTGCTAAGAGCTCAGAACCGAACTTAGGGTCCGGAAGAATCTTGCGCTGAGCTACAACACGACGTCTTGGCATTTCAAAAATCCTCTATTTTCAGGGTTTCCCAAAACTAAACCCAAATGTTGATCTCGATGTTTGGCCTTACTCGGGAGGATGTCATCAAGCCTTAGGCTTCTTGGCACCGTACTTCGAGCGACCCTGCTTACGGTCTTTAACACCAGCGCAGTCAAGCTGACCACGAATAGTGTGATAACGAACGCCGGGGAGATCCTTAACACGACCACCACGGATCATCACCACTGAGTGTTCCTGCAGGTTGTGACCTTCACCGCCAATGTAGGAGGTAACTTCAAAACCATTGGTAAGACGAACACGGCATACTTTACGCATTGCTGAATTCGGCTTCTTAGGCTTAGTTGCATAAACACGGGTGCAAACACCACGTTTCTGAGGGCAAGCTTCCAGAGCCGGAACTTTATTCTTGCTCACGACCTTCAGACGGGGCTTACGCACCAACTGATTAATAGTTGACATTTAAATAAAATCTCCTGTTATCCATAAATGGACAGACTTTACATTTACACCCCTTAGACAAAGGGGTCATACATTTTATAGCAATGCGAAGAAGGACGTCAACGGAATTTTGAAAGTCGCATACGGAGTGGCGAGCTCAACGCAAACTTATTATGCGCTGACGATTGTGAAGAATTATTTCAGATAACATTGAGGGTGTGATAGTTCCGCTTTTTACTATTCCTTTTGCGCCTAGGACTCCTTCTCCGGCAGCGCAAGGAAAAAGTAGCACTATCTGGTCTTCTTTCCTTTTCAGTTTAACCGCGCGCGCAAGCCCCGATTCGCTTAAAGCAAGATATAACATTAAAAAGAAATCGCCCCCCCGCAATTGTTTAAAAGAATTCTGCTTTCTGCGCTTATAGTCGGGTCTCCTGCAAGTTTTGCCCCATAAAGCTCAAGCTGAGAGAGTTTGCGTTTAAATTCCGCGTCTTCTGGTGCGTTTTCATAAGCTTCAGCGAAATTTCCACTGATAAAAGCTGTTACCTCCTCACCCATATCCAGTAAATTTCCACAAAGCTCTATTCCTTGCTCATAAACTGCTGATCGCAACGGGTCGGATTCAAAAATCACAGCTTTCATTAGACTAAAACTCAAGCGTTAAATACGAAGTGGTGAATAATGTAGACAGTTCAAAGTTTCCAGACAGTTCAAAGCATGGCGCTATGTCGGAATTTGCCATTCCAAGATCAGCAAAAGCCCTTCCACAGCACAATAGAGATGCTCCCGTTTTTTTTGCCAGATCCTTGTAACCTTCTTGAATTAACGAGCGTACAGAACCCCTTGCGAGATTACGGGAACACAAACAGGCAGCCTCATCCATGAAAAAGACAGCTTTAAGTCTGGCATCTGATGCAATGAGGCTTTGTATAGTCTCCTGAACATAAAAATGAAACTTTTTGCTGTTAGGAGAACTACGAATCACTACCAAGACTGATTTTTCAGACTGCCGCAATTACTTCAATCTCGCACAGAGCGCCTTTTGGAAGATCAATTCCGCCAACGCATGAACGAGCAGGAGCATCTCCGCTAAAGAAGGTCGCATATACCTCATTGAATGCCGAGAAGTCTGCTATATCTTTGAGAAAGCAGGTGGTTTTTACAACCTTCGACATATCAGAGCCCGCAGCTTCCACCAGAGCCTTGACGTTAGTCAGTGCCTGTTTAGCCTGCGCGCTGATCCCGCCTTCAACGAGCTTACCCGTCTTTGGATCCAGGGGGATCTGACCTGAGGCAAATAACAGCCCCCCGACAATTTTCCCCTGAACATAAGGACCAATTGCTGCCGGAGCATTATCAGTTGAAATAACTTTGATTGTCGACATCTTCTTCTCCTTAAACAAACGCCCCCGGACTTTTCAGCCCGGGGGCGGATACTGAACCTTAGCTGATTATAGCTCAGGCATTGTCACCGGCTTGAGGATTAGATGCTCCGGCAGAAGATGCGTCAACTGCCTCGAGAGCTTCACCAAGTTGCTTCTGAAGTTCTTCCTGAGAAACTGAAGAAGCTGCATTCTCTTTTGCTTCCTCTGCTCTCTCAAGAGCCTCACGGCGTTGCTTGTGATATTTGAAGCCGGTTCCAGCAGGGATCAGGCGTCCAACAATCACGTTTTCCTTAAGTCCGCGCAGATCATCAACCTTACCTTCAACTGAAGCCTCGGTCAGAACTCTGGTGGTTTCCTGGAAGGAAGCCGCGGAGATGAAGGAATCCGTGCTTAACGAAGCCTTGGTCAGACCCATGAGAATGTGTCTGTAAATAATTGGCTTCTTACCCTCAGCCACAAGTTTCTCATTATCTGTACGAACATGGGAAACCTCAGCGATCTCTCCTGTCAGGTACTTGGTGCTCTCACCCGGATCAAGGATCTCACACTTGCGGAGCATCTGACGGACAACGACTTCAATATGTTTGTCGTTAATCTTAACGCCCTGCAGACGGTAAACATCCTGAACCTCGTTAACAATGTAGTTAGCTACAGCGTTAACACCACGTAATCTAAGGATGTCATGGGGTGACTCAGGACCATCAGCGATAACCTCACCCTTGGTTACCTTTTCGCCCTCAAAGACGTTGAGGTTACGTGATAACGCAACCATCTCCTCATGAGGAGCGATAAGATTGCCATACTCGTCCTTTGCGCCTTCATCCGGGGTGATAATCAGACGGCGTTTTGACTTGGTCTCTTTGCCGAAGCTGACAGTTCCAGAGATCTCAGCCAGGATTGCCGGCTCCTTCGGGCTGCGCGCCTCAAACAGATCGGCGACACGCGGCAGACCACCGGTAATGTCTTTGGTACCGCCTGCTATCTGAGGAATACGTGCGATAACGTCACCGAGATTGACCTCTGCGCCATCCTGCATCTGCACAATGGCTTTTGCCTGAAGCATGTACTGAGCCGCAACATTGGTGCCCGGTATCATTACATCGTTGCCATCGGCGTCAACAATCTTGACTGAAGGTCTCTTTTCCTTACCACCGGCAGGACGGGCCGCCAGCTCACGAACCTCGATCGAGGAGATGCCAAGAGCCTCATCCTCTTTCTTGTCAACCGTGACACCCTCAATGATGTCGACGTATTTGATGAAACCGCGAACCTCAGACACAATCGGGTGAGTATGCGGATCCCAGCGGGCTACAGTCTGACCGACTTTAACCTTGTCACCTTCAGCGACATCAAGAATTGCGCCGTAAGGGATCTTATGGGACTCCTTGACCGCGCCAAATTCATCGAGAACGAACAGCTCTGACTGACGGGAAACAACGACTTCCTTGCCATCTGTATTCCTGACGGTCTTTGAATTCTCAATCTTGATCGAGCCGCTGTTACGCACTGTGGCGCCAGACTCGGCAACCGCACGTGACGCAGCGCCACCGATGTGGAATGTACGCATTGTCAGCTGCGTGCCAGGCTCACCGATGGACTGGGCGGCTATGACACCGACAGCCTCACCCGGGTTGACCATATGACCGCGAGCCAAATCCCTGCCGTAGCACTTGGCGCAAATACCAAACTTGCACTTGCAAGTTATAGGAGAGCGAACCTTGACACGATCAATCTTGTTGGCCTCAATAACCGAGCAAAGCTTCTCATCAAGCAGAGTGCCAGCCGGGATGAGAACCTCTCCTGTGCCAGGCTTTGTGACATCAACAGCGGTTGTTCTTCCGAGAATACGATCGCGCAGTGTCTCGATTACGTCACCACCACTAACATGAGGAGTGATTTCAAGACCGTCATCAGTACCGCAGTCTTCCTCGGTAATGACAAGATCCTGTCCGACATCAACAAGACGGCGTGTCAGATATCCTGAGTTAGCTGTCTTCAACGCGGTATCAGCAAGACCCTTACGTGCACCGTGGGTTGAAATGAAGTACTGCTGTACGTTCAAGCCCTCACGGAAGTTTGCGGTGATCGGGGTTTCGATAATTGAGCCGTCAGGCTTTGCCATCAGACCACGCATACCTGCCAGCTGACGGATCTGAGCCGGAGAACCACGGGCGCCAGAATCAGCCATCATAAAGATTGAGTTGAATGAGGCCTCTTTCTCTTTCTGCCCGAGGATGTTGGTACCTTCCTGAACAGAAAGGTTGCTCATCATGGCCTTCGCTACTTTATCTGCAGCATTTGACCAGACATCGATTACCTTGTTGTAGCGCTCGCCGGCAGTGATCTGACCGTTCTCATACTGAGACTGAACATTCATCACCTCTTTCTGGGAAGCGGCTATGATTGACTGCTTCTCCTTAGGAACCAGCATGTCATCAACACATACCGATGAGCCTGAAAGTGCAGCGTGAGCAAAACCGGTATACATGATGTGGTCAGCAAACATGCAAGTCGGCTTCAAACCAAGCAGGTGATAGCAGACATTCAGCAGATTGGCGATCTTCTTCTTATCCAGAGGATGATTCGAGACGTGAGTAAACCAGTCCTTATGAGTCATGATCTCAGGGATTGTTTCCGGGGTTACTCCCTCTTCGGGTGGATCAATCAGATCGTAGCTCATGCCCTTAGGCAGGATCTTGGTGAGCATCGCTCTACCGATTGTGGTAAGTCGCATTTCGTTATGCTCAATCATCTCACCACTGTCAGGATCTTTAACCCAGAAGTGAACACGGCATGCGATACGAGCCTGGAAATCCGCAAGATCAGATTTATACAGGCGCTCAGCCTCATCAGGTGAGGAAACGATCAGTCCTTCACCCTTGGCGCCAACCTTCATGCGGGTCTGGTAGTACAGTCCGAGCACAACGTCCTGAGCCGGCAGAATGATTGGATCACCAGAAGCCGGAGACAGAATGTTATTGGTTGACATCATCAGGCAACGAGCTTCAAGCTGAGCCTCAAGAGTCAGAGGTACATGGACGGCCATCTGGTCACCATCAAAGTCCGCGTTGAACGCCGGGCATACGAGCGGGTGCAGACGAATTGCCTTTCCTTCAATCAGAATAGGTTCAAAAGCCTGAATACCGAGACGGTGCAGAGTAGGCGCGCGGTTTAGCAGAATCGGGTGCTCACGAATAACTTCGTCAAGTACATCCCATACTACCGGATCCTCACGCTCGACCATCTTCTTGGCGGCTTTGATGGTGGTGGCCATGCCGCGCACTTCAAGACGACCGTATATAAATGGCTTAAACAGCTCAAGTGCCATCTTCTTCGGGAGACCGCACTGATGAAGTCTGAGGTATGGTCCGCAGGTAATTACTGAACGGCCTGAGTAGTCAACACGCTTTCCTAACAGGTTCTGACGGAAACGACCCTGCTTACCTTTGATCATATCGGCAAGTGATTTCAGAGGACGTTTATTGGAACCGGTTATAGCGCGTCCACGGCGACCGTTATCCATCAGAGCATCTACTGACTCCTGCAACATGCGCTTTTCATTACGCACGATAATCTCAGGAGCGGCTAAGTCAAGCAGTCTCTTAAGACGGTTGTTACGGTTGATAACACGGCGATACAGATCGTTCAAATCCGAGGTCGCGAAACGTCCGCCATCAAGAGGAACCAGAGGACGCAGATCAGGCGGAAGCACGGGTAAAACAGTAAGAATCATCCACTCTGGCTTATTACCTGAATGAATGAACGACTCTACAAGCTTAAGTCTCTTCGCAAACTTCTTACGGTTACTCTCTGATGAGGTGGAATCCAATTGCTCGCGAAGGGTTTTCTCTTCCTGCTCAAGATTTATGTGCTGTAAAAGCTCGAGTATAGCCTCAGCGCCCATCTTTGCGGAGAAATCATCACCGTACTTTGAAAGTGCGTCAACATACTGTTCTTCACTTAAAAGCTGACGCTCCTGAAGATCGGTCATGCCGGGATCAGTAACTACGTAGCTTTCAAAGTAAAGAACACTCTCGATATCACGCAGTTTCATGTCAAGGATGAGACCAATGCGTGATGGCAGTGACTTCAGATACCAGATATGAGCCACAGGAGCAGCGAGCTCAATGTGTCCCATACGCTCACGGCGTACCTTCGCCTGAGTAACCTCTACGCCGCACTTATCGCAGATTGTTCCACGGTGCTTTAAACGCTTGTATTTACCGCAAAGACACTCATAGTCCTTGATAGGTCCGAAAATTTTGCAGCAGAACAGACCATCTCTCTCTGGTTTGAACGTGCGGTAATTGATGGTTTCAGGTTTTTTAACCTCGCCATATGACCAGGCATGGATCATTTCCGGAGAAGCCAAGCCGATCTTGATGGCATCGAAGTCCTCAAGGCGCTGTTTGAACGCGCTGCTACGTGACGCCAACTTACCTAAGCTGTCACTTATGCCCAGATCGAGTTCGGCATCCTCGCCTGAAGAAGTGTCAGACGCCTTGCTAGCTGCGGCAAGACCCTTGAACAGTTCTTCTTCCTGATTATTTTCCTGAATGCTCACAACAGTATCTCCTATTGTCGTAGCCGGGCCGGGGAATACCCCGGCACCAGAAAATCATTAAACCTTGCGGATGAGCTCGATGTTGATACCCAGTGAACGAATTTCACGGAGCAGAACATTGAAGGACTCAGGTATGCCAGCGTCCATACGGTAGACACCATCAACGATGTTCTTGTACATCTTGGTTCTACCGTTGACATCGTCTGACTTGACAGTAAGCATTTCGCGTAACGTATAAGCCGCGCCATATGCCTCAAGTGCCCAGACTTCCATTTCGCCGAAGCGCTGGCCACCGAACTGAGCTTTACCGCCCAGCGGCTGCTGGGTTACCAAGCTGTAGGAGCCTGTCGAGCGTGCATGCATCTTGTCATCCACTAAGTGGTTGAGCTTGAGCATGTACATAATTCCAACAGTAACCTTACGCTCAAATGCGCGACCAGTACGTCCATCATATAGAGTCATCTGACCGCTTTCAGGCATGCCGGCCATGCGTAACATAGCCTTTATGTCTTTTTCCTGAGCGCCGTCAAACACCGGGGTGGCCACTGGAAGTCCATCGCGGAGGTTATTCGCAAGCACCTGAACCTGATCGTCAGTGAGCTTTGATATATCAACTTTCTGCGAAGTATCACCAAGGTCATAAACTTCTTGCAGGGTCTTACGCAATTCTTTAATCGCGCGGTTCTCAACAATCATTTTATTGATCATTTCACCAATACCCCTGGCAGCAAGACCAAGGTGAACCTCAAGAACCTGACCGATGTTCATACGTGAAGGAACGCCCAGAGGGTTAAGAACCATGTCTACAGGATGTCCGTTTTCGTCAAAAGGCATATCCTCTATCGGGGTTATACGTGAAATAACACCCTTGTTTCCATGGCGTCCTGCAAGTTTGTCACCAGGCTGGATGCGACGCTTAATCGCAAGATAAACCTTGACAATCTTGAGCACTCCCGGAGTGAGGTCATCACCTTCAGTGATCTTCTTCTTCTCTTTCTCGAACTTCTCCTTATATTCCTTGGCGAAGTCATCAAGACGGACTGAAAATTCCTCGATCTGACGCTGAGCGGTATCATTACCCGCCCTTGTTGAGAGCAACTTGTCATCAGAGATAGCATCAACTGCTGACTTTTCCATGCCACTGCGAACCAGCACATTACGAACCTGACTGAGAATACCTGAAGTCAGGAAGGCGTACTCCTCATCCAGATCTTTCTTGACCTGGTTAATGTGCATCTCTTCTATTTCTTTGGCGCGCTTGTCCTTTTCCACTCCTTCACGGGTAAAAATCTGAACATCGACAACAGTTCCATTGACATCGTTAGGAACTCTGAGAGATGAGTCTTTTACTTCAGAAGCCTTCTCACCGAAAATGGCACGAAGCAGCTTTTCTTCAGGAGTCAGCTGAGTTTCACCCTTTGGAGTTACCTTGCCGACAAGAATGTCGCCGCCGTTTACCTCAGCACCGACATAAACAATGCCTGCCTCATCAAGTTTTGACAGAGCGGCTTCACCAACATTAGGAATGTCAGCGGTTATTTCCTCAGGTCCAAGCTTAGTATCACGAGCGACGCATGAGAGCTCAATGATATGTATGGTTGTGAGACGATCTTTGGCGGCTACTCTCTCGGACACCATGATGGAGTCCTCGTAGTTGTAACCATTCCAAGGCATAAACGCAATCCTCATATTCTGACCGAGCGCAAGTTCGCCCATATCAGTTGATGATCCGTCAGCAATAACATCGCCTGCCTTTATCTTCTCATTAAGAGAGACACAAGGGCGCTGGTTAACGCATGTGTTCTGGTTTGAACGCGCGTACTTGATAAGGTTGTAAATGTCGATGCCTGCATCAAACTCATTCTCAATCTCATCAGGGTTTACGCGAATAACAATGCGTGAACCATCAACATGCTCAACCACACCGCCACGTTTGGCGATGATGGTGACTCCTGAGTCAACCGCAACAGCGCGTTCCATTCCGGTACCAACGAGCGGCTTTTCTGAACGCACTGTAGGAACAGCCTGACGTTGCATGTTTGCGCCCATCAGAGCACGGTTAGCGTCGTCATGCTCAAGGAACGGGATCAGAGCCGCGGCGACAGAGATAATCTGTTGCGGCGAAACGTCCATTAACTGAACGTCTGTAGCTTTTCTTACTACTGAATCTCCGTTGTAGCGGCACTGTACATATTCAGGAATTATCTTTCCGTTTTCGTCGAGATCAGTGTTTGCCTGAGCGATTATGTACTGACCTTCCTCAATAGCTGAAAGGTAGACGAAATCTTCTTCAGCAACGCCGTTGCGCACATAGCGGTAAGGGGTCTCCAGGAAGCCATAATCGTTGCAACGTGCGAATACCGCCAGTGAGTTGATAAGACCAATATTAGGTCCTTCAGGAGTCTCAATCGGGCACAGACGACCATAATGAGTCGGATGAACGTCACGAACCTCGAAACCGGCACGCTCACGGGTCAGGCCGCCTGGACCTAATGCGGAAATACGACGCTTATGAGTAACCTCGGAAAGCGGGTTGTTCTGGTCCATAAACTGCGATAACTGGCTTGAACCATAGAATTCTCTGATCGCAGCGGTGATTGGCTTTGCGTTTATAAGCTCCTGAGGAGTTGTATTATCAAGATCACCTAAAGATAATCTTTCTTTTACTGCACGCTCAACGCGGACCAGTCCAATTCTGAACTGGTTCTCAGCCATCTCACCCACAGAACGGATTCGACGATTGCCAAGGTGATCGATATCATCGACGCTATCTTTACCATTACGGATTTTAATGAGATAGCGCAAAACCCTGATAATATCACCAGCGCTTAAAGTGCCGCGCATCGCTTCACCGTCTATAGGAGAACGATCAAGCTTAAGTGCCTTACCGCGCGCATCGGTTACCTTGGTGTCACTCTCTGCTACGTTTACAGATAGCTCAAGAGTATCAAGCGGCAGAATCAGAGCCTTTTCAAATCCGAATTTACCGTCCTTGCCGTCAAACTTAACCTTATAAAGCAGGCGGTCGGCAGCATCCTTAAGCTCATCCTGTGAAGATGAGTAAACGGAATACTCAAGATAATCTAAAATTTTATCTGCGCGTGACTCCGGGTTCGTGTCAGGCATTACCTTCTGCTCATCCTCATCGAGGTATGGACGTATGGCATCGATCACCTGAGGGAAGGAAACGTAAACATTTCCACCGGCAACGACAACGCCTGAAGCTTCGGTGTTTATCTCACGCTCAGGATCAGATAACAAGCGTTGCAGACCTGCTTTGAAGTTCTTCGCCTCATAGAAGCGGAAATCGAACTTCATGCGACCGACTGACGAAAGATCATAGCGGTCTTCTGCAAAGAACAAATTCTTGAACAGAGTCTCGGCAGCTTCGAGCGTCGGGATTTCACCTGGACGCATCATCTTATAGATTTCAAAAAGAGCTGCCTGACGGTCTGCGCTGTCTGAAGAGAGATCTCTTGTGGGATCTGTGCGCAGGGTGTCGGCCATGAACGGACCTTCATTCACCTGGCTGATATAAAGAGTCTCTATCTTCTTCACGCCAGAGCCCATGATCAGAGGAAGATTTTCCTCGTTGATCACAGTATTGGCGGTTATGAAGGTCTTGCCGTCCTTATTCTCATAGTTCTTAGCAACGATCTTGCCAAGCAAATATTCTGAGGGGACGACTATTGAAGTAACACCAGCTTTCTTAAGCAGTCTGATGTGACGTCCAGTGATCTTTTTGCCCTTTTCAACAATAACGTCTTTTCCGGACTTAATATCGAATGTAGCAACTTCACCCTGGAGTCTCTCAGGAATAAGGTCCATAGTGACCTTACCGCCTTTGAACTGAAACTCTACAGTGTCAAAGAAGAGCTTTAAAATCTGCTCGGTGTTATATCCGAGGGCGCGCAGGAGCACTGTCGCAGGAAGTTTGCGACGGCGGTCAATACGCACAAAAAGGTTATCGCGGTGATCGAACTCGAAGTCCAGCCAGGAACCGCGGTATGGAATTACACGGGAACTAAAGAGGACGCGACCTGGGTGTGTCTTGCCCTTGTCGTCATCAAAGAAGACACCAGGGCTACGGTGCAACTGTGACACAACGACACGCTCGGTGCCGTTAATAATAAACGTCCCGTTATCGGTCATGAGCGGTATTTCGCCCATGTAAACGTCCTGGTCTATACGCTCCTTGACGGTTTTGGGTGAGTCCTTCTCATAGCGAATCAGACTCAGCTTAACCTTAAGCGGCGCCGAATATGTCGTGCCGCGGATCATACATTCGCGAACATTAAATTTCGGCTCGCCAAGACGGAAGCTGTTATATGCCAGTTCAGCATTACCCGAATAGCTCTTGATCGGGAAAACGCTCTTGAATGCGGCAACAAGCCCATTTTCGTTCTTGGGATCGGAACTTATGAACTGCTTGAATGAATCGATCTGGACAGCAAGCAGATATGGAGTATCAAGTACTTTGACTCGCTTGCCGAAATCCTTGCGGATGCGCTTTTGCTCAGTATAGGAGTAGACCATGGATAGGGGATCCTCAGATTGATCTGTTTCCGGTGTGAGATGCCTTGGCATCTTTCTGTATTATTCAGTCACCAAACCCGAAACCGTCAAAAATGGCGGTTCCGGGTTTTTTTTCAGGGCTAAAACCCTTTACGGTCCGGTGTAAGAACCGTTTAAAGCGCAATTGCCTGATTATTCCAGGGCAGCTTTGGCGCCAGCGTCCTCGAGAGACTTCTTAAGGGCTTCAGCATCGGCCTTAGGCATAGCTTCCTTAACCTTGCAAGGAGCTGATTCAACGAGATCCTTAGCTTCCTTAAGACCAAGACCGGTAGCGGTACGAACAGCCTTGATGACGGCGATCTTCTGAGCGCCGACTTCCTTCAGGACAACGTCAAACTCAGTCTTCTCTTCTGCAGCGGCACCGCCGGCAGCAGGAGCAGCTACGGCAGCAGCGGCTGAAACGCCGAACTTCTCTTCCATAGCCTTGACCAGAGCAACAACATCAGTTACGGACATGTTGGCGATCGCGTCGAGGATCTCATCAGTGGATAATGCCATTTTGATTTTCCTTTAAAATTTTATTTCAGGCTTAGCCTGAAGCAATTGAAATTGAAACAGGCCGTTAAGCCTCAGCTGCCGGGGCAGAAGCGCCACCTTCAGCAGAAAGTTTGTCGCCAAGTGCGGCAAGAGTACGACAAAGTTTGCCAGCGGCAGCCTCTTTGAGGGTTGCCATGAGGTGAGCGATAGCTTCCTCATAGGTAGGCAGAGAAGCAAGGATATCAATATCCTTCGCATCGTAAACTTTACCTTCAAACTGAAGGGCTCTTACCTGGAACTTGTCATGGGTTTTCGCGAACTCTTTAAACAGACGAGCTGCCGCGCCGGGATGATCCATTGAAAAACCAACCATAGTCGGTCCTTTCATGGAATCTCTCAGGCTGACGTACTCGGTGCCCTCAACTGCACGCGAAAGGAGGGTGTTACGAACAACATGCAGGTACACATTGTTTGCACGCGCTTCTTTACGGAGCTTGGTGAGGTCGGCTACGGGAATGCCGCAAGAGTCTGCGATGACAGCTGACACGGCCTTATTTGCCGCGTCGGCGACTTTGGCAACAATTGCCTTTTTGTCTTCGATATTCAGTGCCATTTTAGCAGTGACTCCGAATGGTTCCCTTTAGCTTAAGGGAACCGGTTACCCTTTCGGGCTGATTGGAAATCAGTTCCAAAGGAAAATTCCGTTGGAGCTTATCTCCTCCTGCGCAGGAACATTAAGGTATTACCACCTGCGGTCTTTGGTCAGAGGACGAGCCCCTTCCAAACAGCAACCGCCTAGACGGTTGCTTTTATTTTTATTCCTCTGTAGCGGCAGAAGTATCTGCTGAGCCGCCAATGAGAGCCTTGTCAAGAGTTACGCCGGCGCCCATGGTTGATGAGACGCAGACTTTTTTGACAAATGCGCCTTTAGAAGAGCTAGGGCGCTGTTTACTGATCGCGGCAACAAGAGCGGTGAGATTTTCGACCAGCTGCTGTGAGGTAAATTTCACATTGCCGATGGAAGCCTGAATGCAACCAGCCTTGTCGTTACGATAACGCACCTGACCAGCCTTGGCATTTTTGACTGCTGCAGCCACGTCACGGGTAACAGTGCCAACTTTAGGGTTAGGCATCAAGCCACGGGGGCCGAGGATCTGGCCTAACTGGCCGACAACGCGCATTGCATCCGGAGAAGCAATAACTACGTCAAAATCCATGAAACCCTGTTTAATCTTGTCGGCGACTTCCTGCATTCCAACAATATCAGCGCCTGCTGCTTTGGCAGCTTCAGCGTTTTCACCCTGAGTAAACACCAGAACACGTACGGTTTTGCCAGTCCCATTAGGGAGAACAGCTGCGCCACGAACATTCTGATCTGACTTTGTCGCATCAATGCCAAGCTGAATGGCAACATCTACGCTCTCAGTGAATTTAGCCTTGGCGTATTTCTTTATGATGTCAAATCCTTCAAGAGGGGCATAGACCTTATTCTTGTCCACGTTCTCACGGATTTCTTTCATGCGCTTGGATAACTTGGCCATGATTACTCCTCCACCTGAATACCCATTGAGCGGGCAGTGCCTGCGATTGAACGGGCTGAGGCTTCGAGATCAGCGCCAGTCATGTCCGGATCCTTGGCTTTGGCTATATCAAGGAGCTGGGCATGGGTAATTTTACCCGCTGACTCGGTGCCTGGTTTGTGAGACGCAGACTTAATTCCTACAGCCTTTTTAATGAGGTAGGATGCAGGAGAGGTCTTTGAAACAAAGGTAAAAGACTTATCCGAGTAAACGGTAATGATCACCGGAACCGGTGAACCTTTTTCCATCTTGGCAGTCGCAGCGTTGAACGCCTTGCAGAACTCCATGATGTTAACGCCGTGCTGACCCAGAGCCGGGCCAACCGGAGGAGCAGGATTGGCTGAACCAGCGCCAACCTGAAGCTTAATGTAGGCAGTGACTTTTTTTGCCATTTTGAGGATTTCCTCGATAATGTGGGTTATATCGCGTCTTCATGACGCTTCCCTGCAGTCTTACTTAGCTGAATGTAATTAAACATCGATCTTGGGGACTGCACAAAAGATCTGTACGATTATACTTACTTTAATTCCCTTTTCAAGTTATTTTTCAGCGCGAGCAACAAAAAAGGCACATCCTGATAAATGCGCCTTTTTTAGAGATCCTGCTAATTATCTAGATCAAATATCTTTTTCGACTTGAGAAAACTCAAGGTCAACCGGAGTAGCTCGACCAAAAATAGCAATCGAGACGGTAAGACGATTTTTCTCATAGTCAACCTTTTCGACCGTTCCGACAAAGTCTTTGAATGCACCGTCAATGGCACGAACTGTCTCACCTACAGAGAATTCAGTCTTAGGACGCGGCGCGGCCTCGCTCTCCTTAAGCCTGTCGAGGATCCGGTCGGCCTCTTTTTCGGTAATTGGCAAAGGATGGTCTGATGTTCCTCCAATAAAGCCAAGAACGCGCTCTGTGTGCTTCACCAGCTGCCATGACTGCGAGTTCATGCGCATGTGCACAAGCACATAGCCGGGGAAAAACTTACGTTCAGTCTCGTGTTTTTTCCCATCTTTAATCTCTTTGACTTTTTCTTTTGGAACAAGAACCTCGCCAAAGTCATTTTCCATGTGATGGATTTTGATGCGCTCCTGAAGAGTCAGAGCCACACGCTGTTCAAACCCTGAAAACGCCTGAATTACGTACCAGCGCATTGGTCCCCGACCGTCTGATGATTCAGGGATCTTTTCTCTCACCAGATTTGTCACCTTTTTCTCACTGGAGGTACTCTCAGGAGCGTCCGCTACTGCCTGTACACCAGCATTTTCGGTCTGTACCGGAGCCTCCGGAGCCATAGGGGCATCTATTTTTTTCTCTTCATCAGCCATGATTCATGCTCCCAGATCAGAGAGTTACCATACGAACGATTTCAAGGAAAACCACATCGCACAGGTATAAGAAAAGACTTACTACACACACCGCAATGAATACAATCACTGTAGTCTGTACCGCTTCCTGACGAGTAGGCCATACTACTTTTAGAAGTTCCGTATACGATTCGGACCCGAACTTAAGCAGATCATGACCACGGTTGGTTAAAAGCAATATCGCAAGACCCGCCACTATTGTTACTATAACCAACAATACACGGCCGAGTCTCTGCAATGTTGTTTCATCAACAACCATATAGTTGGAGTAATAATAGTTTCCAAAGATTGCCCCGCATATGAGAATTGCGGAAACTATCCAAAGAAAGGCATTTACCGGGGCTGAAACAAATTGAATCTTGCCATTTTGTTTCTTTACAATTTTTTTCTTGACGGCCGGCGCCTTAGTGGTGCCTGCTGAAGCGGTCTTGTCAGCCTGTTTGACCGCCTTGCTTGCTGTCTGAGACATAGAAATTCCTAAATATATAGCGCGCTTACGCGAGCAATTCCGTTATACGCCTTGTTCAAAAAAGCGAATTGAACATGGAATTATATCATGCCAGATACCTGTCACAATCTATATCCTAAGGAACCATCCATTTAGGACGCATAACAGATAAATAAAATCCGCAACCCTCGCGACATCTAAGCGCGTATGGTTGCGGACTTAGGCATTATTAAATGCCCTGTTTATTATTCAATGATAGAACCAACGACGCCAGCGCCGACAGTCTTACCACCTTCACGAATTGCGAAACGCTCGCCCTGATTCATCGCTACAGGGTGAAT
>SFGV01000039.1 GCA_004557545.1 Succinatimonas hippei
CAGACGGTGATAGGTGGTGCTGAGTTTGTTGGTATCGTTCGTCAGGGCGGTACGTGTCCTGAGCGATGTCACGTTGGTGTTTACATAAAGAGCCATAATGATGTTCTCCTAAGTCAGCCTGCTGTTTCAGGCGAACCCTCGCGGGTTCTTTTTTAATTTGTTTGCTTTTCCATATTCAATATACGTGCCAACTTTTATAAATATTGTTTAATCTGCTGAAAATAAAAGGATCTGTATATGGTGGAGGCAAAATCTGGCATGTTTTGCCGAGGTTCTATCAGGCGGCAGATTCTTGCCGTAAACGGCACAAAGGCGTCTTCACGCATTGTTTTCAGCAAGCGCCAAAATTTCGACAGGATCACGCTTTTGTAAGCAAAACTGACAAAAGACATCACGTGAGATGAGATCTCAAAATGGCGAACTATTATCGTAAGTACAAGAAAAACAAACAGCTAAGGAGTAATTTATGCTGCCAAATGGACTGAAGCTCAAAGATGAGTATGGCCTTTACATCAATGGTGAATGGGTCAAATCATCAGAAGGCGAGACTTTAACCTCAACATGCCCCGCTACCGGAGACGTGCTCTCCAAGATCCAGAACGCGTCACACGAGGATGTTGACTGGGCGGTTAAGTCAGCGCGTAACGCGTTCCCCAAGTGGTCCCAAACTACGGTAAAAGAGCGCGCGGCTATCTTAAACAAGATCGCTGATGTCATAGATGAGCACAAAGAAGAACTCGCCCTTATTGAGACCTGTGATAATGGCAAGCCGATCCGCGAGACCATGGGAGTTGACATTCCTATGGCTGCATCTCATTTCAGGTACTTCGCCGGAGTGATCTTAGGTGAGGAAGGTCAGGCCAGCGTGCTTGACGGAAGTTTCCTCTCGATAATCCTGCGCGAGCCTATAGGTGTTGTAGGACAGATAGTACCATGGAACTTCCCTTTTCTCATGGCAGCCTGGAAACTTGCCCCGGTGATCGCCGCGGGTGACTGCACAGTATTCAAGCCTTCATCCACAACCTCGTTATCTGTGCTGCGTCTTGCCGAGCTTATAGGCGATCTGCTGCCGCCCGGAGTATTCAACCTTATAACCGGATCAGGATCACAGGCCGGTGACTGGTTGCTTGAAAATCGCGATTTGGACAAGCTGGCCTTCACTGGTTCTACAGATGTTGGTTACAAGGTTGCCCGCGCCGCGGCATCAAGACTTATTCCGTCAACTCTTGAGCTTGGCGGCAAGAGCGCGAATATTTTCTTTGATGACTGCCGTATGGATCAGGCAATTGACGGCGCCCAGTTAGGTATTCTCTTCAATCAGGGACAGGTCTGCTGCGCCGGATCGAGGATCTTTGTGCAGGATACCATCTATGACGAGTTCGTTTCCCGCCTGATCTCTGCCTTTGGCAAAGTCAAAGTCGGTTGCCCCTGGAACAAGGATACCCAGATGGGCGCTCAGGTTAACCGCAGCCAGATGGAGAAGATCCTAAAGTATGTTGAGATAGCCAAGAGCGAGGGCGACAAGGTACTCTGCGGCGGCAGGAGACTTGAGGATACCGATGAGCACAAGGCAGGCTACTATCTTGAGCCGACCCTTATTGCCACCAACAATAAATCCAGGGTTGCCTGCGAGGAGATCTTCGGACCTGTGGGATCGGTTATTAAATTCCACGATGAGCAGGAGGTTGTTGATATGGCAAACGACAACCCGTACGGACTTGGTGGCGCGGTTTGGACAACCGACATCAATCGCGCGCTCAGAGTAGCCGGCGCCGTACGTACCGGAAGAATGTGGGTGAACACCTACAACCAGATCCCTGAGGGCGCACCTTTTGGCGGTTACAAGATCTCAGGCATCGGCCGTGAGACTCACAAGGCCATTCTTGACGCGTACACTCAGCGCAAGAACATAATGATCAACTTAAGCACCGAGCCTACTGGTCTCTTCCCTCTGAAGTAACCAGCTAAACGGTTCATGAACGGGCAGGCGAAGACCTGCCCGTTTCATTTCTAGAAGTATAAAACAGTGTACTAAATAAGGTCGCAACAAACAGTCAGAGTACATGGCTGGCGCCAGAAATGGCTTTCATTCAACGAAACAAAGTCGCATTCGTTCAGATTTTCTTATGAAAAGCGAGTTTACTGATACGTGTGTGACATATATATCGGTTATAGACGATAAAACTATCATAATTCCTGATTTTAACGGTTATACCTGATAAAATCGTAAAAAAGCGATTTAACCAGCTGTAACCTTCAAAATAGGCGCTTCATGATAAAACGAGATGCATATCTGAACCGGATCCGTCCCTTTATGAATAAAGACCTTGTGAAGGTTATTACCGGGATCCGTCGCTGTGGCAAATCCGTCATGCTTAAAATTATCCAGCAGGAATTGCAAAAAAATGGCGTTCCCGCGGATTCGATCCTTTCATATAATTTTGAATCCATGTCTCTGTCACATCTATGCACAGCGGCGGCTTTGTATCAGGACGTCATTGCCAGAGCTCAAAAACTGACAGGCAGGATCTATCTGTTCTTTGATGAAATTCAGGAGGTAGACCAGTGGGAGAAGGCTGTCAATTCATTTCGCGCAGATCTTGACTGTGATATTTATATCACAGGCTCCAATTCAAAGCTGCTGTCAGGAGAACTGGCGACATATCTGGCAGGGCGTTATGTCGAGTTTGTCATCTATCCGTTTTCGTTTCGTGAATTTGTGGAGCTTGTTCACGAAACACAGCCGGATCGCGCACCCGCAGATTGCTTTTCGCAATACATCCGCTATGGCGGCATGCCTTATCTCTGGGAGCTTAATTATCAGGATGGACCAGTCAGGCAGTACCTTCTGGATCTCTACAACGCTGTTGAACTCAAAGATATCGTGCGTCGTAAACAAATTCGCGACGTTGGCTTCTTAGAACGCGTCCTCGCGTATGTGATGGCCAATATTGGCAATACATTCTCCGCGACCACCATATCCAAGTATATGAAGAGCGAAGGCCGCAAGGTCAGCCCTGAAACCGTATTGAATTATCTTCATGCCGGGAGTGAGGCCTTTCTGTTTTATCCTGTAAAAAGACAGGATCTCGTAGGCAAGAGGATCCTGAGTGTCCAGGAAAAATACTACATTGCGGATCATGGGATCCGAAATGCGGTAATCGGCGGTAACGAGCGCGATATCAACCTAATTCTTGAGAACATCGTCTTTCTCGAGCTAAAACGCCGTGGATATGACATAACGGTTGGCAAAGCCGGGGAAAAGGAAATTGATTTTGTCGCGCAGCGTCAGTCTGAACGGATTTATATTCAGGTGACGTACCTGCTGGCGTCTGAGGAAACCATTGAGCGGGAATTCGGCGCTTATCGGAATATCCGCGACAATTATCCGAAGTATGTACTTTCCCTAGATGAGTTTGATCTGAGCCGCGATGGCATCATCCACATGAATATACGTGATTTCCTCCTGCGTCAATGATTAGGCATTAGGGTGACATTCCTTATTTTTTGAAGAATAAAGAATAGTCTTAATGGTCAAAAGAATTAAACCGAAAATTTTGGAGGAAGAAAATGAAGGATCTTTCTGGAGCGGGAAACGGAGCTCGAATCCGCGACCCTAACCATGGCAAGGTTATGCTCTACCAACTGAGCTATTCCCGCGTCAGAAAACGTTAACTATTATATCGGGTTATTTTCCTATTGCAAGAGTTTTTTTAACCCTTTTTGAACATTTCCCCAAACCATAAGCCGCGCTTTAGCGGCTCATGGCTCTGTCAGGGGAATTTTCAATTTTGCGCGCCCTCGTCTCCCTCAGGGAAAGGAATTGGCGGAGGCTCTATAAAAGCCACGGCAATCATAAGATCCGAATTGCTCTCAGATTGTTTAAGCGCGTTTAAGGCCTCAGGCACCAGATCCTCTGCAAGCCCCGGACCGTAGCATCCTGAGATAGCTATACGCCAGGAAGAACCGGTTTGACCATCTTCAGTGGCTTTCTGCAGTTTGCTTTGCAATCTGCGCATCAGCATCTTTAGATTGTCTTCATTGGTCAGATTGTGACAGCAAAGCAGGAAGGTTCCGCCGTCATAGCGCACCAGAATGTCATCGGGGCGGCAGTTCGCAATGACAACCGAGGCAAATTGGTCAAGCTCTTTGCGCGCTGGACCAGGATCGGATTTTTCAAGCTCATCATAATCCTCAAGCTGTAATGCCACCACGGCGCCTATGCGAAGGACGCAAATCTGCTCGTCATAGTACTCGCGTGATTTGGCAGAGCACAGTGTGTCTTTGCCAAGCTCCTGATTGTACCTGCGGATCTGGTTTAAGAAGGTTTTGGCGTCCGGAGTTTCAGAGAAATAGATCTCCTTGTCGGCCATGATCACGGTTTCAAGCACGCATGGATAATCCTCAACCTCAACATA
The DNA here is from genome assembly GCA_004557545.1 of Succinatimonas hippei. Classification (GTDB taxonomy): domain Bacteria; phylum Pseudomonadota; class Gammaproteobacteria; order Enterobacterales; family Succinivibrionaceae; genus Succinivibrio; species Succinivibrio hippei_A. Next base: position 4,419 of record SFGV01000039.1, read on the forward strand.
CTGGGCGACCACAATGTACGGATCACCGTCAAGGTATTCAAATTTGACCGCGCGTCCGCCTGAGGTGAGCGCTCTTGACGAGACGCAGTTAGGACAGCGCTGCCCGCGGTTCCATACGGCGTGGCAGATCTGATCAGAGATCCTGAGCCTGCCGTTCTCCTCATCAAGCTCGATGATCCGGTTGCGCGCGGGGTCAACAAGCCTTGCGATGTCAAAAACCTTTCCAAGCTCTGAGATAAGTTCTTTTGCCTCTTTGACAGTCATACTCAAAGTCTTCATACGACTCTCCTTCCATGACTTACAGGACGCTTGAGATCATTTTGATTCTAGTAAACAAATAAGAGGAAATCGCAAAATGAAAAAAGAAAGCGCCTGCGTTAGAGCAGGCGCGTTTAAATCATTTTTATCAGAAATGTCTTGCCGCCAGGTATGACAGCAGCTTCAGTGAGGCGTTGTAATAGTCATCAGCGCTTGTGATCCGGGGCTCCTGAGTCCCAGCCATGCCGAGCGCCAGCGTTTTTACGGCCTTAAGTCCTTCTGACATCATATAGTTGGCGGTCTCACCGGTTGTCACGTTAACCCAGGCCGGGTTATTGTCAGGACCGAATTTGCCAAACCAGGCGCGCCAGGGGGCGAGCAGAGGGGAGGATGGATCATCCCAGGACTCATACAAGGGAACGCGGATCGCGTCATAGCTTGAGCGCGCCGGCCACTGGGTTGAAGGAGTGATCCTGCCCTGAGCGTCAACCTCTATCCAGTCAGGAACCAGATTTACCTTAAATCCTGAATTACCAACAGCCTCAAGCAGGCGTTTACCATCGTTATAGAGATCCTCAAATACCTTGTCATGAGTACGGTTCGCGATGTACGAGAGAGCAGGGAGGACTATGTATGATGGATTTACAATCACGCTTGAGTTTTTGTAAAAACCATCTACTCCAGGCAGTAGCAGGCGGTAGCCCGCGAAATCCACGGCGCATTTGTCGGCGATTGCCTTGGCCAGATCCTCTCCTTTGGTTGAGAAATCCTTGATCCCCCAGGTCTCTCCTGCCTTCATAAGCGCCCAGGCAATCATCAGATCGCCGTCTGTGGCGTTATTCTTGTCAGAAACCGGATCGGCTTCCTCTGGCTTGTAGGCCCAGTAATGCAATCCGCTGTTGGGATCTCTTAATTTGCTTTCTGTAAATGAGAGAACTCTTGAGAAGGTATCCTGATCGTTGAAGGCAAGCGCGAACATCAGGGCGTAGCTCTGGCCCTCAGAGTGGGACATATTGTGGTTATAGGTATCGACCACCGCGCCGGTGTCTTTTATAAAAAGCGCCTTGTAGTCATCCCATACCGAGGCTCCGGCGGCCTCGGGCAGCGAGGCCGCGCCTGCAACCACAGCTGTCGCGAGCATAAATTTTTTAAAGATCTTCAGCATCTAAATCTTCCTTAAACGAAATACGGCTTCCTGAGAACCTATGGTTCTTTCAATGCTCACTCCAAGATCTGAAGGAGCGCCGCTCTGGGAGAGCCATTGTCCGTAAAGCCCGCGCAGAATTGAGCAGAAGCCTTCAAGCCAGGTAGCCTGGAGCGCCGGGTCAAGAGCCTGCGGGATCCCGATATGATCGATGGTAAGGCTGTCATGGGTATCGGATATGCGCGACTGTCCCCATTTGAAAGAATCCAGTCTTGAGTTTACGGCGAGGTTTAACTCATCAAGACCGTCAACCTCAGGCAGCGGATTGAGCTCGGCTATTCTGGCCCCGGCCTCACACAGGAATTCCTGATCCTCGCCGTGCCTTGAGTTCACCGCGATCATGCTTACGATGACCTGCGCGAAATCGGACCAGCCTCTGGGCTGGGAGAGGCTGTCCATATACGCGCGGTAAGAGCTGTTATCTGCCATGTGTCCTCACAGATAGGAATCTATGCCGGTCAGGTACTTGAAGGACAGGGTTTCGCTGGCCTCCTTGTACTCGCCGAAGGTGTTGTAGTTGATGTCACCGCGGATTGAGAACGCGTCGGTAAGACGGTAGTCAACCCCAAAGCGCATCGAACCGCTTATGCCATCCTTGTCCTCGGAATCATAGCGCGAGGTTCTGGCAAGCCCTAACGCCGCCAGGGTATCAAGATAACTCTGCCAGACCTGATTGGTCGGGAAGAAATCCCCGCCGCTACTGGTGTAGGACTGGTAGCCGATGGAGGCGGCAAGCTGTAGCTCAAGATTGCGGTTGTAAATACGCTTCCAGTTGACCGGGATGGCGATGGAGTAGTAATCCTGAGGTGAGAAATACCCGCCGTAGCCATAGGTGAAGCGGTTTTCATTGTGCTTGAAGTCCATGTACTGGATGTCAGCGCCCACCTGCAGCGTCTGCACGCTGTTGTTAATCGGTCTGGTGTACACACCGGCTCCCAGTCCCCACATCCAGTTGGACATTACGTTCTCGCCCTTGTAATGGTAGTACTGCGCGCTGGCGTAGGTTCCGTAGGAGCCGTTATCCCAGGCAAAGCCCACGCTGCCGCCGTTTTTGGTGACGCCGCCGTAGAATGAGCCGGAGTAATCGTCCTTGTAGCCATAGTAGGAGAGCACGCTGTCATCAACAGCCCTGCGCTCAAGATTGAGCCTGAGCTCGGTGTTCGGTGTGATCTTGGGGAAGAGATATAGTCCGCCCACGATGGTCGAGTTGTCCTTGCCAAGCGGGGATGAGCCAATGTCAGCGCGGTAGGCGCGCCCTGAGAGCGCGAGGTTAACCTCTGCTCCCTGATCGCTCACGCTGCTGCCGGCGTAAGTGCCGTAGGTTGAGTCAGAGTAGTTGTACAAGAGGGCGGCTAACTGATAGGCGGTTGTCCCATAATCGTTGATGCTAAAGCCAAAGGCCTTAAGCAGTGAGGCAAGCCCAAGATCCGCGCCGTTGTCGCTCGTAAGGTTGGCCTCATTCATTTCGGATGTCGTGACATGCCCGCGTCCGGCGAGCGCCGTAATGGCTGAGGCCGACATATTCATGGAGGTCGCAAGGTTGCTGACCGCCGTTCCGGTATTGCCCGCTGCGGCTGAAGCGGCGTCAGCCGCGACCGCGGCCTTTGCCGCGTCATTTAAGGTGTTAAGACGGTTGGCAAGAGACTGCAGGGCCATCCCAAGGGCATGCGAGCCTAAACGGCGGTTCTGATCTGCGTTGGGGGTTCCGGCCTTCATCTGTCCGGCGGTGACGCTTGCCGTAATACGGTTGTCATCAAATAGCGGGGTTGATACGGAAACCGTGCCGCGAACGCCGTTGACCTTGGAGAGACCATCATCGCCGTCTTTCTGGCGCCCTGAGGCGTCAAGCTGAATGCGCGTTGATGTAAGGTCATACATCTCGCGCAGCATCTTGTTGACATCGCCAAGGGTTCTGCGGCGGTTTATTTCATCCATGTTAAACATGTATGAGGCCGCCGGATCTGTAACAGTCGAGCTGGTATTTGAAACCTCCCAGGGCATGCCCGGGGTATTGGTCTGGTTTCTTGCCGTAAGCTCGTTTTGGTTGCGGAAAGGATTGTTGTAGGCGTGGGTCGCCGCGGCCGCGACCGGGGCGGCTGACGCCCCGGTCGCCAGAGGATCGGCTATGTAAGGTGATCCCTCAAGCAGTGATTTGGTCTGCCTTAAGTAGGTGATCGCCTCACGGTAGAGGTGATTGTCGGCCGCTACTCTCGCCTTAAGGTAAAGCGTATCAGGATCGGAGGCTGAGTTAAGTCTTTGCGAGAGCGCGAGCGCTTTCTCCTCGTGTCCGTTCGCAAGCGCCACATTCACGGCGCCCTTGATGGCGCCCTCGTTAGTGGGTGCGAGGCTCATGGCGCGGTCAAAGATCACCTCTGCCTCGTCAAGACGGTTGTTATCCTGATAGATGCGGCCCATCGCGCAGATGAGATCCGGATCCTGCGGTGACTGCTCAAGCGCGCCAAAGAGCAGATCGTAAGCGTCAGCGCTGCGTCCCTGCTTTCTTAAAGCATCGGCCTGTCTTATCACGTCACCGTTGCGTATGGCGGCGACACTCGAAGGCTCGCTGTTTGAAAGCAGGTTTGAGTTTGAGGTGATGGCGCGGGCTCTGTCATAAAGACCAAGCTCGTTGTACACGCTCACGGTGTCAGCGTAATCGCCAAGTGAGGCGTCGGATGCGATCCCGCCCTGAACCGAGCGGTCTGCGTACATCCTGGCCTTGGCGCCATCGCCTGCCTTCATGAACAAAAGCGCAAGGTGCCCGAGATCCGAAGGCTGCATAGCCGAGGCGCTGCGCTCAAGGCTCTGCAGGGTGTTCAAAGCCGCGGTCTTGTTGCCCGAGGCCAGGTAGCTCTCGGCGTCATTCATTCCCGAGCGCATGGTAAGGCTGCGTCTTAAATCAGACAGGCCTTTGACGTTGTAGGAGGCGGGAACACGCTTTATGGTGTCGTTGGCGCCCCTGAGATCTCCCCACTTGTTCTGAAGAGATGCCGCGGCGAAAAGCGCGGCCGGAGAGCCGTTTGAAAGCAGCCACCGCAGGTTGGACATGGCGTCCTGAGTACGTCCGGCACGATGCTGGGCGTCAGCGAGATCGTGTCTTACCCAGATATCAGAGGGCTTTAACGAGGCGGCGCGTTCCAATGAGGCTATGGCCGCGTTGTTGTCGCCTGAGGCCATGGAGACCTGAGCGCTGCGGCGCAGCGCTACGGTAGGATCAACCGGCACGGCCTCGCGTCTTGCGATGGTCTGTCTTAAATCAGCGGGCAGAGAGGCAGTAAGCTCTTTAGCCTCGGCGGTCTTTCCCGCGTCCTTTAAGGTGTAATAGAGCATCTCGCCCGCGGCCTTGTCCGAAGGATCATCGGCGAGCACCGCGCGCAGATGCTGCTCTGCCAGATCGTAGCGTTTGAGCTTGCGCTCAATTGAGGCCATGTAGAGGTTGAGGGCTTTGGCGTCACCCCCGGGGAGCTTCTCAAGCGCTGACGCGGCGCTGTCGGCGCCCTGCAGATCTCCGGCTTTTTCAAGCGCTCTGGCTTTCGCGAACTGCGCGTCATAGGCGAGCTTCTGTTTTTTGACCTGATCCTTTGAGACATCAGAGGCGCGTTTTAAGTACTCTGAGGCCTTGTCAAAATCACCTGACGCCTGCAACAGATATCCAAGTCCCTCAAGGGCTACGGCGTTGTTCGGATCGCGCTTTAACACGTCCTCAAACTGGGATCTGGCCTTCTGGGTGTTCTGGGCTCTGAAGGATGAATAGGCGTTCTGGTTCATCTGTTCAGATACCGCGGTGGCGTAGCGGTTTCTGACCTCGGTGTCATCAGGGTGACGGGTTAAATAGCTCTTATAGTATTTCTCGCTGCTCTGGGTTGGGGTGAGCCAGATCAGAGCCTGACGCAGCGCCTTGTCGGCGTCAGGGGAGTCTTTGGCGTAGTAATCCAGAACCTCAATACCAGATTCTCTGGTGTTCTCTGAGTAGGAGAGCAGTTTGCCATAGGTTATCTTGGCGTCGGTATCAGTGGGGTTCTGCCTGATGTAGTTGGCGACTCCCTGCAGCGCCTGCTGTGACATCGAGGGATCGCCTGACATGGTGAGATAGTACTCATTCATGAGGCTCCGGGGCACGTTGCCGTTTGGAAAGAGCTGGCGGTAGGCGGCAAGCGCTCCCGGGATATTGCCAGAGGAGGCGAGCTGACGGGCCTTCTTTAACTGATCCTTTGAAAACTGCGAGAGATCCTTCTCGTTTTGCAGTGACTGCAGGCGGCTGTCCTTGGGATGGGCTAGCTCAAGCCTGCGGCGATACTGCTCGGCGGTCTGACCGTCGCCGGTCTCAGACGCCCACAGCGATAGCAGATAGAGTGCGTCGGCGTTGTCGGGATCGGCAAGGAGCACGCGCTTTAAACTCTGGCTTGCCATCGCGGGCTGATATTTGTCATGCCAGAAGCGCGCCTGCTTTAAAAGCGATTTTACGGTGTTCTGATCGCTGCTCTGTGGCCCGTTCGCGCCAGCTGAAGCCGCAGCGACAGGTTTTGAGCTTACCGCTGCGTTCTGGCTGAGATCACTGCCGGGGGCGTAGCCAGAGGCGGCTGTGTCAGCTGACGCGCCGCTTTGGGGCTCAGCGGTGTTTTGAGCCACAGCTGCGTTTTGGGAGGATGAGGCTCCGGGCGCGCTTGTGTTCGCCGAAGGTCTCTGCATCAGCATGCGGTCGCGCTGGTAGTCATCGGCGGAAGATGCCAGAGCGGCGTAGCAAAGCGCGCAAAGTGCTGTGGTTACGGCAAGGGCTATGGCGCTTTTACGGTTTATAGTTCTGGTCATTTGCGCTTATCCTCCAAAGTGGACTGTCCAAGGCTCTCTGCAAGACGCTTTTTAGCGCGGCGTCTTAAGCAGCCTGAGATGCAATATCCGGTGAATGCCAGGGTAATGAAAGCTACTATGGCAAGCCATACCTCATGCTTTGCCAGAGTGAACAGCAGCTTGAAATAGCCTGACACGTTTCCTGTGTATATGGTGTCGCCAACTGAGAATGAGCGCACCGAGTCCTGACCTGAGATCACGCTGAGATCTCCGCCGATGCTGCGGTTTATCTGATTGTTGTCGAGATCATCGGCGATCATGCTCAGCTGGTTGTTGTCACTGCCGGTGGCGATGACGACTATGCGGTTGTCATTCCATGGGGAGATCCGGCTGATGAAGCCGCGCCAGAGCATATTTGAGCGCAGATAGCGCGTGGCTTCGGTGTTGTTGGTTCTCCAGTCACCTGAGATCAGGCGGCCCAGAGCCTTTATGATCCCGTCTTCAAAGTTGAGCGGACCGTATTCGCGCACGCTGATATCGCTCCCTGAATCTGAGTAGATAAAGGCGCTGCCGCGCAGAATACGTGACATGAACTTGCCGTTCTTTAAGCTTGAGACGGCGAGAATGTCATGATTGCCAAAAGTGCCGTTGCCGCTTAGCTTTTCCTCTCCCAATACCACGTTGGCGTTCCATACCGGAAGACCGGTGGCCTTGCCCGAGCGCGCGGTGAGGTTGAGCATAGTCTGTACCTCAGAGGGTGAAGGTGCGGATGGCAGCAGAAGCAGGGTCTGACCGTAGTCTGCGTACTTGGTAAAGGGGAAGCCCGCGCCTACAAAGAATGAGAGATTTGGCAGGGCGGCGAAGTGCTTGGTATTTGAGAGGTCTATGTAGGAGCTCTCCAGGATCGCGCTCTTGATATTGTTGTCATGCAATACGGTGCAGGGAGCCCCTTTCTTGAGCTTTATATCAAAGTACAGCGAGAGATCATTGTCACCATAAATCATATATGGCTGAACCGGGAGCACGCGGCTTTCCTCACGCGCGTCACCGCCCATGAAACGCCACAATGACTCGACAAGCCCGGTTTTGTTGACCGGAAGGTTTGCCAGGAAGTTTCCCGAAAGAGCTACGTTAAGCCATGAGTGATCCTCGTCTATCCAGTTCTCCAGCGGGAAGTTGTAGTCAAGTGACAAGGCAACGGGCTCGCCGTAGAGCTGATATAGATCAGGAGCCGCTCTGAAGGAGATCCGAAGCGGCGAGTGCCAAAGACCGGCCGATACCAGTGACTGATCCGGACGCAGGAGCTCGTTTAAATAAACCTTGCGGTCAGTAGAGATCCATTTGGGGGCGTCATAAGCCTCGCGCCCCTTGACCGAGATCTGTTTTATAACTCCGAGCGTTCTGGCGTTTTGCGCTATGTTGCCGCTGGTGAGAGCGTATACGGCGTCACGCAGACGATCGCGGTTTTTGGCGCAGATAAGCACCAGCTTGAAGGCCGAGGTGATGGGGTGATCGATTATCGATACCGATTCCTCGTCTGGCATGGTGATATCGCCGATCTTCTCGCCGGGGTGGCCTATCACGATTGCGTTGTCGGATGGCAGCTCTCCGAATAACGTTGAGAACTTGACCCCGCGGTAATCAGAGCGTATGCCAAACCAGGAGGCGAGCATCGCCGCGGCGCCTATGGTGTCCTCTCCCGGTTCTTTGGGAAGGACTACGCGCACGTCTGACTTGGTTACGTCATAAGGATCAAAAAACGGCATAGGGAAAGCCGAAAGATCAGCGCCCATTTCAAGGCGGTGACCTTCAAGGTGGAGTGAGCTGTCAGGCAGGATCGACACCATGTATTTGCGGGTGTAATCCACCATACAGGAAAACTCGTCATCATCGGAGATCCTGAAGCTAAAGTTGTTTGAGGTTCCTATGTACTCATAAGGAAGCGCGAGATCGTAGCGCACCGGACCGCCGCGGTTGTTAAGCGGCAGAGTGCCGATGGGCTGACCGTTTAAAAGGATATCAAGATGCGAGCCGCGTTTGGCCATCATCTCGGTGACCTCAACATTAAGCGAGAGCCTGGCGAGGGTTATAACCTTGTCAAGCGGCAGCGTGAAATCAAGCCCGGTTTCAGACTGGCCGGCGCGGATCACCACGCCGTCGGGAGCGCCCAGCTTTGAGAAAGTAAGATCGCTCTGAAACGGTACCGTGGTCTCGTCATTAAGAAGCTCCATGCCGGAGGCCGGAAGCGGTGACAAAACCTGATTTTGGGAAGCCGGATCGGACGCTCCCTGAGGATTCTGGACACCTCCTGAATTATCAGACTGTGGGACCGTAAGATCGCGGAGCGCCTTGGGGATAGCGCCGGGCGCGCTGTCCTGAGAATTCTCGACAGCCTGCAACGATGCCTGATCAGGCATGGTCCTTGAGAATTTTACGCTGTCCTTTGCCGGGGCGGGAGCTTTGGGCATCGTAGCTGATGAGGCGTTGCTCCCGCTTTGAACTCCGAGCATTCTCATCACAGGATCATCGCCGTCAGCGGCGTTCGCCGCGGCCGATAAAGCTGATGAAAGCGCGATGGTGTAAAGAATGGCTTTTAGTTTCATAGCGCATCCTCCGTCTTGGCGCTCTTTATCACATCCTCAACACTCTGCGCGGGTTTGCGCGGGGTCTTGCCTTTGCTGCGGTATTTGCGTGTTGATGTAAGCGAATCCCAGATGCAGGCCAGAATGGTGAAGAAGGAGACAATGATATTGTCCTGCCTGTAGGGCTTGCGTTGCCAGGTATCGGGTCTTGTGAACATTAGTCTTACAAGCTCGCGGCGGGTGTTGATGTCAACCTCGCCGAAATCAAAGCGCAGGTAATCCGAGAACGCGGAGTTGCTGATCATCTCTACCCTGATGTTTACGGGACCGTGGTCGGTAGCGAGCTCAAGATCAGTTACCGGATCGTCATTTAAAACCATATCGCCAAGAACATTATCGATGCGGCAACCGGTCATCGAGATGTCACGCAACGTGGAGCGCGAGCAGATCCCGCTTTCCTGATAGATAAGCACCGGAAGATCCAGATCAAGACGCTGGGATTTACGCTTGTTAGGAGTCTCGCGGGCGACACAGATGGCCGCTATTAACAGCGTAAGGTTGAAAAGCGCCCACCCTATGTTAAGCATCACCGCTCCGAGCTGGACGTTGAAGTAATGCGGCATGAAGTACTTTGTAAGGCCAAAAGCCATGGAAAAAACCAGAAAGAGGGCGCAGATAATGTGAGGCCTTACCGCGTGGGCGTCAAAATAAGCCTTTTCAATCGTGCCGCCTTTGTCAGTTACGTTGAATTTTCCGTGACGCGGGGAGATCAGCACGAACAGGGTAGGAAGCACCAGCGGGAAGCTTAGAAGTATGTCGTAGATCTCGCCCCAGAAAGAATAGCGGTTGCGTCCGTTGATCCTCGATGAGGTGTAGTAGGACATGAAAAGGTGCGGCAGCGCGTAGGCAAGCAGGATGGCCGCCGAGCCGTGAAGCACACTGATGCCGAAGGTAAGGTACATGCAGGGCACCAGCAGAAAGACCACGCGGGGTAGCGCAAAGAGGAAGTACATGGTCGCGCTCAGATAGCACAGTCTCTGGGCAAAGGTAAGCCCGCGCCCGAAGAGCGGGTTGTCGAGCCTTAAGATCTGGATCATGCCGCGGGCCCAGCGGTTGCGCTGGATGATATGCAGTATGGTGCGCTCGGTTGCAAGGCCTGCCGCTAAGATCTTGTTTAAATAGGCGGTCTTCCAGCCGCGGCGCTGCAGTCTTAACGCGGTGTGGGCGTCCTCGGTTACGGTCTCAACGGCAAAGCCGCCAATCTCGTCTAAGGCTTTGCGCCTTATGACCGCGCAGGATCCGCAGAAGAACGCCGCGTCCCAGTTGTCGTTGCCGCGCTGCACGGGGCCGTAGAAGAGCTCGTTTTCAGCGGGGATATCACGTCCTAAATACAGGTTTCTCTGAATTGGATCCGGGGAGTAGAAATGGTGCGGGGTCTGGATCAGCGCGAGCTTTGGATCGGCGATGAGCGCACCTACCGTGTCCTGCAGGAACATTCTGGTCGCGATATGGTCGCAGTCAAAAATAGCGATGAGCTCGCCATGGGTAAGTTTCATCGCGTGATTTAAGTTGCCGGCCTTGGCGTGGGCGTTGTCAGAGCGGGTAATGTACCCAACTCCGGCCTCGGTCGCGAACTGCGCGAATTCCTTGCGCCTGCCGTCATCCAAGATATAGACATGGATCTTGTCCTGAGGGTACTCAAGACATTGCGCGGCCAGCACCGTGTCGCGCACGATTGAGAGCGACTCATTGTAGGTCGGAATATACACGTCAACGGTCGGCCATTTTGAGACATCCCTGGGCATGGGCACGACATCGCGTTTTAAAGCCCATGAGATCTGAAATGAGCTCAGGAGCAGAATTACATATACATAGCACTCGGCGAAAAACAGGATGTAGCCGCAGACCGCCTCGATAAGCGAGTTGAACTCCAATGTCTGGGTGAGCCTGAAGTACATGTAGCGGGTGGACATGGTGACTGATACCAGGATCAGGATCACCGAGATGAAATGCTTTGAGCTCAGGTTTGAGATGACAAAGCACGCGCCTATCATGCAGAGCCCGAAAATCAGCTGGTGCTCGGCGGTCATGGGCGTGACTATCATCAGATACATGATAGGAAGCGCCAGAAAAGTCAGGATCAGGGTTTCTGTCAGGTATTTCATCAGCTCACTCTCCCTGTTTTGAGTTGGCGGAGTTTAACACCATGGTTCCCTGCTTGACGTCAAAACCGAGCATTGACGCGGTCTTGCGGGCTATCACCTCAATGTCAAAGGCGGCGCTTGAGCTGCTGTTGAAGGAGGCTATAGGCTTTTGCATGGCCGCGGCTTCCTGAACAGAGGTATCAGCGTGGACCACGCCTAATATGCGGTCAGCGAAATTCTGTCTTGCGAATTCCTGCACCTCGCGGTTGATGCGCACGCGGTTGTCGATATGGTTCAGGACTATGTAGTACCCGAGGCGGTCATTGAGCGGGCCGTCGATAAGCTCGTTATTCTCAAGTGTCTCAAAGAGCGATACCGAGGCGGCATCGGCAAGCAGAGGCACGATGCTTATATCGGTAACCGGGGCCACGGCCTTGAGCGCGTCGGAGTACCCCGGAGGGAAATCGCATATAACCAGGATATCCGGGTTCTGGAATATAGGTGCCTGAAAGGTTTTGAAAAAGTCAGGCTCAAGCAGTATCGCGTTAAGCTGCTTGCGCAGGGCTTCATTTGATTTGCCAAATGGCAGCACGAACAGGTTTTTGCCTACGTTTATGACGGCGTCGATCCATGAGGCCTGAGGACCATTTTCGGCTATCCTTGTGATAAAACCACGCTCCTCGGTAAGCGGTACCCCGAAGTAAAGGCGCAGCGAGTTCTGCGGATCAAAGTCGACCGCGATGACGCGGGCGCCTGACTGTGAGAAGACCGCGGCGAGATTTGAGGCCAGGGTGGTCTTTCCTACGCCACCTTTGGGCGAGCACACGCTGATCACTGGCATTGTTCTATCCTTCTGTAAATATCCTTAAGGCTCTCGCGACGTTTGCCGCGGGAATTGCGCGCCGAGACATCAAAAAGTCCCTCAAAGCGCGTTCTGCCAGGCATGGCCATGGCGTTTTTGTTGTATTGGGATCCCGATGAGACCGGATTTTGGGAATGGCGGGCCGGATTTTGAGATGCCGGACGTTCATCGTCATACGCGTAATTCCATTCAACCTGCCTGTCCGAGAACATGGACTTAGAGATCCTCGAGAGCAGGGATGAAGATACCTCGCGCTTTTTGGTGAAAATCTTGTGTCCGTTTCTATCAGCGCCAGCTGACTCATCAGGAACTTTTGTGTTATAGGCGCTGTTTCTTAATGAAGAGACCGCCTGGGCGGACTGTTCGGCATTTTTGAGCTGCTCAAGTGTAGCGGCGTTTTTAAAAGCCTGATCTGCGGCTGACCGCAATCTCCCTTCCTCATAACGCAGATCAGCGCTGTTCATGTTAGCTCGCAGGAAGGTATTGTCATGCGCGTAGCTCGATGTGGGAGAAGCGTTATTTTTAAGTGTCCGGGCTATGCTCGAAGCGTGAGCAGGGGATCCTCTATCAGAGGATGATACAGCGTAATCAAAAGATCTGCTCTTTAATATAGCCTCGGCGCTGTGTGACGATATGGCAGTGGTATTAACCTGGCCTTTACCATCTGTATCAGAGCCAGAGTAACCTCTGGCTGATGAAGCTCCGTCTCCTGTCTTTGGTAACGCGCTGTTTGGTTTACTCGTTGTCACCGCGTTGCCCCACAGGGCGGAATTAAGCCCTGACCTTGTTTCATTTTTATCCGCGAGGACCTTTTTGTTGCTTAGCATGTCCTGAATTGAGATCTTCTCAATATGTGTGCTTGAAGGTGCGAAGCGCTCTTCATTATCAAGCAGGACATTCTCCTGATTTCTGGTTTTTGAGCTGAATATCCCTGACGGGGTACTGGCTTTCTCACTGCCTGAAGCTACTTTGAAAGACGAATTCTTGTCAGCCTGGCGCAACAGCGACCAGCGCGAGTAGTCGGTATTGCTCTCGCGCTTGCTGAAGCTGCGGTAATTCAAGCCGTCCGGATTGTTGTTATTGTCCATGCTTCCTGAGTTTCCGGGTGATTTATTGGTATCTGCTTTTATCTAGGATTTTTCTTTCTGTTATATCACAGAGGCCGGTAGAGAATAGCAGGCTGTATCGTAATTGTGTTTAAAAAGACCTGATTTTGCCTTTATTTCATGCCCATTACCTTAAGAAGCATTTTGGCTCCTTTCGGTAACGGACTCGTTTTGGATGATTGACTCTATTATAAGAGCCACATCCTTTTTACATAAACTGTCTCTTTGCGATGGTTTCGTTCTTTGACAACTCGCTACGATTTTTTCGATGAGATTTTGCCTTAGCTCATAGCAGGCGCTGTCCTTAAGCGTGATGAGCTTGTTAAAGAAGCCCTGGAAGTGAGGAGACATATGCACCTTGAGCATAGACAGGAACGGCCTGTCTGTGGTGTTAGTTGCGATGAGCGAGATCATGCTCTTGAGCACCGGGCACAAAGCACATATGCAGATCCAAAAGAGCACAATTTCTCTCTTTGCTAAGTTGATGCCCTGAAGGCCGTTACCTGACTTCAGACA
>SFGV01000004.1 GCA_004557545.1 Succinatimonas hippei
ATGAAGTAAGAGCGTCTACACGCTCACCTGAGGCTATCAGTCTCGCGAAAGAAAAAACTCCGGTCAGATGATCGATGTCATGAAAGTTTCCATCAGAAAACGCGATCATCTTCATGTATAGGTCTTCTATGTCTATGTTTGCCATTTGATTTTCCGTCTTATCCTGCTATTGAGATTAATTAAAAGACTCAGCGCAGACAAGTTTAACAGAGACACAAGGGTCTTAAAGACGGTTTGAATTGAAAAGAAAGCGCAAAAAATTCTGCTGCGAAGACAGGACGGCCGGGTTCATTGAACCCGGCCGAGAATTACTGTTCACTAAAGACAGATCAGATGTACTTGAAGTTGATCTCTTTGATCTTCTCAGACCAGATCTTAGGGCCGATCTGATGAATGCTGTTGCCCTCAGAATCAACCGCGACAGTTACCGGCATATCGACGATCTTAAATTCGCGTACCGCCTCCATACCCAGATCCTCAAAGGCAAGCACCTTGGCAGCCTTGATGGCCTTGGACACGAGGTAAGCCGCGCCGCCGGTTGCCATGAGGTATACCGCTTTGTGCTTCTTGATTGAGGCAATGGCCTCAGGACCGCGCTCTGATTTGCCGATCATGCCGTAAAGACCGGTCTTTGAGAGCATGGTCTCAACAAATTTGTCCATACGTGTTGAAGTGGTAGGGCCAGCGGGGCCGACAACCTCATCACCAACCGCCGGTACCGGTCCAACGTAATAAATGAACTTCTTGTGGAAATCGACACCATCAGGCAGAGGCTTGCCGGCGTTTACAAGATCGCAAATGCGCTTGTGGGCGGCGTCACGTCCTGTGAGGATGGTTCCTGAGAGTAACAATGTCTCGCCCATCTTCCAGGTGGCCATCTCTTCCTTGGTCACAGTATCAAGATTTACGCGTCTTACATCAGCACCAGCGCCACCTATCTTGATATCTGGATAGCTGTCAAGTGAAGGAGGAGTGAACTTCGCGGGGCCGGTTCCATCAAGAGTAAAGTCGATATGACGGGTCGCGGCGCAGTTGGGGATTATGGTTGTCGCCTTGGATACGGCGTGGCATGGATAAGTCTTAACCTTGACGTCAAGTACGGTGGTAAGACCGCCTAATCCCTGAGCGCCAATTCCAAGACGGTTGATCTTGTCATAAAGCTCAACACGCAGTTTTTCCTCGGGAGTGACCGGACCACGCTTTATCAGATCCTGAATGTCAATCGGATCATTTAAGGATTCTTTGGCGAGGATCGCTGATTTCTCAGGGGTACCGCCAATGCCGATGCCGATAATTCCCGGAGGGCACCAGCCAGCTCCCATCAGCGGGATCTGGCTTAATACGTAATCAACCACGCTGTCAGACGGGTTTAACATCTTCATGTGGGTCTTGTTCTCAGACCCGCCGCCCTTGGCGGCTATCGCGACCTCAACGGTGTTACCGTGAACCATCTCGATGTGCACTACTGTAGGAGTATTGTCCTTGGTATTGACGCGCTTGCCGATAGGATCGGTGAGAATTGACTTGCGCAGAGGATTGGTGGCGCTGCAATAGGCGCGGCGGGTTCCCTCATCCACCATCTCCTGAATGGTCATATCACCCTCGAAGCGGGCATCCATGCCAATCTTGACAAAGCAGGTCACGGCGCCAGTGTCCTGACAAAGCGGGCGATGCCCGATGGCGCACATACGTGAGTTGGCCAGGATCTGGGCAATGGCATTCTTCGCGGCGGGATTCTGCTCAACGTCATAGGCGTGCTTCATAGCCTTGAGGAAATCCTGCGGATGATAATAAGAAATGAACTGGAGCGCGTCCTCGATGGACTGGATGAAATCCTTTGTTTTGATAAGTGTAGTCATTGGTATGCGATACCTAGTTTGCATATGTGTCTTTGATGCCAGAGCAGAAAGGCAAGCACGGCAACCCGATCTCTCCTCACAAAGCGCGTAATATCAAGAATGTTTGCGCGTTACGACTAGTCTCCATCGCGTAACCATCTGACATACGCACGAGTATAAGGATGATCAGAAAATTCCTGCCTTTTGTTTGTTTCCAAACATGTCAGAGTTTAACATTTATTTCCCGCTACGGCATGAACTAAAAGGTGTTCTAATCTGGTTTACGCCTTATCCTGACTAGTTTTCAACTTTGATACAAAAATCACGGAATAATCCTGCTTTTACACTAAAAGAATTCCCGCGGGGTGGAATTTCATCAGGAATCTTTGCCCGATCACGCATTGCCGCTTTTTAAATAGGACTTATTCCTATAAAGGGTGGTATATTAAACCATATTTGTTATTTAAAGAATTTTTGGAAGAGATTTACATTCGCTGAAACGGCAGAATTTATTCCGGTTCGCAACAAAAGAGGTTGAGATTTTATGCTGATCACTATCGCAGTGATGTTCATTGTGCTGGCGACCTTTTTACTGATAATAGTGAACATGTTCAGCGACTATACATCACGCCGCGATCAGGACATGCGCATTGTCGTTACCCACGCGCGCAACCTGATAGCCGAGACTGAAGAGCTGTTACTCAACCAAAACCAGATCTCCTATTCAAAAACCCTTGTTCTGGTACTCCATTACCGCATAATCCGCGCTTTACGCAAAATCGCGGCAAGCAAGGTAGACTCCTCTGACGGCTCAGTCCAGGAAAGAATTGCCAACGAGGAAAAGCTGATTTCAGATCTTAAAACCAATTACCACGATGACGTTGCGTTCAGGCCTCCTGAGAATGATACGGTAGCCATGAACCAGCTTCGCACCATAAGAAGACTGCGCGCGATTTTAAAGAATGAACTGCGTCAGGGTATGCCGATTGATCCGGCCGAGGTTCAAAAAGAGGATCGCCGTCTATACCTTTTGGTTCTGAAGGTTAATATTTCAAACCTCGTTCAGCGCGTGCTGGAAATGAAAAGGCTCAAGCAGATCGGAACCTGCCGCCTTCTGATCCAGAAAGGACTTGATGTCATTCACAAGACTAATGTCAAGGATGACTGGATAGCCGAAAAAGCCGATCTGTTAAACCAGCTGCGTCAGGGACTTGACGCAGAATCAAACAGACAGCAGAAGAAAGCTGAGGACGCCAAGGCTACCGAAGAGAAAAAAGAGATCGACGCGCTCTTTGGTGACAAGAAGAAGTGGTGATTCAAAAGAACACTGCCCTGCTTAATTACCCCTGATAACACGCCTCCCGGTTCCTGTCTGGTTTGCCTATAGAGAACCAAATTCCGCGCTATATCTGAATCTTACCTGATAACCACTAAAAGCGTTAACGCTCAGGAAGATCCGGATAAGCAAATTTCTGAAGCATCCCGGCTGACGACTGACTGCCGGGAATTTCAGATTTTAAACCACAGCCTATAGTCCTGATACTTTCTCACAGACTGCCCGATGGAATTTTCGGAGCGACGCTCTTCACATTAAAACACTGCGCCTGTTGCATCATCGCAGCGTCAAGCAACACGAGAGCGAGCATTGCCTCAGCGATAGGAACAGCCCTGACCCCGACACAAGGATCATGTCTGCCTCGGGTTACAACATCAACCTCATTACCATCAACATCAAGACTGCGTCCCGGCGAAAGAATGCTTGATGTCGGCTTGAGCGCCATGCGCGCCTTAATGATCTGACCTGAGCTTATTCCGCCAAGGATCCCTCCGCTGTGGTTTGAGCAGAAACCGTCCTTGCGGATCTCATCTCGCGCCTGAGTGCCGCGCATTGCCGCCATGGCAAAGCCGTCACCGATCTCAACTCCTTTAACGGCATTTATACCCATAAGAGCCGAAGCGATTGCGGCGTCGAGCCGGTCAAAAACCGGACTGCCCCAGCCCGCGGGAACACCGCTGGCGCGAACCTCTACCACCGCTCCGACAGAATCCCCATTTACCGCCAGATCCTTAAACAGCGCTTTGAGCTCGTCTGTTTTGGACGGATCAGCAAAATTAAACTCACTCTCAAGAGCGGCCTTTTGGTCAAAGCAATCCGCTTTGAGGGGTCCTATGGCGGTAACACATCCTGCGATCGTGACGTTAAAAAGCTCTGACAGGACTTTTATTGCCACAGCTCCCGCGGCAACCCTCATCGCGGTTTCACGGGCTGAAGCCCTGCCGCCGCCGCGGTAATCACGGATCCCGTATTTGGCAAGATAGGTGTAATCCGCGTGTCCCGGACGGAACATCCTGCTGATGGCGCCATAATCCTGAGAGCGCTGTGATGTATTGCTGATGATTAAACCTATAGGCGTACCCGTGGTTTTTCCCTCAAATACGCCAGAGATGATTTTTACCTTATCACCCTCATTTCGCGGGGTACCATAGCGTGTGGATCCCGGACGCCTTCGGTCGAGCAGAGGCTGAATATCCTCCTCTGAGAGATCTATCTGAGGCGGACAGCCATCGATTATGGCTGCCAGCGCCTCTCCATGACTTTCCCCACAGGTCGTTACTCTGAATATCTCCCCAAATGTATTCCCCGCCATCTCAGCTCTCCTCAGATTTACCCGCGGCTACGGTCTTTACGAAAAACTCATGGTAGGCCTCAAGCTGCTCACGCGAGAGCACAAAAACCCCGCGCCCGCCCTTGCTCAGGTCAACGAAATGGAATGGCACCATTGGGAACGCGTCAACGAGATTCTGCTCTGAATTGCCAACCTCCATAACGAGTATTCCATCCTCATCTAGAAAGCCCGCAGCATCGGCAAGTATGCGCCTGGCGCAGTCAAGCCCGTCATCCCCTGAACCTAAAGCTATGTCCGGCTCTTTGGTGAACTCAGTCGGCATAGCCTCAAGATCCTCACGATCGACATAAGGAGGATTGGCGATGATCAGATCGTATTTATCTCCTTTGGGCAGGTTTGAGAAGAGATCGCTCTTGATGGGGGTAACCACGTTTTCAAGATCATAGGCACCAATATTGATTTCACATACCTCAAGCGCCTCATCGTCTATATCCACCGCGTCGACCTCCGCCTCACCGTCAAACTGAAGCGCCACCGCTACGGCTATGCACCCTGAACCCGTGCACATATCGAGCACTCTCTGAGGTTCCCGATCAAGATATGGCGAAAATCCGTTTTCAATCATTTCGGCAATTGGCGATCTGGGCACGATCACCCTGCTATCAACATAAAACTCATGACCACAGAAAAACGCCCGGTGAGTGAGATAAGGAGTAGGAATACGCTCAAGCACCCGCAGGCAGGTAATTTTTGCGATAAGCGCGCGCTCTGAGCTGGTTAATCTTGAGTTAAGTGTCGAGTCATCACAAGGCGGCGTAAGGTGCATAACCGCCTGCACTATCTCAAGCGCCTCATCCCAGTAGTTATCCGACCCATGCCCCGCGTAAACGCGGTGGGCCGCGAAAACTGAAACGAGATAACGCACGGCGTCCTGTACCGTAGACATCTGATTTATAAGCGCGTCGCAAATTTCTTCCCGGGTGGGAATTTCATCAAGAGCGCCGTAGATCTCGGCAATCTCCGGATTGCCAGACAATTTAGACATAGATGACCCTGATTTGTGAAATGACGCCTAAAGCTGGCGCCTTATGTCAATTTTAGCAAAAAGCAGGATTAAGCAGAAAATACCGGATAGCCGCAATGTTTTAGGACAGGAACTGAAAATAGATGTTATGAAATTCAGTACCAGGCATATGTCATGTTTCCTTTAAGATTGTTCTCTCTTTTTCTCATATTAAAACCAAAGATTGCTTTTCTGACATAAAGCATACTTAAACTATCAACAGATGAAAATATCTTACCGGATACAGGGTCAAAATGAATGTCAAAATCAGGCTTGGCAAGTCTTGAGTCATAAACATGGACATGCATTCTTACCGTTCCATCCTCAAGAATGGCTACATTTATCATTTCCAGCATTGAAATTACCTCAAAACATAGCCCTGCGGTTAGATCATGAGTAAAGTTTCAAATTCCCTGTCAGCTTAAATTTATCGGGCTTTAATATGAAGTCACGCACTTTTAGGAAAACAACATCAAATCAATTAAAAGTATATGAGGGGATCATGGTTTAATTTTAAAAAACTTTATGGCCGGAGCCGAAGATAAAATTAACCCCGGAGCCATTAACATGTTAAGGCGTCTCCGGGGTCTAATCACTGACTGATAAGCCAAATTTTAAAATGGTTACTGGTTATTATCTGAAATCAGATAGTCCTTTTTGGTAGTACCATCGCGTTCCATCACAGTGCGTAGTAACACCGGAGTTTTACCCTGACCAGACCAGGTATGCTCAACACCATTCACATCGACATAACGATAACGCGCCTGCATTACGCGTTTTGGACCATCACGCAGGCCATTCTCACTGACAGGCTCAATTCCCGATATGTCATTTTTTGTAAGACCGTATTTTTTAACAAGCTTCTGAACTTCCTTAATACCTGTAAGTTTTTCTTCTTTTGATGCCTTGGCTTTTTCCTCAGCCTCAATATGCTCCTGCTTAATTTTATTGATCCTGGTAATAAGAGCGTCAATATTACTCACACTCTTGCCAGCAAGAGCCTCTCTTAAACTTCTGATGCTGTAAAGTTCTTTAGAATCCATTTTATTTCCTTAAAATTACTGTTTTGACTAATATACAACAACATGGAATTAATTTTAGACTAACACAAATTTTTTTATATTTTATTTGCTCCGCCCAAATAATCTTCTGTTTAATAGATAACAACTATTTATATTTTTATGATTATTTGGTAACAGATAGAAAATTTATATAAACAACAAGTATGAGATTTACAGTAATCTTTCCCCTTTATTGAGACCACCATCAGACTCTGAATTACATGACAAAACGCACTCTAAAGAGGCACTTTGTCTCGTCTGGCATACTTGGTAGGTCATCCAGATCAGCATAAAATTTGACATCAATCATATTTAACATGCTTTTTGCAATGATCTTCAAAAAAATAACATTCTCTTGTTATATCTAAATAATATGTGTCGTTGCCCACAAAAGTGCGACAAGCCTGACCTTATACTTAGTTAAAAGAAAAACAAAAGGAGTGGAGATTTTTAAATGAGAGTATTTACCAAGTACACCCCAAAGCGCATTGCCAGATATGTGATGTCGTTCTTCAGTGGGACCTTCCTGATTGAAGGGCTTGGTGTTTTTCATTTCAATTACGGGCGTGTGATAATTGACAGCATTCTGTCCCCTGCCCGGATGAAGGTATGCCGCGAGGTAAACTCTGAGATCGCCATGCTCATGGCGGCCCGCGCCTGAGTTTTGGATTTTTCCTCTAAGACGGCTGTCTCCCGCCACTCTTTAAGCGTAAAGATCCTGCCAGATGTTTTGCTATGACAGGATTTTATTTCACACCAAAGCCCTTTCAACCTCGCTGTTTATGGCTTCAAGCGCCGCCAGCGGATCGTCAGCTTTTGTAATAGGACGACCGATTACCAGATAATCAGAACCGCCGCGTATAGCGTCAAAAGGTGTAGTAATTCTTATCTGATCGCCAACCGCGGCTCCTTTGGGTCTTACTCCAGGTGTCACGCAGAGAAAATCCTTTCCACAGGCTTTTTTTATTTCGCTAACCTCCCTTGGGCTTGAGACAGTTCCGTCAAGCCCGCAGGAGCTCACAAGACGCGCCAGCGAGAGCACCTGATCTATAGGCTCCTTGTTTATTCCTATGCCCTCAAGCTGTTCTCTGTCCATGGAGGTGAGGACGGTAACTCCTATCAGCAAAGGGCGGTCGCGCAGACCAGATAAGGTTTCACAGGCCGCGGTCATCATCTTGCTGCCGCCTGAGGCGTGCACGTTAACCATCCATACTCCCATGCGGGCCGCCATCAGGCATGCTTTTGACACGGTGTTGGGAATATCATGAAACTTAAGATCCAAAAAGACCTTGAAGCCCTTATCCACCAGGAAACGGACAAAGGACGGACCTTCAGCCGTGAACATCTCATTTCCGACCTTAAGACAGCACTTTGAAGGATCCACCTTCGAGACGAAAGAGAAAGCCTCATCCGCGTGTTCATAATCAAGCGCCACAATGACTCTAGGGTCTTTCATTTCAGTCTCCGTCTATTCCTTTTCTAAGTCCCAGACTCTCCCATCTGCGGCAGGATGGGCATTGCCAGAACATAACTGATGATTCAAAACCGCAACGGGTGCAAACATAGACAGGTGAGGAAACGACCTGCGCATCAATCAGACTCTTCATCTGGGCAAGATCCTGAGCGTCAGCGCTGGCAAACGTGCGTGAACGCAGTGAGAGTAATTCAGAAAAAAGCCTGAGGTTTGGATGCTCCTTGAGAAATTCCCCTGCCATGCTCACAGCGTCATCAAGACCTGAGTTTTCAGCGACTATCCTCACAAGCTCACACATAACCGAGGCTGATCCCGTACGGTGCAGAAGATCCTCAAGCGCGATCCTGTACGCCGGATCAGCCTTATTACGATAGCAGTGTTTAAGACATTCAAGACATAGCATGCCGCTGCGCCGGTCTTTGGAGCTGGCCTGCTTTATATACTTAACCGCGTCCTGATTTTTGCCCTCTCTCGCGCAAAGCTCGGCCATCATAAGAAAGGGTCTTATTGACTCGCTTTTAGTCGCGATTGCCTTTTCAAAAAAATCCCGGGCTTTTTTATTCTCATTACGTGACAGCGCCTGATTGCCAAGCTCACAGTAATAATTCGCGAGAGGCTTGGCCAAATTGTGTCCCAGTACATTGCTATAGCGGTTGACAACCTCGATAGCCGAGGCGAAGTCACTCTCGCGTTCATAGACTTTTGTCAGCAGAACCGCCGCCTCAGATCTCTGACGGGGGATTTCAACTAAAGCCCTGAGGATCTCCTCGGCGCGGTCAAATACGCCGGCGTTGATGTAATCACGCGAGAGCTCCAGTCTTGCGAGTTCCTGCTCAACCTCGTCAGTGCTCTCGTCCTTGGCCATTTTCTCGTGAAGTGCGATGGCCTTTTCGGTATCACCGCGCTGACGCATGAGATTACCAAGGGCAAGTCTAGTTTCAAATGTAGGATCGGAGGCGTTGAGATAGTTAATGAAATTGTCTACAGCCTTTTCATGGTTGTCTGACAGAAGATACTCAACACCCTTAAGGTAGGCTCTGCTGTTCTTGTTTTTACGGTTTATGCGGTTAAGCCTGGCCGTTCCGCGTCCCATGAAATAACCATAAAACGCGGCAACCGGCAGGAGCAGAAACAGCAGTTCAAGCATGCATCAGCCTTTTGAAGGCTTTTCTTCGGAATTACCCTGCTGAGCTACTGACTTTCTGACGCTCTTAAGCTCTGAGCGGGAAGCGTGTGCCTGCCGCCACATGCGCCAGCAGAAAACCAGAGAAAGGTAGAAACCGCAGAACATGCCGAGCAGAACACCGATCACAAGCACGGTGCTCACCGGGATCCGCGCGTTACCAAGCAGGTAGTCAAAGGTAACGATCTCACCGTTACCAGAACCAAGCGCCAGACCAACTGAGATCAGAAGCACCAGGACTATGACATAGATCCAAGCTTTAATCATAAAAAACTCATTGAGGTCACGTGCATGACGCCGTTAAAACGGCGTCACAGAGTCTTTAAATCATTCTGATTTGGGCTGCTGGTTATCCACTCTGGCGCGAAGCTCAACACCCGGCTTGAAATGGACTACACGACGGCGATCCAATGAGACCTGCTCACCGGTTTTAGGATTGTGGGCGATTCTGGGCTCTCTGACTCTGATCTCAAAGCTTCCAAAACCGCGGATCTCAATGCGGTCACCAGCGGCCAGAGTCTCAATCATCACTTCAAAGATCTCTCTTACAGCGTTGTCGATCTCACGAGGATTGGTGTAAGGGAATTTTCCAACGAGATTGTTGATAAGTTCAGCCCGAGTCATTGTTGCGCTCCATATGCTAAAAATAATCCGCACTTTTTAACATGCTAATGCATTCTGAACCAAAATGCGGTTTTAATCCAATCGCGCGGCGCCGGATCACTCTGCACACTGCGCTTACGCTGTTTTGCCGATCCTTTGCCCCATATTGAATCAGGATCCGTGTGCCTGATCCACCATGCTTAAACAGGTGGCTGGCACATATAGTGACAATTTTAATTGAAAAAATACTAAAATCAAAATAATTCAAATAATTTTGACGGAGATCCGCATATGAGCGGCCCCATTAAAGAAAAGAAAAACTCCAAAGAACAAATTTTAAACCTGGTTCGTCAGGCATCAGCGGGGATCCAGAAACACGACCTTAAGGCTGATACAGTAAGAGAGACCTCGGTTTTATGTGATGGCCTGCAATTATCATCACGTTATGACAGACAGGCTCTAGCCTCGTATCAGTTAAAAAATATTGATTTTAAAAAAGACATCTGGATTTACGGACCAGGGCTTGGGGATAGCGCGCGCATGGCATGCGGGCTTATATCGTCTGGTCACACTGTACATGTGGTCGTGATCTGCCCCATACTCTTTTGTCAGCTTTGTGAAACTGACGCCTTTGACGGACTTTTTACCAATCCTAAAATTTCATTTGAGCTTGGAGGTGACAGCTATCCCATACATCAAAACTCCTGCTGCTGTTTCACTGAGCTTATGCTTGAAATGAATTACGCCAATACTCTTAAGACCTCGCTACGCTGTGCCTTAGATGAGGATTATGCCAAAAAGAATTTCAAAAACAGCATCGGGGCTCGGATGCTCAAAAGGGCCAGAGCCAATCTGAGCGCGCTGCGCTCTGAAAGACCTCTTACACAGGATGTCCTCCCGCAATGTCAGAGCGCGGCTGTGCTCTGCTCAGGGCCATCGCTTGAAAGTGATTTTTCAAAACTCAAAAGCTGGCTTTCCGCTCATCCGGGCGCAAAAGTAATTGCCGTTGAAACCGCGCTTATTTATCTTGAGAAAACGGATCTCATACCGGACTTTATAGTAAATATCGATGATCTTGCCGCCTTACGCGCCGGAGATATGTATATGAAAGATCCGTCATATTATAAAAAAAGCGCTCTAATATACGCGGTGTCATCACCTGAGAAGCTCTGGGGTTCTTTTGAAGGACCGCGCTACTATCTGACTACACAAAGCATGTCTGCCGCTATACCTGAACTGCCGGTCTCAATGAGTTTATACAGCTCCGGCTCTGTAGCGCTTACCGCTGTGTCACTGTCACTCGCGCTTGGCGCGACAGAAATTGCCCTGCTTGGAGCTGACTTTGCCTACGACAACGGCTACTCTCACGCCGGACTAAAAATTGGAAATGATCCGCTGACAGGTACGGTCGGGCGTATCAGGGTTATGTGTAATGACGGACAACTCAGGGATACCCAGCGTAATTTTCTGGTATACCGCGAAGATCTGGCATCACTAATCGCCTCAAGACCTGATGTCAAATTTCAAAATCTCGCGTCCCATGGCGCGGTGATCCGAGGAGCGCTGGCAATTTAACTCACAAAAAACAAAAAGTCCCGGAGAAAGAATTTCCCCGGGACTTCTGGAAGGAGGAGGTCAGCGACCTCCTCTTTTTGTTTTTGAAGGTTATTCCTTCTTGCCAGCAGCGGCGAAAGCAGCAGCCATAGCGGTAGTCTGCGGCTCCTGATTAGCCTGCTGGTTGACGGTCTCAAGAGCTTCCTTCTCATCAGCCTCATCTTTAGCACGGATGGACAGAGAGATCTGGTGAGTCTTGCGGTCAACGTTCATGAACTTGGCCTCAACGGTATCGCCAACCTTGAGAACAGTGGTGACATCGTCAACGCGGTCACGTGAAACGTCAGAGGCGCGGATATAACCGGTGATGTTGTCGGCGAGCTGAACGGTAGCGCCGCGAGGCTCAACCTCGGTAACAGTACCAGTTACGATGCTGCCCTTATGATGCTCGGCGAGATACTCGGCAAACGGATCATTGGCGATCTGCTTGAGACCAAGGGAAATACGCTCGCGATCCGGATCAACCTGAAGGACAACAGCGGTAAGCTCATCGCCTTTCTTGAAGTTGCGGACAGCGTCTTCGCCGTTCTGCTGCCAGGAAATGTCTGACAGATGAACCAGACCATCGATGCCGCCATCAAGACCGATGAAGATACCGAAATCGGTAATGCTCTTGACCTTACCGGTAACGCGATCGCCCTTGGCGTGGCTCTCGGCAAACTCAACCCAAGGATTAGGCTTGCACTGCTTGAGACCGAGGGAAATACGACGGCGCTCCTGATCGATATCAAGAACCTTAACCTTAACGGTATCACCGACAGAAACAACCTTGGAAGGATGGATGTTCTTGTTGGTCCAATCCATCTCGGAGACGTGCACGAGGCCTTCAACGCCATCGGCAATCTCAACAAAGCAGCCATAATCGGTAAGATTGGTGACCTTGCCCTCAAGGATGGTGCCGACAGGGAAGCGAGCGGCGACATCAGCCCAGGGATCCTCACCAAGCTGCTTGAGACCTAAGGAAACACGCTGACGCTCGCGGTCGAACTTGAGAACCTTGACCTCGATCTCCTGACCCACGGTAACAATCTCTGAAGGGTGCTTGACGCGCTTCCATGCCATATCGGTGATGTGGAGCAGACCGTCTACGCCGCCGAGATCAACGAACGCGCCGTAATCAGTGAGGTTCTTGACGATGCCCTTGACAACCTGACCTTCAGCCAGAGTTGAGAGGATCTTCTCGCGATCGGTTGAATGCTCAGCCTCAATGACGGCGCGGCGTGAAACCACGACGTTATTGCGCTTCTGATCGAGCTTGATGACCTTGAACTGAAGTTCCTTGCCCTCAAGCGGAGTGGTATCGCGTACAGGACGGATATCGACCAGTGAGCCAGGGAGGAAGGCACGGATACCGCCGAGCTGAACTGTGAAGCCGCCCTTGACCTTGCCGTCGATGGTGCCGTTGACGATCTCTTTGTTGTTGAACGCGTCTTCGAGCTGTTTCCAGGCCTCGTTACGCTTGGCTTTCTCACGGGAGAGAATGGTCTCGCCGTTGCCAGACTCGACAGACTCGAGGGCTACGTCGACGGTATCGCCAACCTTAACCTCAAGCTCGCCCTGGGCGTTCTTAAACTGCTCCTCGGGGATCTCCGACTCAGACTTGAGACCGGCGTCAACGATGACGAAGCCGTTCTCAATCTTGACAACCTTGCCCTTGACCATTGAGCCCGGGCGGGTCTCGACGTTGTTCTTCAGGGACTCTTCGAAAAGTTCTGCAAATGATTCCATTAAGGTAAAAATCCAAAATTTCCCTTTCGCATCATGCTCTGAGGGTGTTGCTAAAATTACGGCGGCGTCATGCCACCGCTGTTTCCGGTTTCCCGGAAAAATCTATATCAGATGGAAATACGTGATTTGATGATTTCCATCGCCCTGGCAAAGACTTCATCTATGCCAAGCTCTGATGAGTCAAGCACCACAGCGTCATCAGCGGGCTTTAAGGGCGCTATGAGACGGTTGCGGTCACGTTCGTCACGCTCTTTAATCTCAGAGAGGATCAGCTCAAAATCAGCTTCCTTCCCCGCTGACTGCAACTGCTTTACTCTGCGCTGAGCCCTGACCTCCGCCGCGGCGTCAAGAAAAATCTTGACCTGCGCGTCAGGGAAAACCACAGTGCCCATATCACGCCCGTCAGCTACCAGTCCCGGTTCCTGACGGAAATCGCGCTGACGCTGCAGGAGAGCCTTGCGGACTGACGGGAGCTGCGCGACCTTGCTTGCGTTAACTCCGGCTTCCTCTGTGCGTATTGCCGATGAAACGTCCTGACCGCCTAAAAGGACATGCACTCCCTTCTCGGTAGGCTCAAATGACAGATCCATAACCGCCGCTTCCTGACAAAGCGAATCCTCATCAAAAAGCGCCAGCCCGGCTTTGCGCGCCGCGTAAGCGAGCACTCTGTAAATAGCGCCGGAATCCAGAAGCTTAAATCCTAACTCAGAGGCCAGTCTTCTGGTAAGTTCGCCCTTTCCCGCGCCGCCTGGACCGTCAACTGCTATAACTGTTGCTTTACTCATTTTAATATCCTGTGAATTTGGGATTATACATGAAAATGAGAATAGCCGTCCAGAAGTTACTGATGTCCGAGTCCCTGATTTTCTACTGGTCTCCCCTGACCACTACCCTGTTTCGTCCGCCTCTTTTAGCCTCATACATTGCCTTGTCGGCCTCGTCGATTAAGTTCTCAACCGAGTAAACCTTGTCTATCCCGGTAACAGGACTAGCTCCCACCGAAATCGTAAGCAGGCCGGTATCATTCGCGGGATTTTTTATCCCGAGCTTTCTTACCTCATCACAAAGTCTCTGACCTATGGATGCGCGCTGCTCAGGCTGGATATTATTTACGACAATTACAAATTCCTCGCCGCCGTATCGGTATACCACGTCACCTTCGCGATCAGAGAGGGATTTGGCCAGAGTGCTTGCGATGGTCTTTAAAACGTAATCGCCATACTGATGTCCGCGTCTGTCATTAAAATCCTTAAAGTGATCTATATCCACCATCATCACGCACATTCCGACATCAACTGATGTGCGCTGTCTCATGCCTGTTATAAAAGCGTCAAGCGCTCTGCGGTTACCAACTCCCGTGAGCTCATCCTTATTTGACACATCCAGAAGATTGAGATAGTTGCGGCTTGTGTCACGCGCCTCAACCTCGGTCTTGTACACATCGTCAAAAAGTTTGGGCAGAACTCCGCTTATCGCGTGGATCTCACGGATACTCGAGGTTGGGAAATGACGCGGGCGGTGCTTTCTTGACCTAAAAATGGTTATAACCCTACTGATCTGGTTTAATGGGTAGCTTACATAGCGGTAGATCAGGAAAATCGACGCTCCCATGAGCACAAACAGGCTTGTAAGGGAAATAAAGACCAGAGGGGCTGAATTCCTCGCCGCCTCTACTATGGACATCAGATGGGAATTGATGGTGCGGGTCTCAACAGTTGAGCTTTTTACCACCAGCTCGTTGATGTGTTCCCTTATCGTGTCGTATAGAACGTTAAAACGGTTTAAAGCCTGATCGTAATCATCAAGCCTTTTTATCAGCTCATTGTATTCAAGATAGTAAAGCGAGCATTCGTGAGAAGCTTTGGTATTGGCCTTTACACTTGAGCATTCGCTGAGTCTGCGTCGCGCCGCCGTTTTGATACGCTCAACTCCGTCTGTGTTGTAGCCGTCAAGCTTAATCTGATCAAGAGAAAGAGCTCTCATCCATTCTTTGATAAAAGGACCGCTTTTCTCACCTACAGCGTCATCAATCAGGATCCCGTAGTAAGTTATGCTATTCAAAGAGTTTATAAGATCATTCTGTCTGCTCTCGAGGGCGATGCGGCTGTACCAGAATGTCTGCAGCTGACGCATGAGCACCGACGTGCCCGAATCGTCAGCGTTGTTCTCGTTATCCGCTATTTCAGTAAGTATGCTCTGCGCGCTGACAAAAGCGGTACGCGCCGGGATCTTGCTTACCGTTGTATGAATAGTCTGAAGATGGTAGCGAAGCGAATCTATATTGATGAATACTTTCTGCGCGTTAAAAATCTGCGGAACCACGTCATACGTAAGCTGCTCTGAGCTTATAGCCATTGAGCGGAATTCATTGTAAAAGAAGAAGAGCACGCCCACTATGACAACGAGCATTGGCGAAAACACCAGCAATACAAAGGTCTGAACCTTCAGTAAATGCGCTTTCCGTTCCCGCGCGTTTTTGACCAGCTTGTCCGCGCTCTGTTCTTCTTCATTCATACTGAATTGTTCCTACAGTCCTTCGGTGGAAAAGGGGAAGAAATTTAGCATCGTACTGCTAAATGTTCCGGCTCTGCGTAATTTAGACACAGCCCCATTGAGCATCTGCAACAGCCGCCCGTTTTCAGCCGTCAGAATAGTGAATTCATCCGACTGTCCGCTTTTGTAAAACTTAAGTCTGTCAGGCGCCATATAGAAGACATCACTGCTTTGAACCATCATTCCGTAAGCGGTAAGGTTATCAAGAAACAACGCGTCAACCTTGCCTTTTTTCAAGGCGTCAAACATATCATCATAGTTGCCGTATACAGAGTAATAGGCTATTTTTTTTATCTCCCTGGCTTCCTCCAGGGCCTTGTACTCTCCGGTGGCGAAATGCACGCCTATGTTAAGTGATGAAAGCTCATCTGTCGTGGCAAAGGCTATATTTGAGTCAAGCGATACTAAAACCGGACGGGCTTTTATAAGAGGCGTAGTCCTTTTCAGATTCATACCGTACCGGCCGCTGACATAAAAGCCCGCGGCAAAATCCACCTCGCCACTCATGATCAGATGCTCAAGATCACTGTATGGCACATATTTAATCTTGCAGATGATCCGCAATTCATCGCAAATGGCGTCCATCGCGCGCACGGCAAAACCATCATATTTTCCATACACACCTGAAAAAGAAGAGAAAAGTATGTGGTTTCTCGTCAGTCCCACGACATATTCCTTACGCGGCTCCGCCCTCTGCATTGGCTGCTTTATGCTCAGAATGCCCTGTGTGATCTCATCATCGCAAAGCGCTGGTCGCAGACATGACAAAAGGACAAATATAACCGCGAGAAAAAAATTCACTCTTGCATTCATCAGGGAACTATCAGCCATTCATAACCTTTATTGATTCTATAGGCTCTTTGCTCTAAAAAGCGCAACTTAAGTGTGAGATGCCGCACTAATTCACTTGTGTTTTATCAAAATTAATGAGCGCTTTAACGCTGTCTCTTTCCCACCTGAATAAAAGACCGGGGTGATACGGATTTGATGACATGACCTTTGCGGTCTATAATCTGACTGCTCCGTCACATGACGGATCTTTCCACGATCGGGATATTTAAATTGCCTTCCGTACCCACACAGAAAAATAAAAGTTTAAGACTAGTTCAGGGGCCGATTGCCAATCTGCCCACACGCTACGGTAACTTTAAGATTACGATCTTCCGTGAAGATGATCGTCTGGATCACGCCATGGTATTTATGGGAGATCTCGCAGACGGCAAAAGCGTGCTTTGCCGCATTCATTCTGAATGTCTTACAGGTGACGTGTTCGGTTCCCTAAGATGCGACTGCGGTTTCCAGCTGGCGGCCGCGCTTGGTGCTATAGCCGCAGAAGGACGCGGCGCACTTCTTTATATGCGTCAGGAAGGACGCGGAATTGGCCTTTTCAACAAGATCCGCGCCTACCATCTTCAGGATGGCGGACTTGACACCGTAGACGCCAATCTGCGCCTTGGCTTTGACGCCGATGAGCGCCATTATGGCGTGTGCGGACACATGATGCGCGCTATGGGCTTTGATCACGTGATCCTTATGACCAACAACCCAGCTAAGATCGACTCAATTACCAAACACGGGATAGTTGTTACAGAAAGACGGGCGCTTGAATACGGGCGCAACCGTTACAACGAAGGTTATCTGGACACCAAAGCAGAACGTATGGGACACCTGTTGCATCATCAGGACTAAATTCGATTTGGGCTGAACATCAATACGGTGGATAGTCTGGACGCGACGCTTTTCAAACGCGCGCGAAAAGGGGATGGCGATTATTTCGCCATCCCCTTTTAAGATCCCGCTCAATACCGCAAGCGCGATATTGAAAGCCTGTCCCTGATTATCCCAAAAGCAGGGAGTTTAAATTCTTAACAAAACTTGCCGGATCTTTAAGACCGCCCTGATCTGAGAGCAGAGCCTGTTCATAAATAACCTCAGCCCATTTCTCAAAGCGGGTTTCATCAGGCTCCGCGTACGCCTTTTTGACCAGAGGATGATCAGGGTTGATCTCAAGCGTGTACTTCTCATCAGGGAGCTTCTGACCTGAGGCCTCAAGCAGACGCTTCATCTGTGAGGTCATCATGCGGTTGCCATCAGTTATAACGCATGAAGGAGAGTCGGTAAGACGGGTTGATACCTCAACTCCCTTAACCTTGTCACCAAGAGCTTTCTTAAAGCGCTCAATGAGATCTTTATTCTCTTTGGCAGAGGCTTCCTTGCGCTCCTTCTCCTCTTTTCCGCCAAGCTCGTCCGAAAGCTTGAGATCAGAGGCTGAGGCAGAGACAAATTCCTTGTCCTTGTAGCTTGAGATATTACCCATCAGCCATTCATCAATGCGCTCCCACATGAGCAGCACTTCAATACCTTTTTTCTTCAGGTTTTCAATATAGGGCGAATTTGCGGCGGCCTCGTAGCTGTCCGCTGTCAGGTAGTAGATCTTGTCCTGTCCTTTGACCATACGGCCGATATAATCATCAAGCGAGACACTCTGGGCGCTGGTGCCGTCCTTGGTTGAGGCAAAGCGCAGGAGCTTTAATACCTCATCACGGTTGTCATAATCCTCAACAGGCCCCTCTTTGAGGCAGTTGCCAAACTGTCCCCAGAACTCGGCGTATTTATCCTTGTCAGATGCGAGCTTGCCGATCATCTGAAGAGCGCGCTTGGTCAGAGCCTTCTTGAGCTTGCGGGTTACCGCGCTCTCCTGCAGAAGCTCACGGGAAATATTCAGAGGCAGAGCGTTTGTGTCAACAAGACCTGAGACAAAGCGCAGATATGTAGGAAGGAAAGCCTCCGCCTTGTCCATTATGAATACGCGCTGCACGAAAAGCTTAAGCCCGTGCTGGTTCTGACGGGTATACAGATCCCACGGAGCGGTCTTGGGAATGTACAGAAGCGAGGTGTATTCAAGACTGCCTTCAACCTTGTTGTGCGCCCAGCACAGCGGATCCTGATAATCATGAGTCAGGTGTTTGTAAAACTCCTTGTACTCATCATCCTTAACTTCTTTTGGATTGCGGGTCCACAGCGCCTTGGCGTCGTTGACCTGTTCCCATTCAAAGTGGGACTTAGGCTTGCTCTCCTTGTCCTCACCTTCTTTCTTTTCCGGGGCGTCAAATTTCTCGGCCCAGAGCTCAACGGGAACTGAGATGTGATCAGAGTATTTGGTTATAGCCTCGCGTAAGGTCCACTCCTCGAGGAATTCCTTGCATGAATCCTTAAGGTGCAGGATCACATCAGTTCCGCGCTGCTTACGCTCGATATTCTCGGACTCAAATGTTCCGCTTCCGGTTGATTCCCAGCGCACCCCCTCATTCTCTTTGGCATTAACGCTGCGTGAGAGTACGGTCACACGATCCGCGACAATGAATGATGAATAGAAACCTACGCCAAACTGGCCGATAAGCTGCGAGTCACGGGCAGCGTCGCCGGTCAGTTTTTTCATGAATTCTTCAGTGCCTGACTCGGCGATGGTGCCAAGATGGCTGTTGGCCTCATCGAGTGTCATGCCAAGACCATTATCAGAAATAGTAAGGGTTCCGGCATCCTTGTCAGCGCGGATCCTGATGTGGAATACCGGATCGTCTTTTACAAGATCCTGATTGGTCAGCGACATGAAATGAAGCTTGTCTATGGCGTCCGAGGCGTTTGAGATAAGCTCACGCAGGAAAACTTCTTTGTTTGAGTAAAGCGAGTTGGCAAGCAGATCAAGAAGCTTGGCAACCTGGGTCTGGAAACCATGAACGGTAGCGGTCATTTGAAATAAAAATCTCCAGTCAAATCTACTAATAAATTGTCTTATGCCTATATGGGGACTTGTATGCTTATTTTCAAGAGGACAAATCAGGTATCGCGAAGCGGTGGGGAAATTTGGTAATTTGCTCAGGGCACCAGCGCAACGCGCTGTGCCCTGTTAGATGGAAACATTAAAAAGTTTTCAAAACAGCCGTGTCATCAGGTCAGCCTATGCGCCTGCGATACTCCAGCGATGTTGTAAGGGTCAGACCGTCAACACTCTGGATATCACCGCCCATTGGGATCCCGGTAGCGATCCCGGATACAGTGATCCCGCGGCGTCTGGCCATCGCGGCAAGATACTGCTTTGTAGCCTCGCCTTCAGCGGACTGCCCCAAGGCAAGGATCATCTCCTTTACTCTGCCTTCATCAAGACGTTTTCCGAGACTCTCAAGCCCAAGCTCCTCAGGACCTATACCATCAATAGGAGAGAGATGTCCGTGCAGTACAAAGTAGGTTCCGTGAAACGCCCCCGACTGCTCAAAGGCCTCCACATCCATGGGGCTTTCCACCACACACAGCATCCCGCTGTCACGTCGATGGAAGTCAGAGCAGATGGAACACTTTTCACCCTCCGCGTCACAATAGTTCCTGCAATCAGGACAAAGCGCTATATGCTCCGCTGCCTCTTTTAAGACAGATGAAATGCGCAAAGCATCATCGCGTTTGCGATCCAGAAGGTTAAAAGCGATCCTTGAGGCGCTGACAGGCCCTATCCCGGGCATTGCCTGCAGCGCCTCTATCAGACGATCAAGAAGTCTGCTCGATGACATCAGAATGGAAGCTTCATGCCAGGAGGAAGGGGTATTCCAGCGGTTACCGCGCCAAGCAGTTCCTTGGATTTCTCCTCAACCCTGCGTCCGGCATCGTTAAAGGCCGCGGCGATAAGATCCTCTAATACATCCTTATCCTCGCCCATAACCGAGTCATCAATGCTCACGCGCTTGACCTCACGGTTTCCGGTCATTGTGACTTTAACCATGCCGGCCCCGGATTCACCAGTGATTTCCAGGTTGGCGACTTCTTCCTGAGCTTTCTGCATGCGCTCCTGAAGAGCCTGCGCCTGTCTTAATAAATTAGCCTGATTAAACATTTGGCTGGTAACTCCCCCAAAAAAAGAAACATGTGGATCTTAACAAAAAGGCATACCCCAATGAGGCTATTTTATTCCCGCTGAAAATTAAACGCGGGAGAGCTTCATCAGATAAAACCGCGGCTAACACAATTGACACTCCCCATGTCTAAAGCCAGGGGTTTTGCGCCGCATCTCGATAAGGCCTGCACCTTAGAGCTTAAAAAGCGAAAGGCACAGGCTCTCAAACAGAATTACGCACAATCAGGCCATTTCTTTATTGGCCTTGTCGATGATCTCCTGAACCTTGGTTTTATCCAATTTTGAGAACGGAACAAAAGGCGCCGGACGTTCTACCGCGTTTTCATCGCAGATACGCTTTTCAAGCAGGATCACGTCCAGCCATCTTCCGTTCTTGTAACCGGTCTTGTGCAGTACTCCGCATTTATTGAAACCAAGCTTGCGGTGTAAAGACTCAGAACGTGGATTGCCTTCGGTGACATTTGAGTAGACGTTGCGCACGTTCTGAAGTCTTAAGATATCCATAAGCACATTCATGGCAAAGGTGCCGTAGTGATTCCCGCGGCGGTTGAGCCTGATGAACGCTCTGAGCTCAGCGTTCCATGAAAGACCGGGCTGGGCAAGATCGCCACGCGCGAAAGCGTACCCCACAACCTCTGAACTGTCCTCTATGACTATAAACGGATAGTCATGAGAATACGCGAGGATCTGAGTTTCCTTATCCGCGACACTCGGGATCTCGTATTCCAGAGTAATTGGGGTCTCGATGTACTGCTTCATGATTTCAAGAAGCGCCGAGGCATCCTGTACCACGGCAAGACGTATGTGAGCCATTTTTATCCCCTGATACGACGGATTAACCGTCTTTATTAAATTTAAAACCATTCTAGCAATTGGAGCGGGCTTTTTAAATCATTGACTAAGCGATGTAAAAATCCTTTTATTTTGTGATATAGATCACAAACGTCAAAAATGTAAAAAATTTTCTTGATGAAAACGTAAGTTTTATGTAACATACAACCATCATCTTAACGTTGTGTTCTGATGGTTAGTAGCGGGGTTCTCATCAGTGAGATTCCTCAAACTCCAAAGCAGATAATTAGCCCTGATCATCATTTGGTCAGGGTCTTTTTTTATGTGTTTTTGGTAAAAGAAGTACAGTTTCATCTCAAATCGCATTCAGTGATTTCCCTGTTGCTAATTCTTTATGAAATAAATTCACATAAAAAGCACATAAAAAAATGGTAAGCAACCGGCAATCGCTCCAGAAGATCCCTTATGAACTCTTAAAAAGCATAAATCCATTGCACTGCCGCAAGCCTCCAGTGTGATTTTCAGATTTCCAAGACCAAAAAACCCGGATCAGCTCCGGGTTTTAGTCTGATTTCAATCCTCTTTAATTAGAAGTTCTCGCGGCAATACGTAATGAGCTTTTTTTGCCGCTGTCCTTTCTGAAGAGGAGGTAGAGGAAAACCGCCAGAACAATAAAGGCAACCACGGTGAAAGGTCCGAACGGAACCTGTCCCAGAATAAGACCGCCAATCTGATAAATAACCAGTGAGAGGCAGTACGCGTAGCAGAGCATGTAGCATACCGAGAAGCCGAACCATCTGCCAGAGCCGAACTGCCGCTTCATCGCGCCTAGCGCGGCGACGCAGGGGGTTGACCAGAGGTTGAAAGCCAGGAAGGCGAACGCTGCAACTGAAGTCGGGAATACGCCCTGAAGAGCGGCGCTAAGCCCCTGATCATCTTCAGCTACATCTGAGGCAAGCCCAAGCAGTACCGCCATGGTGCCGACAACATTCTCTTTTGCCAGAAGTCCTGTGATGACCGCAACCGCGGCCTGCCAGAAACCAAAGCCAAGCGGCACAAATATAAAGGCTATCAGGCTGCCGAAGGATGAGAGCATTGACTCTGATACGTCAACCATCCTGAAGCCTTCACTGGTGAAGTTAAAGTTCGAGAAGAACCAGATGACCACTACGGTGCCGAAGATTATGGTACCGGCCTTGATGATGAAGGCCTTGCAACGCTCATAGGTTGTTCTTACAACGTTCAGGGCGCGTGGCAGATGATAGTCAGGCAGCTCCATCACGAACGGGCTTACATCCTCCTTAAAGGCCGAGCTCTTCTTTAAGATGATACCGGTCACGGCGATTGAGAAGATGCCAAGCAGATAGACCGCCGGAGCGATCCAGGTCTGCTCTGGGAAGAATGACAAGAAGATCATGGTCATGATCGGGAGCTTAGCCGAG
Organism: Succinatimonas hippei; assembly: GCA_004557545.1. Classification (GTDB taxonomy): domain Bacteria; phylum Pseudomonadota; class Gammaproteobacteria; order Enterobacterales; family Succinivibrionaceae; genus Succinivibrio; species Succinivibrio hippei_A. The sequence goes on from SFGV01000004.1 coordinate 22,882, forward strand.
CATGGCAGGAAGGAGGTCGTGATAAGCGTGATCCTCTGCTCGTTGACGTTGTCGATGCTCTTGGTGGACATAAGAGCCGGAACCGCGCAACCGGTGGCGATCAGAATAGGAATAAAGCTGCGTCCTGAGAGACCAAAACGTCTGAAGATCCTGTCCAGAACAAACGCCACGCGCGTCATGTATCCGCACTGCTCTACTATCGAAAGCAGGAAGAACAGAACGATCATCTGGGGAACAAAGCCCAGAACCGCGCCGACACCGCCTATAATGCCGTCAACCACCAGTGAGCGCAGCCAGTCGGGAGCCAGAGCCTGATCAAGCAGCCAGTTGGCACCGTCCGTGCACCATTCACCGAAGACAACATCGTTGGCGTAATCAGTAGCGGCGGTTCCCACGGTAGTAACCGCGAGGTAGTAAATGACATAGATGATTGCTGCGAAAATTGGCAGCGCCAGCCACTTGTTGGTCACTATATTGTCAATCTTGGCTGAGATCTGTGTCTTGACACCGCTCCCGGTTCTGGAGGAGATCTCCGGCATGATCTTGTCAATAAAGTTGTAGCGGGCCTGAGGGAAATAGGCCTCAGCGTCAGTTCCGTACTTGCGCTCGATAGTGGCGCGGTCGCGTACAACCTCAGTTAAGATCTTCTCGCTTGAGCGGTACTCCTCAAGATAAACCTTGTCCTGCTGCAACAGTGAAGTCGCGATAAAGGTTTTCTCGGCGCTGTTAGTATTGTCTCCAAGCAGACCGCCAATCTCAGAGAGCATGTCAACCACGGCCTGAGGATATACGGAAGTGACCTTGTCAGAAGCCTTGGCTTTATCGATAGCGTCTAGCAACTGCTCTAATCCATGACCATTTGAGGCTGAGATCGGCACAACCGTTACTCCAAGTTTTTCGGAGAGCTTGCCGGCATCGATGCTTATGCCTTTTTCCTTTAAAAGATCGGTCATATTCAGGGCGATGACCATGGGTCTGCCCATAGGCAGGATCTCGAGGGTAAGCGAAAGCGAGCGCTCAAGGTGAGTGGCGTCAACTACATTGAGCACCACGTCATAATCATTGGACAGAAGGAAATTTCTTGAGACGATTTCTTCGGCTGAATACGGGGAGAGTGAGTAGAGACCCGGAAGATCAACCACATCCCAGTCGCGTTTTGAAATTTTGCCAATAACCTGATCCACGGTTACGCCAGGCCAGTTGCCAACGTACTGGTTTGCTCCGGTAAGCGCGTTGAACAGTGTGGTCTTGCCGCAGTTCTGATTACCGATTAAGGCGATAGTTTTCTCAGTCATCACTGCACCTCTACAAGTTTCGCGTCGCTTTTACGGACAGTCAGCGAATAGCCGCGAACGTTGAGTTCAATAGGGTCGCCCAGCGGCGCGAATCTCACCATGGTAACTTTGGTCTTGGGGGTAATACCCATATCAAGAAGGCGCCGTCTGAGTGAAGTACCTTCACCATGGACGGATACGACTTCGGCGCTCTCACCTTTGTTCAAGCTGTCTAATGTCTTCATTTATAAAATCCGGACTGAATATAAATTATGGTTGTTATCAGATGGTTAACTAAAGTCAGAAATAATTGGTTAGCTCTATCTAACACCTGTCAGTTTAGGCTAACCAAAAATGCAATGCAAGTCATATTTTTGGAAATAAGACTTTTAAAAATAATGAATTAGGATTCGGTATTAAAGGAAAGAAGGTTTTGAGAAAGCCGCTGTGAGGGATTCAGCGGCTTTTAAAATCAGACTTTTAGATGGCGATCCAGGAATTGCACCATTACATCCTGAACCTCTTTCTGAACCCAGTACGGGCCTCCGTGCCCTGCCCCTTTAACCAGATAACGCTCGGACTCTATTCCATGATCTCTTAAGGCCTGAAACATAATGTCAGTCTCGATTTCAGAGACCAGAGTGTCATTGGTTCCATGGAACAACAGGAAAGGCGGGGTATGCTCGTCAACATAATTCGCGGGGTTATAAATAGCGACCTCCTGAGGACGATCCAACACGCTCGCGTCTACTCCTCCGCAGATGGTGCACCCGTTAAGCCAGAGCGCCTGACAGGCTGAGGGTGATGAGTACTCCTGCTCTTTTTGCGCGCCAAAGCCTTCGGCCATACGCGATAGATCCGTAACTCCGTATATATCCACCACGCAGGAGACATTACTTTTTACATCCATGTTCTCGCCGGCGTCAAAGCGTCCGCTGTAGCCGGTAACTCCGGCAAAAGCCGAAAGATAACCGCCCGCGGAGGTTCCCATGATCCCGATGCGATCCTGCCTTATGCCAAAACGCATGGCGTTCTTTCTTAAATATCTGATGGCTGACTTTACATCGATTATCGGCGCCGGCAGATTTGCCTGAGGCGCGAAGCGGTACTCGACTGACGCGACAAAATACCCTTCCTGAGCAAGCCGCATTCTTATCTCAAGATGCGATGAACGGTTGCAGGTAATAAAACCGCCACCTGTTACGAATACAACCACAGGGAGAAGTTTTCCAAGACGCGGCTTTAATATGTCCATCTTAAGATCGACATTCGGGTAGCTGTGAACGCTGACCTGTGAGAAGGTAACCCCTTCTATAAGATCAATTCGCGGACTTTTAAGTTCAACGTCCAGGATCTTGCTTTGCGCGTGAACCTGTTGCATTTTAATCTCCCAGAACACAGCGGGCGGCCAATGCCGCCCGCGTACAATCCCAAGCTTTCCTGACTTTATAGATTTATTAACGTCAGAGTTTTAAATCAGAAGCTGAGCGCTCCGTTTAAGTAAAAGCCATATGAAGGATCGGCACTTATGGTACGGATCTCATCACCATCATGGTTATACAGCTTGAAGTCACGGCTGAAGCTCGCGTCAACGCCGGCTCTTAAGGTTAAGGCCTCAAGCGGGGTCAGCACAACGCCGACATTCGCGTTCACGCTGTCCTCATAGAAATATCCTTTGGGGGCAAACGCGCTGTCATCTGAGAGCTGGTAGACGTCCTGGTTAAAGAACGACGCCGCGCCTTCAAGAGCTACAGACTGGGTAAAACGGTACATAAGAGAGGTATCAGGATAACCTAACACCATAGACAGTCCGTAATCGCCAAGTCTGCGGTATTTCAAAGCGGCTATCGGGGCGAAGCGGTTATCAGCCTCATTGAAGTTGGCTTTAAGCCCAAGCATCGCGCCAAAACCGTTTCCAAAATCAAAGGACAAACCGACACGCGGACGGAGGGTATAGCTTTCAGAGGCGTGGAAATCATCTTCCCAGCCAAAAGATCCGCCCAGACCCACAAAATAGCCAAAGCCGTCAGAAAAACCGCCATCATGGTGTATATCGGCGTAAAGCAGATGAAGCTTTCCCAGCCAGTCATTACGGTCAAAATCGTAGTCTGTGACTTTATATCCTAATGTAAAGAAATCATATCCGCCCTGTATACCGTAGGAAGTGGTTTTTACATCACCATTAAACCCGCCGGCGTCAGCAGATGAGGTTGAAGAATATATAGGAGAGAGCCAGAAGCCTGACGCGACTGCGCCGGCGCTCATTGCGCCAAGTGTAACCGCGACAGCCAGAATTGATAGTTTTCGCATAAAAGATTCCGCTAAAAAATGTTGAAATCCAAAAGTCTGCTCCATTTGGGTGTTATTTTGAATAGATGCGCCGCCGATTGCAAGCCTTGGAGTTCAAAACTTTCCTTACGCCCTGTCCGAAAACGCCTCAGACTTCGTTTTATCTGTTAGAGCGCGTTTTTTACAGTATTCTGGACAAAAATGGCTGTAAAAAAACTTTGTATTGCCATCAGATGAAAACAGAGTTGATGGTATATCCGGATTTATGCTTGATTATCAAATAATTTTTTCTTAACTGGCTTCGTTTTTTCGTGCTATCCTTTGGGAAATTTTTGACGGACTTAACAGAATGCTTTGCGCACGCACAACCATCGCCGCGGTAATCCTATTTGCCGCCGCATCCGCTCAGTCAGCCACAACTGACGTAGGCGACAAACTGCTTTCAGTAAAAGGCACTATGGACAGCATAAATGAGGAGCTTCGTGCCCAGCACGCGGATATAAGCAGGCTCACCTCCGATGTGGCCGCTTCAAACCGCGAAAACGCGGCCATGAACCGGCAGCTTTTAAATGAAATTAAAGCGCTGCGCCGGCAAAATCAGGCTCTGTGGGATACCAATCAGGCGCTCATAAAGGCCGATTCAGGCGATAACCCCAACGGTGTCAGCCAGTCGGCCAAGGAAATCTTAAAGGCGGTAGGTGAGCCGCGTAACTACGATATCGAGACTCCTGACGGCAAAATGCTCTTTGGCAGCGAGGAGTATGTCTACGTTCAGGAGGCGGACGCTACTCTCGCAGCCCGCGTTGACACCGGTGCCACCGTTTCATCCATCGCGGCCACCAACATCTCGCGTTTTGAAAGCGATGGAGTAAAGAAAGTCCGCTTTACGATAGAGTTCAATGACCGTTCTATAGATGTCGAGGCTCCTTTCATCCGCGTGACCAGGGTACGGCAGTCATCATCCTCTGAATTCAGCTACCGTCTAGTAGTCGGACTTAACATCAAGATAGCCGATTATTCCGTGTATACCGAGTTCAACCTTATGGACAGGTCGCACATGGATTTTCCGATGCTGCTTGGCCGCTCACTGCTTACGGATATCGCCTCTGTCGATGTGTCGCGCAACTATATACAAAAGCGCGCGGATCCTGACGGGCTTCTCATCATCAACCGTGACCTCTATACCCTGCTTAAGAAAAACGGCGAGAACGTCAATAAGGAATACGATGAGCGCATGAGCATGGCTCAGGGCGGTCAGGTAGCCCACCCTGACGACAGCTACGGCTCAAACCTCGGCACAGACTCTACAAAGGCTCTGCCTGAGGTCACTCAGAAGACCCTTAAGGATGAATACATGCAGCGTCTCAAAGACGCCGGCGTAAGCCTTCCTCCTGACGCCGCGGCAAGCTCGGAAGGAACTGTCAGCACCTCTGAGTCCGATGAAGCCAAGGACACCGAAAACAGCGCTGAGAACGACGACAAAACCCAGAACACCAAAGCTGAGGACAAATAATACATGGTATCGCGTGGAGTATTCTATTTTGTAACCGCCATATTGTTTGTGGCAGGTTTACTTATGATGTTCTATCAGCACATAAACTATGAGGTGCCATGGCTGCCCGGTCAGGCCCGTGATCTGTGGAACGTTGAGGCGAAAATAGAGTTTATGCCGGCCGGCAACAGCCCGGTTGACGTACGCTTTGCCCTGCCCGCCGTACAGCCTGGACTGGTTCAGGTCAAACAGGCTACGTCTTCTTTAGGCTATGGCGTTGATTACGTCAACCGCAACGGCAGCAACTATGTGGAGTGGACCAAGCGTCAGGTCTCAGGCCCGCAGGTGCTTTATTACCGCGCCGACTTTCTTTTGGATGAGAACGCCACCCAGTCTTCAATGAGGGTGCCGGCCATCAGTGAGACCGTAGAACCTGAGCCTTACAACACCGCGATCCGGGAGATAGCAGATCTCGCTCAGGAGCGCTCGGCTGACCCGTTCTCATTTGCCTCTCAGGTGATACGTGAGCTGCAAAAGCCCTCAGAATCTCATTCACTGCTGTTAAACCACTATTCACTTTCAAATCTTGTGGTGAGGATCCTGCAGTCGGCGAAAATCCACGCGCGCGAGATTGGCGTAGTCCAGCTTGAAAACTACCGTCGCCATCGTCCGTTGCAGTCCCGTGTCGCGGTTTTCTCGGGCAACAAATATCAGATTTTCGACCCGAAGACCGGTATTTCAGGACTCAAATCAGGCAAATCCCGCGAGGTCATCTGGACTGACAACGGCAATCCGCTTTTGAATATCACAGGCGCCCAGGCCGCAAGAACCAAGGACGGTCAGTCCGCCCGCGTAAGCTTTACCATGATGCATCACCGCATCTCCTCAATCCGCGCAGGTCAGCTCAAGGCCGGAATAGACCGCGCGTCAGGCTCCGAGTTCATTCCGCTTTCAATTGGGTCACTGCCGATTGACGAGCAGGCTATGTTCAAGATGTTCCTGCTGCTTCCTGTGGGAATTCTCATTGTGGTGTTTTTGCGCATCATCGTAGGAGTCAAGACCTCCGGCACCTTCATGCCGGTGCTGATCGCCATGGCCTTTTTGGAGACCGATCTGGTGGTAGGTCTTATAGGCTTCATCGCGATCATCGGCGTGGGTCTGGTCGTCAGATCCTGGCTCTCCCACCTGAACCTGCTTCTGATAGCTAGGATCTCGGCGGTGATCATCGTCGTCATCTGCATAATCGGATCAGTCTCGGTGTTCTCCTACAAATTCGGTCTTACCGAAGGTCTTAAGGTCACGTTCTTCCCTATGATCATTCTTTCATGGACCATCGAGCGCATGTCGATTGTCTGGGAGGAAGAGGGCTATCACGAGGTATTAAAGCAGGGCGCCGGTTCGATCTTCGTGGCGGTCTGCGGATACCTCGCGATGAACTCGCTCACCGTACAGCACCTGACCTCAAACTTCCTGGGGCTGCAACTTGTGATCCTCTCGCTCATTCTGGTAATGGGCAATTACACCGGCTTCAGGCTTACCGAGCTTAAGCGTTTCAAACCACTGACCCTCCAGATCCGCAAGTTCCACAACGGAGATCAGCAGTATGAGGAGCATGACGAGTTAAAGCGCGAACGTCAGGAACTCAAAAGAGATCCTCACAATGTTTACCGCAAGTGGAAGAAAGAGGCCCAGGAGCAGCTGAGGAAATTAAACGAGACAGACTCTCACGCTCAGGTAAAGTCTGACAATCAGGATAACGGGGGCAAGAGGTAATGTTCCGTATCCCGCTTCCTGGATTTATTACCAGGTACGCTAATCCCGTTGACATGGTTGAAGACGGGATCATGGGTATGAATACCCGTAATATCAGCTATATCGGACGTTACAACAAGCGCCATCTGTTTCCTCTGGTGGACAATAAGCTTTTAACCAAGCGTATTGCCCTCTCGCACCATGTAAGCACAACCAAACTCATAGGAACAGTGCAGAACCAGCATGACGTTCAGAATGTTCTGGACATCATAGGCGACAACCACGAGTTCTGTATCAAGCCTGCTCAGGGATCAGGCGGTAAAGGCATTCTGGTCATAAAAGACCGCAACGCCCAGAACGGCCATTTCATAAAGTCCTCTGGCGAGGAGATCAACAATCACGATTTAAGACGCCACCTTACAAATATCCTCGCGGGGCTGTTCTCTCTTGGCGGACGTCAGGATTTCGCGCTCATAGAAGAGCTTATTCACTTTGACAATGTGTTTTCAGGCTTCAGCTATGACGGAGTGCCTGACACACGTGTCATTGTGTTTCAGGGTTTTCCCATCATGTGCATGATGCGCCTTTCAACCAGCGCATCTGACGGTAAGGCCAACCTGCATCAGGGCGCTGTAGGTGTCGGGATATGCATACGCACCGGAAGAGCCGTGCGCGCCGTTCAGTTCAATGAGCCTATAGAATTTCACCCTGATACAGACCGCAGGCTTTCAGAGCTTACAGTCCCCCACTGGCGTCAGGTTCTGGAGCTCGCGGCCTCCTGCTATGAAATGTCAGGACTTGGTTATATAGGAACTGACATCGTGCTTGACCGCGACAAGGGACCGATGCTACTCGAGCTCAATGCCCGCCCGGGGCTTGCCATACAGATCTGCAATAACGCGGGGCTTTTGCCACGCTTAAGACTCATTGAGGCTCTGACCAAACGTCAGAGGCTTTCCGTGCCTGAGCGCGTTGAGTTCTCCATGGAGCACTTCGGGGTCTGGAAGAACTGACTGACAAACGGCTCTGAAAACGCGACACGGGGCAAAGCCTGGCTTTGCCCCGCTTGCGTCTTTTAACAGTTAATGCGATCTTCAGGCAAGGAGGTTCACAATGCACCTGATCCTTGGATTGCTCTCCGCGATAGCGCTTTTAGCCTTTGCCGTTGCCCTCACCAAGAAATACATGCTAAGGCTCTTTGGCAGCTCTATAAACCGCGTGATAGGCAAATCGGTTGGTTCAACTCCAAAAGCCTTTGTCACCGGTGTCCTCACCACCATGCTTCTTCAGAGCAGTACCGCTACCTCTTTTCTGGTATCAGGATTTCTAAGAAAAAGACTTCTGCCCCTTAGCGCAGCGCTGACCATAATGCTGGGAGCTGATCTTGGCACCGCCATAATGGCAAGACTCCTGACCTATGATCTCTCGATGGTCTGCCCGCTTCTGATGCTCTCAGGCACAATATGCTTTCTCCTGTACCCTGAAAGACCCAGAGTACGGCATACGGGAGGGATCCTGACGGGGCTTGGGCTTATCCTGCTCTCTCTGTCTCTTATAGTTTCAACCACACGACCGGCGCTTGACTCTGACATAACCGCGATGCTCCTGAAGTCACTTACAGGTCAGATAACCTTTTCCGTGATCATGGGGATGGGGATCGCGGTGCTTTGCATGTCAAGTCTCGCCGCGGTACTGCTTACCTCTCTGATGTGCTCAACCGGGGCAATCACGCCTGATTGCTCGCTAGCCCTGGTCTTAGGCGCGAACATCGGCTCTTGCGTGCTCGAGCTTCTGGGAGCCTCAAGACAGGGTACAGAGGCAAGGCGCGTCATGACCGGCAATACGCTTTTTAGGATCATAATCGCCGCGCTGGCTCTGCTTCTGATGCCGCTTATTGTGAAGCTTCAGCAGCGCGCCGCTCCGCTTTCGGAGTTTGTGATCTGGTTTCATGTGGGATTTAATCTCTGCGTATGCGCGGTGATGCTGCCATTTGTTAAGTTATTCTCAAAAGTACTCTACTATCTGATCCCGGACGCGGTCAGTGAGCCTTCACCTGATCTGCCAAAACATCTTGACCGCTCTGCTTATATAGATCCAGATCTGGCGCTTTCTGACGCTACGCGCGAGATCCTGCGCGTTGGCGATTGTGTTCTGAAAATTTTAAAAAATATCAAATCAGAAACCTATGGCAGGGCACCTGAGGGCGAGGAAAGCCAGAATTTACGCAACCGTGTAAAAATACTCGTGCCTAAAATCAGCGCCTATCTTTCAGGGATAAGCTGTGACAGCCCACAGCAACGGCACCGCTCCGCTCTGTGTACCCTTACCTGCGCCAGACTCTCGCAACTCTCTGGTCTATTGTCCTCAATTGAAAAGAAGGCGCTGCTGTTACGATCCCAGGATCCTCTGCCAGAGAAAAAACTTATGTGCGTCAGCAGACTCTCACTATCCTGCCAGATGACCCTGGAATACGCGTTGCACGCCTTCTCATACCGTGGAGATAATGTCGACAAATCATTTGACAGATCTCTTACGGAATTTATTTCACAGCTTGATGACGCGGCGACCTCCCAGTTTTCGCAAAAGAATTCATCAGAGGCGGGAGGAAGTACCAGAATGATGATGCTCGAGCTTATAGGACAGTTCCGCCAGTGCTCTTTGCTGCTGTCCTTTTCAAATATGTCACCTGACACCCTGCCTTGAAAAAGCCAGAACGGCAAAGCCCACGCGTTGCCGTCCCTTCGTGAACGCCAATATCAGTTATTTTGCGCCGGATCCGTATATCCTTCAGGTTTTTTGAACAGAAGCTCTATTTCATCGTCATAGAGCAGGCGGTACTCACCTTCATCAAGGTTATCATCAAGTCTCAGCGCTCCAATGGCGACACGGCGCAGCTGAGTAACCTCGTTTTCCACACACTCAAAAAGTCTTTTCACCTCATGAAAACGCCCTTCAGTTACGTAAACCAGCGCGCTTTTTTCACCTGTAACCGACAAAAAGGCCGGGCGGTAGCGCGTATGCTCATCAGGATGCTTAAGCCCTGAGGCGAAAGCCTTCACATACGAGCTTTCTATAGGATCGCGTGTCAGAGCCTCATAGACTTTAATAACCCCGCTCTTAGGACTTGTAAGCCTGTGGTTAAGATCGCCATCGTCAGTTACAAGCAAAAGCCCCGTGGTATCAGCGTCAAGCCTGCCCACACAGTGCAGATCGTCGCTTTTTACCTCTTGTGAGAAAAATCCCTTTACCGTAGGCAGATTCCGGTCTTTGTCGGCGCTCACGTAGCCCTCAGGCTTGTTTAGCATGTAAACTCGGGCTGTAAAGGCCTCAGTTACGCCGACCTCATCACCGTCAAGCGAGAGCGAGGAGGAGCCTTTTACCTTAAAGGCGGGATCTGGTATCACCTGACCATCCACGCTTACCTGGCCGCGCTTAATCACCCTCTGCGAGACACTGCGGCTTAACCCGTAAGCATGTGAGACCGCGCGGTCTAATCTTTCGGATCTCTCACCCACGGTACTTCCTCACGATAATCGAAGCGTTGGTTCCGCCAAAGCCGAAGCTGTTTGACAGCACGGTGTCAACCTTTGTCTCGCGCGCCGTATTGGCGACAATATCAAGACCGGCCGCCGCCTCATCAGGCTCATCCACATTGATTGAAGGGGCTATGAAATTATTCTGCATCATCAGAAGGCTGAAGATTACCTCATTGACGCCGGCGGCTCCTAGAGCGTGACCGGTCATGGATTTGGTTGAGGATATGGCCGGAGACTTATTTCCAAATACCTCGCGTATGGCCTCAAGTTCGCGCGTATCGCCTATCACAGTTGATGTTCCGTGGGTATTGATGTAATCAATTTCGCTGTCGCATGACGCGAGAGCCTGCCTCATGCACCTGACCGCGCCCTCGCCTGAGGGAGCCACCATATCAGAGCCATCCGAGGTAGCGCCAAAGCCCGCTATTTCAGCGATGATATTGGCGCCGCGTTTTTTCGCGTGCTCAAGGGATTCAAGCACGAGCACGCCACCGCCTTCTCCCATCACAAATCCGTCCCTGCGCTTGTCATACGGACGCGAGGCTTTCTGTGGGGTGTCATTAAAATGCGATGACAGCGCGCCCATGCCGTCAAAAAGCGAGGCAATGGTCCAGTCCCCCATCTCGGCGCCCCCGGCGAACATCACATCGTGACGACCGAGCATGATCTCATCGCAGGCCTTTTCAATGCAGTGTACTGAAGTCGAGCAGGCGGAGGTAACCGAGAATGAGCATCCTTTAATATGAAATGCGGTTGAAAGACAGGCTGATACCGTAGAGCTCATGGCCTTTGGCACACAGTAAGGTCCCACGCGGCGTATGCCGCGCTCGCGCAGAGTGTCAGAGGCCTCAACTATGGCGGAGGTGTCACCACCGCCTGATCCCATAATAAGTCCGGTACGCGGATTTGAGATATCCTCAGGTGTCAGCGCCGCGCTGGCTATAGCCTGCTGCATGGCGATCGCGCCGAACGCGGCGGCGCGCCCCATGAAGCGCAGCATTTTTCTGTCAATAAATTCCTTGAAATCTATAGCGGGAACCAGAGCGGCAACCTGTGAGCGCATGCCTTTATCGGCGTATTGCTGACAAAAGCTTATGCCAGAGCGGCCCTTTCTGAGTGAGTCGGTAACGGCCTCCGCTCCGATTCCGATCGGCGAGAGAATGCCTAAACCCGTTATTACGACTTTGCTCAATGACATTTATTACTCCGTGTGTTTCTATTCCAATGACGCACTGACGCGTCAATTTTCAAAGAAGATTGTTAATTGTTATCGCGCTTCTGTTTTGACATATCATGCGCCAATATTTTTAAGATCTCTCAATCCAAGAGCATATTCTGCATACCCAACTCCCATAATGTTAGTAGTTTTGCGCGCTTATGCCAAATAGAGCCAATGACGGTCTTTCTCATGGATGATCTGCTTTTTCTTTGATGTATAATGCCAAAGGTTTTTTCAGGCCTGTCGGCCTTTTTATAGTATTTAATATGGCTAAAGAAGAAAGCATTGAGATGCAGGGCGTTGTGCTCGAAACCCTGCCCAACACCATGTTCAGAGTGCAACTGGAAAATGGTCACATTGTTATGGCTCATATCTCCGGCAAGATGCGCAAGAATTACATCAGGATCCTCACCGGTGACAAGGTTACCGTACAGATAACCCCATACGACTTGACCAAAGGCCGCATAACTTTCCGTTCCCGCTGATCAATAGCGGACATTTCGCGCCAAGCCTTAAAAACAATCATCTTTATCGTGCCGCTTCAACGGTGCGATAGTTTTTTTGTGCCAGGCTCACCAAAAAATCATCTTCTTTCGTCTCTTTGGTGGCTTTTCCCTTCCTTGTGATATTTTTAACCCAAGCCGCCGGAGTCCTGAAGAACTCAAGGTTTCTTCTAAAGGCGCTATTGCCTGATGTCTTTAAGGCAGACTCCCAAAAAGGGGCTGAAAAGCACTAGGATAAGTGCTTTGAGACAGCCATGTCCTCTGATGTTAAGGAGATCACTTCTTTCGCCGCAAACCAGAACCGGCGATATCGTTATGGGATAACAAACTCAGGACTCTATAAGCTCAGAACCAGCGTGCTTGAAGGGATCAACAACAAGATCAAGGTACTCAAGCGGGTAGCCTACGGATACAGGGATACTGATTACTTCTTTCTGAGAATACAGTCGGCATTCAGAGGAAGACCGACTATAAATTAAAAAAGATCAATAAAGTATGGTTAAAAGGATCTTTTCAACAGAAAGTCGGAAGAACCGATTTTTTTTGAGGAAAAGCGGCTCTGCACATCAGGTCGCAGTCTGCCAATAGCCAGATTAAATCCTGCTTACACGTGCTCGGAAGACAGCCTGATCGGGCAAAGCGCTGTCATCGACCTTTATTTCAAAGCCAAGATGGTGGATAGCGGCCGCAGCGCTAGCTATAGATAGACCAAGTCCGCTGCCGTCCTCCTGCTGTCCGGCAGGCCTGAAGAAACGCTCGCCAATACGTGCGCGGTCGGTCTTATCGTAGTGGCGGCAGGCGTTCTCAACCATCAGGCTTTTCTTATCCGAGAAGATTCTGATCCGGCTTTCAGGCAGGCTGTAACGGCAAGCGTTCTCGATGAGGTTACGAGCCAGCACGAAGGCCATCTCTGGGTATCCGTCATCGATGGCAAGTCCGCCGTCTGTGAAGGAGGATTCGACCTTAAGCTTCTTTTTCTCGATGGCTTCCATAGACTCGGAGAGAGCCTTTTCCACGAGTTTTTTAAAACAGACTGCCCCCCGTGACATTCCGGGGATAGCGTCGCTTGAGCGGGAGCGGCTGTATAAATCGTCAAGCCTTGACAGCGTGAGCAGCTGACGCACCAGGGTCGAGCAACGCCTGGCACCGGTGACAATGGCCAGAAGCGCCTCCTTGCGATCATCCTGCCCGCATGATGGATCTGCAGCAACGCGCGACTGGAGCATGAGACCTGCAAGCGGGGTGCGTAGCTCATGGGCCGCGTCCGAGACAAAGGAGCGCTCGCGGCGCATCATTGCACCACTCTTTTTAAAGAATGAGTTGAGCTCGTTGGCAAGCGGACGGATCTCCGATGGCAGCCCTTGCGTCCCAAGTGGCTTTTCGTCCCCAGGGCGTCTTGATGAGAGCTCCGCCTTTAGATCGCCAAGAGGACTCAAAGCGCGCGTTATTACGATAAACAGACCGGCGCAGAGAACTATGGCGAAGGCAGCGAGTATCAGAAGCTGGCTTTGCAGGATCTCAAAGATGAGATCAGATCGAAACTCGAGCTCCTGAGCCACTGCGATGCGCCGACTGCCGTCTACTGAATCCATCCATAGGATCCGCCACTTGTCATCATCACCGCGCAGAGCAACGTCGTGAAAACCGGAGCCCTTGTCCTCAAAGACGATCCGCCTGCCCTTACGCCCGTCAGACAACAAAAGCGAGCCATCTTTTGAAAACACTGCAAATGAGAGCGCATCGCCGTCGTAGTGGCCGTTTCGACGGGATTTTTTGATGTCTGGGAGATTTTGGCTGAAGGCCGTGCTGGCCTCGTCAGTATCCCAAGCGGCAAGTTGCCTTGCAAAGGAGAGCTGCACAGTATCGAAGTACTTGGAGGTCTCGTGGCGAAGGTGAAGTGCGGCGGCGATGACGGCAGCAAGCGAGAGCATAAGAGTAAGCGCAAGGCAGTAGAGTAGAAGCCTTGCCTTAAGGCTCCCAAGGCAGTGTCTTGCAAAAGCACGAATGGAGGATGAAACAGCCGATAAGGCAGATTGGAATACCATGGCTTCACCCAGCTCAATCCCTGGGCACAGTGTAGCCGATGCCGTGGACGGTCTTGATGAACCCCTGCCCTAGCTTTCGCCGCAGGCGGTGGACCAGAATCTCGATGCTGTTTGGCGAGGCGTCCTCGTAGAGATCGCCCATCTTCTCCTCTATGAGATCCTTGGGGATGGTGCGGCCTACTCCTGACATCAGGATCTCGCAGAGCCTGAACTCGCGTGCGGTCATGGGCACTGCTCTTCCCGCTGATTCGACCATGCGCGATCCCTGATCAAGAACGACGTCACCGCACCGAATCACCGGGGTTGGGCGCCCTGCGCTACGGCGCGAGAGCGCCCGCAGCCTCGCCTCGAGCTCCTCGGGCTCGAAGGGCTTGACGAGGTAGTCGTCGGCGCCAGTGTTTAGACCGCGCACCCTCTCGGAGAGCTCGTCACGGGCGGTGAGGATCAGCACCGGTTCCGTACGGCCGTCGCGCCGCCAGCGCCTCAGGACCTCGAGCCCGTCCATAGACGGTAGCCCGAGATCGAGGACAACAGCATCGTATGGTGCGCAGGGCAACGCCGCGTACGCCGCGGCGCCATCCTTTATCCAATCGGTCTCAAAGCCCCTTGGCTTGAGCCAGGTCTTGATCCCCTGTCCGATGAGGGCGTCGTCCTCTGCAAGCAGGATCCTCATTCCGCCTCCATATCAGTCATGCCTTACTTCTTGGGGATCATAACAAGATAATCGGCGTCGATTATTGTTCTTCCGAATTCTTTATCGATTTCCCCGAAGATCCTCACAGTGTTATCGGGGCCGACGCTCTGGCCGCAGAAGTCCTTCTGGCTTATCTCAGCCTCGGCCTGGCCGCTTGCGTCGGCGATGATGTAGGACTTCTTGCCAGTCCGCCTGAGGATTTTAGCCTCGACCACGACTTTAGAGTCATCGCGCAAAGCAAGGGCATCCCTGATGCTCGTGACGGCCACATCTCCAGTAAAGCCGCCGCTGGTTCCGCAATGGTTTGAGTAATCGTAGTGATCGTCTGCAAGGACCTGAGTCGACGCAAAAGTCAGGGTGGCACAGATGGCGGCAACTGCAATTGATGATTTCATTTTTTTTCTCCTTTGGTTTTGGAACTCTGGGCAGCATCCCCTGCCCTTGCTTTATAGTAAAATCCATAAACCTTTCAGGAACCTTTCGCGGAAGAAAAATGATGAATTTTTGCAGGAACGCTTCTGACATCAGAACAGTTTCAAAAAGCATCATTCTGATTTATAGCCAAAAGTTTGGCTGAGCTGTCAAAGAGCATGCCCATTACCTTAAGAAGCATTTTGGCTCCTTTCGGTAACGGACTCGTTTTGGATGATTGTCTCTATCGCCTGATGTCAGGAGAAATAGAAGTAAGCTTATAGCTGTTGCTGGATGATCCATTCTTTGAAGAATGGGTCTTCCATGGCATAGTCATTTTTTTCTTTGTTGATGATATAGCCTTTTTGGGCCAGCCGCTTTAGAGAACTGGTCATCGTGCTTGTAGGAAGCATGCGCGACTTGACTGGATTGCTGCCTTGGCATACTAACCTTATCATCAGTTGGTCTGTCTTGTTGAATGTCAGCCACAGCCGTTCATAATCGAGGTCGTGTGACTGTACTATATCGGTTATGGCAAGTTTGAAAACCTCAGTGTCGCTTTTTCCAAGAGCTATCAAGTCCCAAATAGCGGAAGCAAGCTGTTGTGTGTAGTAAGGATGGTTATCTGTAAAATTCAGAATCTTACGAGCCATGTCTTCCGAGCGGGCCGTTACCGGCGACAGCCTGTTCTGCAGGTAACGGAGAAAATCATCTTGGGGTATCTTGTTGAGCCGCATAAGCATGCCAAAGTGATAGAACGGCGATTTGGGACTTTCAAAGATATCAGCCATCATCGATTCCTGACTACCTAAGAGTATATAGTTGATATTCATCTGCTCTTGCATGATGGCCCGCAGTTCCCTGTCAATATGCTTATCAATTTCCAATATATCTTGGAACTCATCAAATACCACAACCAGTCTGTGCTCTGCGCTGCTTACTTCTCCAAGAAGTGCCATGGAGTCCTCGAAAACGGCCCGCGAGTCAACAAGTGGCTGAAACGTAACGCTCATCTCATCGGTCATTGGGTTGACAGACACCGATGGCAACACTCTAAAGTTGCGGAGAAAGTGCTTCACCTTCTCCATTTTGTACTGCTTGAATATAGACTTCAGAAGTTTTGCAGCAAAGTCCTCCCGGCTCAACACCTGCTGCATGTTGACCCAGACATAAAGACGCCCCGACTCTCGGACTGCCTTGCGTACAAGACTCGACTTACCGTATCTACGTGGACTGATGAGCACAAGATGGTTCTCACTCTTTAGAAACTGACCGATACGTGCAAGTTCTTCCACCCTGTCAGTGAAGTAAGGTTCATCTACTAACGTGCCGAATTTAAAGGGATTGTCCATTTGCGAAAATTTTCGTTACGAGATTTTTCGTAAAGATAACATAAACAATGGAGATAACAAAGTAAAATGCTATTTTTCCTTGATTTATCCAAGCGTAGCCTTGTTATCATCAACTTGTTTTTCTATATTTCACCAGATTATCGCCTATGCTGACATTGCAAGATAAATAGCAATTTTGAGCCAGACTGAACCGCTAAGGATTAAACAGGTTCAATCCTGCTGATCTTTTTTAAGAAAAAGGCCGGGCGCCTGAAAGGCGCCCCGCTTTGTCACATCATGCTTACCAGCTCGTCACCAAACTCTGAGGTAGTAAGACAGGTCGCGCCTTCCATCTCGGAGGCAAAATCAGAGGTAACGCGCTTTGACGAGATCGCTTTATCCATCGAGGAGATGATCAGATCCGCCGCCTCGTTCCATCCCATGTGACGCAGCATAAGCTCTGCCGAGAGGATGATTGATCCCGGGTTCGCCTTTCCGGTTCCCGCGATGGTCGGCGCGGTGCCATGGGTTGCCTCGAATATGGCGCACTCGCTTCCGATATTGGCGCCCGGGGCTATTCCGATCCCTCCCACCTGGGCCGCCATCGCGTCGGAGATGTAATCACCATTGAGGTTCATCGCCGCGACCACATCATAGTCGGCAGGATGCAGAAGTATATTCTGCAAGAACGCGTCGGCTATACAGTCCTTGATAACGATCTGACGTCCGGTTACAGGATTTTTAAATGAAACGACACCGGTTTTTTCATCCTTTTTAGCGCCAAACTCACGCTCGGCCAGTTCATATCCCCACTTTTTGAAGGCGCCTTCGGTGAATTTCATGATGTTGCCCTTGTGGACAATAGTCACGGACTTTCTGTCATGATCAACCGCGTAACGAATGGCGGCGCGGATCAGACGCTCGGTGCCGGCACGGCTCATCGGCTTCACGCCGATGCCGCAGTGCTCGGTAAAGCGGATCTTGCGCACTCCCATCTCATCGCGCAGGAATTTTATAAGCTTTAAGGCGCCATCAGAATCAGCTTCCCACTCTATTCCGGCGTAGATGTCCTCGGCGTTTTCACGGAAGATCACTCCATCAACAAGCTCAGGATGCTTTACAGGACTTGGAACGCCTTTGAAATAACGTACGGGACGCAGGCAGATATACAGATCAAGAGTCTGGCGCAGCGCCACATTCAGTGATCTGATCCCTCCTCCAACCGGAGTGGTAAGCGGTCCTTTTATGGCGACATGATATTTTCTGATGAAATCGAAGGTCTCATCAGGAAGCCACTGTCCATCGCCATACACCTCGGTGCTGCGCCCGCCGGCGTAGATCTCCATCCAGCTTATGCGTTTTTTGCCTTTGTATGCCTTATTTACCGCCGCGTCAACGACCTTTCTCATAACCGGGGTGATGTCAGCGCCAATACCGTCTCCTCTTATAAAAGGAACGATCGGATTATCGGGTACTATGAGCTGCCCCTTATCATCCAAGGTTATGGCCTGTCCGTCTGTAGGAATGACGACTTTGCTTTTAAACATTACATTGCTCCTGTCTGAATACGGCGCTAAAAAACTGCTCACAAGTTTAGCAGAGTGTCCAAAAATGGGGTCCTTTATCAAATAAGCCTCTGTTCCTGATCATTTTACGTGCGTCAAAGCCTTAAAAACTCTTTGACAGCCGATGGGGGTTCATATAGAATGTGCCCTGTTTTCGGTTGCGCCCTTAGCTCAGTTGGTTAGAGCATTACCTTCACACGGTAGGGGTCGATGGTTCGAGTCCATTAGGGCGCACCAGTCCTTGTTTTACCTCGCTTAAGCACATTTCGCAGCTGGTCTTTTCAGACCGGTCAATCTTTGTTTGCGGTCAATCCAGTCAACCGGTCCCCAGCCTGAATGAGTCTGCTAAAATAGCGCTCTCAGGAGAAAGCATGACACAGAGATTCAAACCAAATTCTACAGTCGCTCTCATCATCGAGCATGAAGGGCGTTTTCTGATGGTCGAGGAGACCAATGAGGATCAGGGAGACCGCCCGGTATTCGGTATGCCATCCGGGCATATTGAGGCGAAGGAAAGCATTCTTGACGCCGCGCTGCGCGAGGGCTTTGAGGAAACCGGCTGTGAGGTTGAGCTAACCGCGCTCACCGGGATCTATGACTACGTTAAGGATTACGAAACCATAGAGCGCTTCTGTTTTGCCGCCAAACTAAAATCGGTTCCGGAGATCTTCTCGCCACGCGATCCTGATCATGAGATAAGAAGCGTGCGCTGGTATACGAAAGAAGAAATTGAGGAAGGCAAAAGCAAGTGGCGTACCAGACTGGTTGGCCTTTGCATGGACGATTACCTCAAGGGTCAGCGTTATCCGCTTTCAATTATTCATACGATTGTCCCATGAGCAAAATTCCAGTAAAACTTTCAGAGCCTGAGCTTGACGCGTCCATTCCTTATGATGATCTTAAGGGGAAAAGCGTTGTCGTAGGCCTTTCAGGAGGGGTTGACTCATCACTCTCGGCCGCGCTTTTAAAAGAGCATGGCATGAAAGTTACAGCTCTTTTCATGAAGAACTGGGAAGAAGATGACACCGACACCTACTGCTCGGCGGCCAAAGACCGCGAGGACGCTCAGAGAGTCTGTGACACCCTTGGCATAGAGCTTAAAACCATCAACTTCGCGGCCGAATACTGGGACAACGTATTTGAGATCTTTTTGTCAGAGTACAAAGCCGGACGCACCCCAAACCCCGACATACTCTGCAACAAGGAGATCAAGTTCAAGGCTTTCCTCGATTACGCCCTGGAGGATCTGAACGCCGACTTCATCGCTACCGGTCATTACTGCCGCAGATCGTTTAATACCGCCAACCCCTATCTGATGAGAGGCTCAGATCCAAAAAAGGATCAAAGCTATTTTCTCCACGCGATAGACGGCAGCGTGCTCTCGAAGGTTCTCTTTCCGGTAGGCGCTCTTGAAAAACCCATGGTGCGCGCCATGGCCGCCTCACGTGGACTCGCGACGGCAGGAAAGAAAGACTCCACCGGCATATGCTTTATCGGAGAGAAGCGTTTTCATGAGTTTCTCTCACGTTTCATTCCGGCAATGCCTGGAAATATAGTTACAACGGGTGGACAAATAGTAGGCAGACATGACGGGCTCATGTACGCGACCATAGGACAGCGCAAAGGGCTTGGCATAGGCGGCAAAAACGACAGCTCAGGCAAGCCCTGGTATGTGGTCGACAAGGACTTAAAGCGCAACGAGCTTATAGTCGCGCAGGGGCACGACAACCCTGCCTTGTATTCAGAAGGACTTAAGGCGATCAATGAAACCTGGATCATAAGAGCAGATGAGGATGCCTTTGAATGCACCTGCAAGATCCGCTACCGCCAGCCTGACATTGAATGTACGGTATATCGTACCAGTGATGGTCTTGAGGTAAGGTTTAAAAAGCCCGTGGCCGCGGTGGCTCCTGGGCAGTCCGTAGTGTTCTATTGCGGTGAGGCCTGTTTAGGCGGCGCGGTAATCGCCTCCGCTATCAGAAACTGACGAGGTTAAAAAATGGCTGACAACAACTTGGAAAGCGAGACTGAGGCTCTGGCGGCTTTGTTTTTGTGTTGCGCGCAGATCCAGCGTATAGCTAGCACCGGATATATGGATGAGGCGGCTGTAGCGTGCGTGATCAGATCGCTTCTGGTAACCAATCCATCAACTATTGACGATATTTATGACAACGCCGCTTTGAGGACAGGCTATCAGGCTCTGGTTGACTGCCTTGGACGCACATCGCTAAGAAGCCTTGAGTGCGTTGAGATAACCAAGAGCGCCTTTAAAGTCATGGAGCTTGAGAACCAGCTTGAGCGTTCCGATAAATTATTTGATGAGCTCGGCGCGAAAATAGACTCCCTGCATGACTCAATCTGTCAGGAATGCCCGGAGTTTCTGGAAGGCGTTACCTCAAAAGTACTCGATCAGCGCTACATCAGAATGTTCGCCGATACCTACGCCTCAATCATCTCGCCGAATTTTAGCAAGCTCATAATCGTTGGTCAGGAAGAGTGCCTGCGCCGCACGGAAAATCA
Organism: Succinatimonas hippei; assembly: GCA_004557545.1. Taxonomy (GTDB): domain Bacteria; phylum Pseudomonadota; class Gammaproteobacteria; order Enterobacterales; family Succinivibrionaceae; genus Succinivibrio; species Succinivibrio hippei_A. The sequence continues at coordinate 43,513 of SFGV01000004.1, forward strand.
GGAGAAGATCCGCGCCCTGCTACTCGCGGCGGTGCGCTCGGTGGTGCTCTGGCGCCAGCTTGGCGGTAAAAGACGCTTTTTAGTATTCAGACGCGGCGCCATAGTAAAATGCGCACAGCAACATTTATGACAATTTCAACTTGTGCAAATCAGGAAAAACGCTAATGGAACTTTCATCGCTTACCGCGGTTTCTCCGCTTGACGGCCGTTATGCCTCAAAGACCGAAGAACTTCGTCCTATATTCTCTGAATATGGTCTTATGCGTCTGCGCGTCAAGGTCGAACTTACCTGGCTCAAGCACCTGGCCGCCTGCCCTCAAATCAAAGAGGTCCCTGAGTTTTCAAAGGACACTATCGAGTTCATTGACGGTCTCATCAGAAATTTTTCAGAGGATGACGCGCTAGACATCAAAAGACGCGAGAAAGTAACCAATCACGATGTTAAGGCTGTTGAATATTTCTTAAAGGACAAGACCAAAGAAAACCCCGAGATCTCAAAGGTCCGTGAGTTCATTCACTTTGCCTGCACCTCAGAGGACATCAATAACAACTCGCATGCCCTGATGCTCAAGGAAGCCCGCGAGATGGTCATCCTGCCTGTGATGGACGAGATAATCTCCAAGATCCGCGATCTTGCGCATAACTGTGCGAAGATCGCCCTGCTCGCGCGCACTCACGGTCAGCCAGCGTCCCCTACCACCATCGGCAAGGAAATGGCCACCTTCGCCTACAGACTGCAAAAGCAGCGCGATGAAACCGCCCGCGTAACTATTCTTGGAAAGATGAACGGCGCCGTTGGCAACTGGAACGCCCACACTGTGGCCTACCCTGACATCAACTGGCCTGAGTTTTCAAAGAAGTTTGAGGAAGATCTCGGGCTTACCATGAATCCGTATACCACGCAGATCGAATCACACGATTACATGGCAGAGCTTTTCGCGGCGATCGACAGGTTCAACACCATCCTCATCGACTTTGACCGTGATATCTGGGGTTATATCTCTTATGGAACCTTCACCCAGAAGACCATAGCCGGTGAGATCGGCTCATCCACCATGCCTCACAAGGTCAATCCTATAGATTTTGAGAACTCAGAAGGAAATCTTGGGATCGCCAATGCCCTGTTTGTACACCTTGGCAACAAACTGCCAATTTCCCGTTTTCAGCGAGATCTCACCGACTCCACCGTATTGCGCAATCTCGGTGTCGCGGTCGGCTATTCACTCATAGCATGGAAATCTACTCTCAAGGGTCTTTCAAAACTGCAGCCTAATCCTGCTCACACCGAGGCTGAGCTCGATGATAACTGGGAGGTTCTGGCAGAACCTTTCCAGACTGTAATGCGCCGCTATGGGATCGCCAATCCGTACGAGAAGCTCAAGGAGCTTACCCGCGGACGCAAGGTCACCAGGGAGATCATGGAAAACTTCCTTAATACCCTTGAGATCCCGGAGGAGGCAAAAGCCCAGCTACGCGCTTTAACTCCAGCGACCTATATCGGTCGCGCCATAGAACTGGCAGAGAAGATTTAAAGTCATTTCCAGGAAAAGGATCCCGGCGTACAAGCCGGGATTTTTGTCAAATGAGGCCGAAGAATAGGCACAAAATATAAATTCTCAGGATCGCGAAACCGCTTAATATCCTTTTTATAAAGTCTTTTATATAAATCAATTATTTATCATCTCATTTATCTTATCACTGCTATCGGTTATCTTATTGATTTATAATATATTTAACAAACAAGATGCAGCAACTGATCAAATTCAATCCAAAACAAAATTTAAATGAGTTAACGCGCAAAACTGTGGACTAAAAAATTCTCCAATTCATTAAGATTTTTAGACAGAGATCAAAGAAATGTAACTGGCTGTTTATTACGCAGGCTAAAAAGTAATAAAGTGGGATACTAGTAAACAAGTTTCCGAGGCTTTTAATGAACGCGCTTGTACTTCCGCCCCTTAAAATAACCAACAGCCAGCCTGTCAGCAGGCAGATTTATGTCTATCTCAGACATCACATTACTGAGATGACTTTAAAACCCGGAACCAGACTATCAGAAAATGACCTTTCAGCCCAGCTTAAGGTTTCACGCCAGCCGGTACGCGAGGCTTTTTTCAGTCTCAAGCGCCAGAATCTTATAGAAGTTTATCCGCAAAAGGGTTCATTTGTCACCATGATCTCAGGCAAGCGCATCATGGAAACCTGTTTTGTGCGCTGCTCGATCGAAACCGCAGCTTTGCGCAAAGCGCTGAGCGAGCCTGAGGAAAGCAATGCCCTTATCTGGAAGGAACTTGAGCAAAATCTCGCGGAGCAGCATGACCTGATCCGCACCAAGGACAAGATAAAAGATCCTGACGCCGAGTTTCTGAGGCTTGATAACGATTTTCACCGTATCATCTGCAAATTCTCAGGAACATCCATGGCTTGGGACGTCATCGATGATATAAAGGCAAATCTTGACAGGATCCGCTACCTGTCAACAAAAGGAGTATCGGAAATTGCCGTGATTGTAGGTGAGCATCAGCAGGTATTTGATGAGATGAAGTCAGGTGATGAAAAACACGCAGTAAACGGTCTTACGGATCATCTGTATGAAATTGCCCTAACTTACAAAGCGATAAGAGCGAAAAACTCAGAATGGTTTACTGAAGAAAATTGACAGTACAAGTCAAACATTCATGAATTCGCTGGTCTTCCGCCTCCAGATAAAAGTTGCATTAATTTTACATCTGCGAGGTGGCGGAATGACTGATCGTAATATATAATCCTAATGATAAGTATTACTATTAAGGATTTTCTATGGAATCAGTCAGAAGACGTAGCGCCCAGCGTGAAAAGATCCGCGAAATTATGCGCGGGCGCACCGATCATCCGGACGCACAAAAGGTTTATGACGAGCTTAAAGTGATTAGTCCGCGTATCAGTCTGGGTACGGTATACCGCAATCTCATGCTGCTAGCGGGTGACGGAGAACTTCAGATCCTCGATGTCGGGGACGGAAAGGTTCGTTTTGACCCGAATATAAACTCGCACGCGCATTTTCTCTGCACAAAATGCCATGGAGTAAGCGATATACCCGAAGGCACCTATACCCTTAAGGTAGATCCCTCTCACGCGTCAGGTTGCGGGAAAATCGAACAAACCACCCTGACCTTCCGCGGGATCTGTCATAACTGCCTTGAAAAAAAAGCTCCTGCCACAATCCACAGCTCATAAATTTCCCTGCTCAAGCCCTGCATCACTGGAATTTGACAATGTAGCGGTTTGAGCTATCTAACAATTTTTTTAATTCGCTCACGCTAAACTGTGATCGAAAACGTTTTAGTGTCAAATTTACTACGCAATCCAGCATAAAAGATTGTTTAATGTAAGAAACATAAGGAGCTCCGGCCTTTAGCCGAAATATATAAACATCAACACAAAAAGTATTCGAATCAGGTAAAGCAAATGGAAATAATGAGAAACGTAAGCGTCAGAGGCAAGATCACAACATGCTTCGTACTTATACTCGCCTTTTTGATCGCTGTCGCGGCTATAGCCGTCAAAGTTAACATGGATGCCTCCACCGGAGCCTACAACGTCTACAGGATCCTGGGAAAATCCTACGGGCGTGTCATGAACACCCAGAGGGCGCTTGAAAAGGCAAATGATAATGTTCTTGCCTACCTAAAAGGAGATGCGGCATCTGACACTAACGCCGAGGCTGACAAGTTGCTTGCTGATTTTGAGAACATCGGCAAGATCTCATCGGTGATGAATGAAAACATCATAGGTGATCTGCCCTCCCCTCCTGACTACAAGCAGAATATTCTTGAGGTGAAAACCAGAGTCAATGAGTTTATTGAAAAGTACAGGGCGTCAGTCGATCCTGCCATACGTGATGGCAAGAATGAAGAAGCATTAAAGTCATACCTTGATATCGCTCTGCCGGCCTGCGAAAGTGCGCTTGATTACTACAAGAAACTCGTAGACAAGCAGGTCTCATTGTCAATCTCCATAGTCCACAGGAACTCCGACGCATGGAGCTCATGGCTTATCATCGCCATAGCGGTTGTCGCGTTCATTATCTCCACACTCATAGTGATTTCGCTTGCGGGTTATATAGACAAGTCCCTGTTACACAACATTAAAAACCTTAAAGCCATGTCTCAGGGTGATTTCACCGAAAATATCCGCATCATTTCAAAAGATGAGTTCGGACAAGCATCTAAAACCCTTATGGATACCAGAGACGCGCTCTCAGGCTCAATCTCCATGGTTCGTGATAACGGTCTGCTCATAGACGAAACCCTGACCAAGGTGCGTGAGCACATGCGCAACATTTCAGACTCCGTAACCCAGTCCGAGACACACTCGGAAACCGTTTCGGCGGCCTCAGACGAGATGGTGTCAACTACTGCTGATATTGCGAGAAACTGTGAAAGCGCCGCACAGTCAGCCCAGAACTCCACCAAGACCGTTGAAAGCGGCATAGAGGCTGTTCGCAACACTATGGAGACCATTCAGAAACAGGTCAACAAGACGCAGGAGGACGCCAAACTCATCAATGAGCTGGCAAGCCGTACCGAGAAGATCGGAACCATAGTTGAGACTATTGATGAGATTGCCGCGCAAACCAACCTGCTTGCGCTGAACGCCGCTATTGAGGCCGCGCGCGCCGGTGAAGCCGGAAAGGGCTTCGCAGTTGTGGCTGATGAGGTTCGCGCTCTGGCGTCACGCTCCTCAAAGTCAACCCAGGAAATCACCAAGATGGTCGAACAGGTTCAGTCTGACGCGAAGAACGCCAACTCATCAATGAGCGAAAGCGTAAACGCGATGAACGAGCTTTCAAAACAGGCATCGGATGTTGAGGGAGAGCTCAATGAGATCATCTGCAAGGTCAATGAGGTGAACGACAAGATCTCGCAGATCGCCACCGCCGCAGAACAGCAAACCACAGCCACATCTGAGATCTCAACCAACATGCAGCAACTGACGACCCTGAACAAGCATTCGCTTGAGGTAAACCGTAACTGTGATGAACAGCTGCAGTCGCTGATTAAGGCCACCAGCGAGCTTATGGATAAGCTCGCGCTCTTCAAGCTCAAAGAGTGATGATGGTATAAACAGTAAACGAGAAGACCCGGAGCTGTCCGGGTCTTTTTTTCTTACGTCTGTCCAAAAAAAATGACCGCGCTTTATGCGCGGTCGTTTCTATCCTTCAGTCAATCAGGCATTGGGATCCCACTTGAACAGGAAGGTCGCTCCCTGATCGGCAGGACCAACATTGTCGCGGCATGACTTGAAAAGCCAGCGGCCGAAGGTCTGCTCATCCTTCCCAAGATCAGGCTTCTCAGCGGTTCTGCCCTCAAGGGAGGTCAGGCAGTTTACACTGCCTGCGTCCGCGTCAAAATCTATAAGATCGCCGTCACGCAGAAGCGACAGAGCTCCGCCGCGCGCCGCCTCAGGAGAAAGGTGCAGCGCTGATGGAATACCGCCTGAGGCTCCTGAAAGCCTGCCATCGGTCAAAAGCGCTACATGATAACCGTCCTTCTGCAGATTGCCAAGCACCGGCATCAGTTTATGCAGTTCAGGCATTCCGGACGCCGCGGGACCGGCGTAACGCACTACCACCACACAGTCCTTATTCAGCTTGCCTTCATGGTAGGCCTTGTGAACATCATACTGAGAGTTGAAGACCATGGCCGGAGCTTTCACGTGATGGTGCTCAGGGGCAACCGCGGAGATCTTGATGACGCACTGCCCCAGATTTCCCTTCAGCACCTTAAGCCCGCCATGTTCGCGGAAGCAGCCTTTGCCCTCGACTATTACTTTAGGATCGCGGGTATCACCACAATCGCGATAAACAAGTTTACCATCCTCAAGCGCGGGGCTCTTCATCTGATCTTCAAATGAACCGCTCACGGTCTTCACATCCTCATGCAAAAGATCGCGTTCATAAAGAGCCTTCATAAGCACCGGAACGCCGCCGGCGTTCTCAAAAGCGTTTATATCGTACGGAGCGTTAGGATAAACCTGAACCAGCAGAGGCACCGCGTCAGAGAGCGCCGAGAGATCATCCCAGGTCAGGATGTAACCACAGGATCTCGCGACAGCCAGCATATGCAGGGTGTGATTGGTTGAGCCACCTGAGGCTAAAAGCGCGACCAGACCGTTTACTATGTTCTTGGCGGTCAGAACCTCGCAAAGCGGACGGGCTTTACCTGAAAGCACGGTCTCATTTGAGATAACCCTGCTTATCTCCTGCGTAAGCGCGTGTCTTAAAGCGGTACCGGGGCGCACGAACGCGGAGCCGGGGAGCATAAGTCCCATAGCCTCAAATACCAGCTGATTGGTATTGGCGGTGCCGTAGAATGTGCAGGTACCGGCCTCATGGTAGGCTTTGCATTCCATGCGCTGCAGCGTGATCTTGTCAATCTTGCCTGCCGCGTACTGCTGTCTTACCTCGGTTTTCTCCTTGTTTGAGATCCCGGTACCCATAGGGCCTGACGGTACAAAAGCTATAGGCAGATGGCCAAATGACGCGGCTCCCATGAGCATGCCCGGGGCTATCTTGTCGCATATTCCAAGCAGTAAGGCTCCGTCAAAAACGTTGTGTGAGAGCGCTACCGCCACACCCTGGGCTATAAGATCGCGTGAGAACAGCGACATATCCATTCCGGGATGTCCCTGAGTAACGCCATCGCACATGGCGGGCACGCCGCCGGCTACCTGAGCGCTGGCGCCGCATTTCTCAAGACAGAGCTTGATCTCATCTGGGTAATCCTTATAAGGGCAATGCGCGCTTACCATATCATTGTAAGCGGTCACTATCCCTATATTAGGTCCCTTGCCGGTTATAAGGTTCTCTTTTATAGAGCCTGTCATGGCGGCTGAGGCGTGCGCTATGTTCGAGCAGTTAAGCACATCACGGTTACGCCCCTCAGAGGCCTGCTCATTGATCATGGAAAGATATTGCGCGCGAGTTTTCCGCGAGCGCATTTCAATCGCGTTTGTTACATCAAGAATTGTCTTATTCATCTGTTCTTCCCTCGATGGCTCTTATTGCACTGTCTATAACCTCACCCACCGGAGCTGCAACGTCAATGTTTATGACATCTTTCTCCTTTTGGGGATCCGGGAACTCCAAAGTCGCGAACTGAGAGTCGACCATATCGCTCTTCATATAGTGCCCTTTTCGCGCGGCTATTCTTTTGAGAATAAGCTCCTTGCTGGCGTAAAGATGCACAAACACGAGACCTGGATTGCCCTGTCTTATGATGTCGCGATACTGTTTTTTTAAGGCTGAGCAGACCACCACCCCTGAGGCGTGGCGGTTTGATAACGAAAAGAAAACATCACTTACTCGCTCAAGCCAGGGAGCCCTGTCCTCATCGGTAAGCGGAATTCCGTCTTTCATCTTGATGATGTTGGCGCGGGGATGCAGATCATCTCCGTCTATGAATGTGGCGTGGAAGCGTTCGGCAATAGCGCGGCCTACGGTGCTCTTTCCAGAACCGCATACCCCCATAACCACACATTTGACTGTTTTCATTTAAACTCCGGGCAGATTTATTTGTAAGCAGAGCATAACACAGAATGCTCTTTAATGTTATCGGTAACATAATTATAGATCAGGATATTGTAATTTTTGAAATAGCGATCACATGATAAAAAAAAGCCCCGGCTGGTATACCGGGGCAGTCAGTTCTCTGTTTAACCGTTAAGCGCTCCGGGGGGATTCCTCAGCGTTCTGAGGCTGCTCCTCAGTGCTCTGGGACTGCTCAGCCAGTGCTCCGGGAAGTTCCTCATCATCGTTGGTACGCAGTCTTGAAACCTGAGCCTTGAGATCGCCCATAACCTCGCTCGCTCCTTCAATCTGCTTCTTTGAATCCTCAACCTTGTCGGCAAGCTCGCCTGCCGAGGTGGTGATGTTCTGCATATTCGAGGAGATCTCCGAGGTAGCGGAATTCTGCTGCTCGGCGGAATTGGCGATCTGAGTTATCTGATTTTGAACATTCTCAACCTTTTCAATGATCCCATGGAGCAGGCCTTCAACCTCATGGGAGCTCTTTGAAAGCTCATCCATGTTTCTGACCGACTCATTTATGGAATCATTAGCGCTTCCGGCGTCCTGCTGCACCGCGGAAACCATTGAAATGATGTCAGCGGTTGAGGCGGAGGTTCTCGAGGCCAGAGCTCTGACCTCGTCAGCGACCACCGCGAAGCCCTTTCCAGCCTCACCGGCGCGGGCGGCCTCAATGGCGGCGTTGAGCGCCAGCAGATTGGTCTGTCCGGCGATGTCCTCAATGGTCTCGACTATGGTGCCGATCTTCTGGGACTGTTCAACCAGCGCTCCGACCTTAGCCGCGTTGGCGCGGGTTTTCTCAACCTGATCGGAGATCATCTCGATGGTCTTCTGGATCTTATCAACGCCCTCACTGGTGGTCTTTGAAGAGTCCTGCGCAGCTCCAAGAGCCTCCTTGCAGTTCTTCGCGATCTCGGCGGTGGTGGAAACCATCTGATCTGAGGCCGCGGCTACGGAATCAGCCCTCTCTCTGGTGTTCTGAGCCGATGAGTCGATATCGCTTGTAATTGAGTTTATGGCGGCGAAACTGTCCTCAACCGAGCTTGAGGACTTTTTAATAAGCCTCGCGAGATCTGTCCATTCCCTTCTCATATCCTCAAGCGCGAGCATCAGACCGCCGAACTCGTCGTTGCGTCTGGTCCTTACCACCTTGGTAAGGTCACCTGAGGCAAGTCGTTTGGCGATCGCCGAGGCTCTGCCCAGAATGTTCTTAATGGACGCTGAGAGCACATAAGTTACAAAGAAAGAGATCAGAAGCGAAAACGCGGTAACGCCTATAACCAGATAAAGAGGAGCCTTTCCTCCTAAAGTCGACAGACGCTTGGTAATGTTCGCGAGAATTCCAAAGGTAAGCTGATCAAGCTTGCCCTGAAGTTCCACAATCATAGGGTGCATTTCAGTGACGTACATCGCGCGCGCTCCCTGGAAGCGGTTTTGCAGGAGCTGGGCTAAAACTACCTCGTGATATTCCTCGTTTATATTGGTTATAAGATCGCGGATCTCATTACCCTGATCATTGCGCGGAATGCTCTTGTCAGAGATATCAAGAATGGTCTTGAGATCATCCTCAACCTGCTGACGCGTCTTATCGAGGAAGCTCATGCGGTTGTTCACGAAGTTGAAAACATTCGCGTTGATTGAGGTCATCTTGGTATTGATCTGTGTATACGGCTGGTACTCATTGGTTATGGAGTTATTTGCATATAAAACCGTTTTCTGAATACCAAAGAGAATGATCACCGCGATCACGCATACGATGACCAGAAAGAGCATCATGAGACACAAGGACGCGATAAGAGTACGTCGGAAACCAAGCTTCTTAAAAAAGTCCATATTGTAGAGTCCTTAAATCAAACGCAGGCGGGCGCCTGTATACCTGCATTTTTGGGAACGTTTCTTATAAATACATTACATTAAGCGCAATCCCAGTCTCTATATAATGGTAAAAAACGACCATCTTTCAAGATTTCGTTTAAAAAAAAGTTAACTTTGGCATACAATTCTTTTATTCTGGAACGTAAACGGTCAATATAGTATACTTTTCTCGCCATAACCTTGCGATATCTACAGTTTTTTTTTAATCTTTCCCCCAACCATTTTCCCGAATTAACGTTAACCCGCCCGCAAATTGAAAAGACCATACTCGATGAGAGGCCTTTCTTGCCTTAATATTGCGGTGTTTTACCGGTAACATTGCGCAGAGTGCGGAGGATCGCAGATGATCAGGAGACCCAGACTTGATGACATCGCCAGTAAAGTTGGGGTAACCAGAATGACGGTCTCCCGCTACTTTAACGATCCCTCAAGCGTGGCCAAAGCGACCCGCGAGAAGATCGCAAAAGTCATAGAAGAGTCCGGCTTTATTCCAAGCCGGGTTCCAGCCATCATGTCACGCTCCTCCTCAATGGCCTTAGGTCTGGTTGTACCTTCCTTTTCAAACAGCGTCTTTACTGATGTCATTGACGGTGTTGAGAAAAGCGCCAGAGACGCCGGCTACAGCGTACTGCTCATGCACTCAGGCTATGACGAGAAACGTGAGGAGGAGGAAGTTGCCGCCCTGCTCTCTTATCAGGCCGATGCTGTGATCCTCTGCGCGGCCGGTCACAGCGATCTAACGCGCCTTAGGCTTGGCAAGTCAGGGATCCCATGCGCCGAGTTGCTATCCATTTCAGAAGATCCGCTGGGACTTAATTACGGCATTGACTACACGTCTACATTCAGAGCCGCTACCCGTGCGGTTATTTCCTGTGGCAGAAAAGCCGTAGCCTATTTCGGCGCCCGCATGGACGAGCGTACCATAGAACGCGAGTCTGGTTATCGTGAGGCGGTAGAGCAAGATGGTCTCAAGGCGATTTGCCTTAATACCCAGGCGCGCTCGAACTTTTCACTAGGTCGGGATCTTATGATCACCGCGATAAAAAAACACCCTGAGATAGACTGTGTGCTCTGTACCAATGATGACGTAGCGTTAGGAGCGCTTATAGCCTGCCAGACTCTTAAAATAAAAGTTCCTGATGATCTTTCAGTTATTGGATGCAACGCTCTTGATTTCTGTGAGGCGGCGTACCCTACCCTCTGTTCGATAAGCACCCCCAGATATGAACTCGCAAAAAAGGCAACCCTGGACATCATCTCAATGATTGGTGGAAAGAAAAAAAACTGGCGTGGAAAGCGGATCTGGGAGTGCGGGCTTAAGGCAGGCGGGAGCGCAACCGTGCGGGAGCAAAAGGCCATCTCGGAGGCGCTAAAGACTCTGTCTGCCTCCGACACTCACTGACATTTCATTATACCGGGCTGTTAACCAGCGCCCTGCCATGAACACGCGGCAGCGCTGGTGTTACATTCAATTCTGCCGCTTTTCAGGGCTTTTCTTTTTTTAAAAACGACGGTTTAGGAAGATGAACCGGAGTCAGTGGCTGCTCAGGGATGGGCGGCGCCAGAGGATCAGGCATCTGCTCTTTCTTTTCAGGCTCTTTTGAAGGCATTACGCTGCTTTCAGACAGCCACTGAGAGCTGACATCACGGACGTTTGACTCATCATCGTCATCATCGTCAAGCCTAAAGCCGTTGCTCTGCGGTGCCTCACTGTCCGTGGTGGTCATCACACAGTTGCCCGCGACAAGCTCGGAGAGCGCGCGCTCCTGCATGCTTACCGCAGCGTAGCGGGCGGCAAGCTCGCGAAGCTCCTGCAGGAAGGTAAGGTACATCTCAGATGAATGCATTGAAACCCTCTCCCTGCCGATTATCGATACCAGAGCCATCTGGCAGCGGTCGATGCTGCGGTTTAGCTTGCGCGTGTGCTTTGCCATGGTTTCAACATTTCTCGCGCTTGGGTCAAGTCCAATCGCGTGCACGTCAGCTCCGATCTTCTCAAGACGGGTGAGCAGATCCATAAGCGAGGTCTTCATATCCCCGCCGAAAATCGTATGGCGGTTTGCCACATGATTTACCGCCTGATCACAGGCGTAACGCACGGCCTTGGCCGCCTCACGCATATTCGAGAACACCAGATAGAAGAAGAACTTCGCGTCAACCGTGCTGGTATCCTGACGTTTTTTCTGTCTTGAGAACGAGGTGCTGTAGGTATCAAGCGCCAATGAGTAGTAAATCCCGCGGTTTTCGGAAATGGCCTCCTGAATATTTGAGGCCTTGTTGCGCGCGCGGCGCAACTGGAACTCGTTATCATCAAAAAACGCGTTGAAGGTTCTGCGTATGGTTTCGGCCTCATCATCAAAGTAACGCGGTACCGCGCGGCACACAGCCTGCAGGATCCCCTCATCATTTTGCGCCTTGAGCAATGTGGCTGCGGCGTCCTGACGGCTTTTGCGAATGAAGTTTGTGTATATGATCACCGCGAATACGGCGGGAATAAGCACGAAGACGCTGTAACCATCACAGATAAAATTCACAAGACAGATCACGCAGGCAAAGGTAAAAGCACACATGCCGGTTAAAAACCATCCGGCGATCACCGTAATGACACCGGAGATACGGAAGACCGCGCTTTCCCTGTCCCACGCGCCATCGGCAAATGACGATCCCATAGCCACCATGAAGGTGACGTAAGTGGTGGAGAGCGGAAGCTTCATGGAGGTCGCCATGGAGATTAGAGCAGATGCGACTACAAGATTGACGCTGGCGCGGACATAGTCAAAGGGCATCGGGATCTCGCCCTTGCGCACCGGGGCGCGGCGGTAACGGGTCGCGATTATTCTTACTAATCCTGAGGGGGTAAGACTGTATACCGCCCTTGAAACGCCTAATCCCATTCTGGTGATGATGCGTCCTAAGGTGGATGCGCCAAACTGCTCATGCTGTCCTGAGGAGCTTGATGAAAGATTTACCGTAGTCTGAACCACGTGACGGGCCTTCTTTGAAACAAAAAGCGTCACGCACATGACAAAGCCCGCGGCGCACAGCCACCCGGTATCGGTACGGTTGGCGTAATTAAGCGCCGTCATCATGAGCTCGGTCGGACCTTCGCCTGAAGCCACCCACACTTTGAAGCTGTCAAGCGCGGCGAGCGGGACGCCCACGAAGTTGACCAGATCGTTACCGGCAAAGGAGAACGCCAGCGCGAAGGTTCCGCTTAGCACTATCAGCCTGAATATATTAAGCCTGCACAGCGCCATCACCTGACCAATCATGAATGCTACGGCAAACACGCCCCACATGATCCTGCTTATATTGGCGTCCATCCAGTCAAGCCATTCCTGACGCATGAAGGACGCTCCGTGAGCGCCCTTGATGACGAGGAAATAGCATATTGCGGTCAGGGATACGCCGGTGAAGATCCCGCCTAACAGTCTCACGGTACGCTGAAACCTGAAGGTAAAGAGCAGACGGCAGAAAAACTGTATGACCATGCCAGAGATAAAGGCGATGATAACTGAAAGCAGGATCCCGGACACTATGGCCGCGGTCTTGTCGAGCTTGATGTAATCAAAGATCCCCCCAAGGCTCATGCCGCTTGAGTGTAGCGTAAAGGCGGCCGCGCATACGGAGGCGCCTAAAAGCTCGAAGATGACTGAAACTGTGGTTGAGGTGGGAAGGCCGAAGGAGTTGAAGATATTGAGAAGGAGGACATCGCTGATCATTACCGAGGCGAAGATGATCATCATATCCTTAAAAGTGAACATCTCCGGGTAGAACATGCCTTTTCTGGCGATTTCCATCATCCCTGACGAGGATGACGCTCCTATAAGAACACCTACCGAGGCAACCAGAATTATCACGCCCATCGGGGCAATGCGTGTTCCTACGGCTGAATTTAAAAAGTTGGCGGCGTCGTTACTGACACCCACAAAGAGATCCAAGGTGGAAAGCAGCAGGAGCATTACCACCAGAATAAAAAAAATTGTCTCGGCCATCGCACGATCCCGTGTACACAAACGCGATTATTTTACCTTGGAGTTAACCTTCTTTTAACATTAACTTCATATTTACTTGGGTTCAGGGTATCCCATATAAAAACATTCCGGAACTAGCCTATTGTCACAAGTGGAGGCGCAAGCGCATATAGATGCGTGGGTCTCCCTCCGGACCATATTCTAAGATCCAGGTGAATCACCTTACGGATCCCAAACACTTATATTGTCCATGCCAGTAATAAGCTCTGTACTTACGGCGCGCGATTAGAAGAAAACAAAAGTCTGGACAACGAGAATATGAACACAGCATCGTGACTGACTCAGGTGTTGGACAACCTATAAGGCAAAAGCAGTTAACCACACGAAGGTGATGTATCACAATCGTTACGGCATCAAGCTAGATGCCGATATGCACACCACATAACGCTGAAGGTATACTTACGCTCATCGGCGTCAGTGAACCTTTCGGATCTTTGAAAGAGCAGTCGAGCGGTCTCTATCTCAACGCTACCACCATCGACCAGCGCGTTAAAATTACCGTGTCTGCTACAATGTATGAGGTGAGGAGCTTAAATAAGAGTATATGAGAAAATATCTGCTGACGCTTATGACATTGCTCTTTGTCTACAGCTTGGCGCGGGCAGGGGCATTACAGACAGGGAACTATACGACAATGTATATTACCATCGCTGGACAGACTCAAAGTGTAACCCTTGCCAATAACTCGGCATCGCGGGAACTCGTTACAAGGTTACACAACGGTGCTGTCAAAGTTACGCTCAACTCCAGTGGCGGCTTTGAAATATGGGGTCCGCTTGGTTTCTCGTTACCGACAAGCAACCAACAGATGACCGCGCAACCGGGAGAGATCGTTCTCTACAACGGCAGCAACATCTGTCTTTTCTTCGGCGAGAACTCATGGAACTACACCCGTTTGGGCAAGATCGACGGCCTGTCGGAAAAAGAACTTCGCGCGTTCCTTAAAGCAGGGGAAAGCAACATTACCGTCACCCTCTCGCTCACTTCAGCGGCGAGGTAAGCGACAGAGCACAGCGGGGTCAGAATACTCTGCATATGCACGAAATGGCGTATCCGCCTCTGCACGCTGCAGAGTAATTGTCATCATGGGCGGATAGAAATTCGTAAGAAAACATCTGTTCTCATCAGGCCTCGACATAAACATTCAATTCACAAACAGTATTACGCCAGACTGTGATCAGCATTCTCACAAAAAGCCGGACATAGTGTTGCAGAGCGATGCTGTCGCTCAATTACTTACGTAAATTCACTATCCCCGACTTCATTACCCAGGTGGTGGAGTGGTTCTGGCGTATTTGGATAAAGTGAAAGATATAAACCGCACCACTGTGGAACGGAAAGCGATTTTACAAGCCAAAGGGACAGCGGATTTTTCTCAGTGACCGTTCATCTTCATGAACTCTTCAAAAGCCTTAAGCGAGGCCTCAAAATTCTCCCGCCCGTTCTCATCCATAGCCTTGCGCTCACTCTCAAAGGCCTCGGCCATACGGCAAAGCACCCCGCGCGCCCTCATGATCGCCGCGAAGTCAGCCTCATTGTGATCAGGGCGTAGCAATATATTTTTATAGTTTACGCATATGCTGACGGCGCTCTTAAGATATCTTGAAAGAAACGCAACCGCGTTCTCGTTATCATCCCCTGAGCGTAAGGCTCTGAGTACGAGCGATGTTTCAAGGACGATTTTATCCACACTCGCGCGCGCCGGCTCATCAAGCAGCTCCGACTCACGCACCAGCTCCGCTGAAAGAGCGTCGAGATCAGAGTATTTGTCTTTTTTCTCTGGATCATCCCCCGCGTGATCCTTATCAGAGGCTGACTTTAAAGACTGTTGTACCGCCAGTGTTTGACCCATTATCAGAGCTTTGAGTTGGTCCGAGGCTATCTTATATTCAAGCTCGTTCTTAAATGTCCCGTGGGCGCCGTTAACCCCGTCTGAGATCATTTCAAGGGCGTTATACAGATGAGGCATCACGTCAAGCGGCGCTTTTGTGGTCTCATAAGCGCGCGTATAGCCGGTATAGTCAGAAATCGAACGGTTGAACCCCGTAAGAGCGTGTCTGACCTCAGAGGGGATCCTGGGATCTTCCTCAAACGAGCGCATCCTATCGCGCAGGGCATCAAACTTCTTACGCACAAGACCGCGCTCATATAACCTGATGACGCACCAGAGTACCGCCGCTCCCAAAACCAGTATGACAACAAAAGAGATCCATGCTTTGGACGCTACCAGTTCCTCCGCGAGCGTGGTTCCGGAGATAACAAAACCCAGCGCTATCCCAACAAGACCGCTCCACTCCCACGCGTGATTTTTGCGATAAAAAAGCCTTCTTAGCGTAAAGCAGACAATGCCGCCCGTAAATACCGATACAGGAGCGATAAGCCCTGACACCATAGCGCATACGCTCATGACAAGGCCTGAGATTACCGGCACAAGATAGAGCGGATGCTTATAACCTCCATGAGGGCGCGGGAATAATAAAATAACCCCTAGATACCAGTAGATGAGCTCATGGAAAAAGCCTGTGCCCTTTGAAAGACAGTAGCTTAAAAGCGTCGCCGCCAGAAGTGACAGAGCATGAAATAAAATGCGTTTTAAGACACCTGTTGCAGATTCTAGATGTCTTTGAAGATCAACGTTTGTCATTTCTCTTCGGGATTTCCGCCCTCTGCCCGTGTGATCGCGTCCCTACGGCTTTTTACGGCCAAATCAGTGAGTCTGCTTTTAAGCTCGCTCTCCATTGATTTGATCTCCTCCTGCGCCCTGACACGTTTCTCGTGTCCCTCATTGGCTATTACAAGAGTCTCTTCAATCGCGCCTATGAGTTTACCCTGAACCTCACGCAGTGTCTCAACATCGACAAGCGGACGCTCGGCCTCGCGAGCGGTCGCAACGCTGGTATCGTGGAGCATCTCCGCGTTTTTCTTTAAAAGCGCGTTGGTAGTGTCAGACACATCCTGCTGGAGCTTTACCGCGTCACGCTGCCCTCTTATTGAAAGAGCCAGCACCAGCTGATTTTTCCAAACCGGAATGGTGGTAAGAATAGAGGTCTGGATCTTCTCGGCGAGCACCCGGTCATTGCTCTGGATAAGCCTGATCTGCGGCGCGGTTTGGATGGCGATGGTACGCGACAGAGCGAGATCATGAAGTCTGCGCTCAAAACGATTGAGACTCTCGGCAAAATCTCTTACATTCTGAGCGTCAAAGCTGTCACCGCTTGCCTTAGCCTTATCCTCAAGCGCTTTCAGATCATCTTTTCTGGCGCGCTCGAGCTCTCTGTTTCCCGCCTCAAGATAAGCACTCAGATCCTGATAAAAGCCCTGATTGTTATCATAAAGCTTCTCCAGGATCTCAATGTCCTGCAAAAGCGCGAGCTGGGCATCCTGCAGCTTTTCCTTTATTTTCTCGATCTCCTGGGAAACCGTGTTGAATTTTGAAAGCACTGCCGCGCTATGGTCAAAAAGCTTTCCTATAAGAGGGATTGAGGCAAGTCCTGAAGGCGCCTGTCCTATTGCACTGACGTTGACACCCCGCACTTTACCAAGGAGGTTTGAAAGTTCATCACCTATCTCCCCTGAGTCTTTAATTTTTACCTTGCTTAAGATGGTGTCGGCGAATTTCGCTATGGCGTCCATCGACTTGGCGCCATAGTTCAAAGTAAGCGAGGGATCCTTAAAGTTGATTTCAGATGCGGCCCGCCGGATTTTTTCTTCATTAACTAATCCGCTATTATTCTGAAGTATCGGCTCCCGGGCGTTTTTTTCGTCTGACATATTCAATCTCCGGCAAACTTTCAGCTACATGATCTGTATTCTAAAACGTCTATTGACGATCTCTAATCGGCGCGAGCGCTTTTTATCAACAAGGTCTTTCAACTCCATCTGGTAGCACAATCACCTTTTAAACGCACGCAGATATCTACATTTGGTCGCGTCTTCACCGCTGTTTTCACTATAAAGGGAAAAGCTGATCTGGCGCTGAGTTTTAAGCCTTAAGTTAAGCTGATAATTTTATTTTCTTACCTTCTGAAATCACAGCGCAGGCACATGTTCTCTGCACGCTCACTGTTTGTCCTTTGGTACATACCTGCCCATTTGCATATACTGATCAAAATTGGTCCTACCGACTTTCCTTTCTCTGTTAAAAAATACTCAACTCTCGGTGGGATTTCATTGTACTGCCGGCGTTCAACAATGCCATCGGCAATAAGCTCTTTGAGGGTTGAAGCCAGAACAGCGTCAGTAATATCTGTCATTTCTCTGCGGATCTCGCTGTATCTTAATACGCCTTTAACCCCCAGAACGCAGATCACGCGGGGTTTCCATTTGCCCCCGAAGATCTCAAAAGCGTGTTCAAGAGGGCAACGTATATCATCTTCTTTTTTTCCCTTTTTCATCAATTTACGGCAAGGAGACCGCCGCCTCTTCAGGCAGCGGAGGACTTGCCGTCTCCTCTTAGCTGTGATTAATCTTCCGGCCGCTGTCCTTCTGTGACTTCGGCCTTACCTCGGTTAAATAACTGCGGCTGTTGGCAATGCCATGCTCAATCCTGTTATGTTTAGTCAGATAGCCGTAAGTGAGCTTAGCTTAAGCTCCGGGTGGGTAGCTTTAAGCCGCTGCAGCAGCCTGGTGCGTACCACTCCCGTAAAGGCAGCTTCTTTGTAAGACTGTCCGCGCTTAGCTTTAAGCTCAATCTCCCCTCTGTGATAGGCCTGATGGGCGGTACGGCACGGGGGGATGAGATTGTTCGAGGCATCACCGCCGGTTCTTCGGCTTTCCAGGTGGTGCACACCTGGTACTCCTTGCCGGAGATGTCAGGGTTCTTGAGCTTCTGTACATCAAAGGCCGCTATCTCCACTACTATGTCAGTGACCGGCAAGATCTTGCAGACAGCTTCAATGCAGTTCTGATGCGCCTGCCCCCGATTTTCTGCAGAGGGAGCTGGACAGCCCTTGTTCTTGCTGTGCACGCGGTTATCAAAGCGCGTTGCAAGATAGCGGGTTTTGCGGTGTATGCGGCCGCGGTGCAGTTCCCGGCGCTCTGAGAGCGTCTCCACCTCTGCGGCATAAAGTTCATGCTTCTTCCCAGAGGCACTAAGCCCAGGCTGCTTATACCTCTGGTCTACCCCTAAGGTAATCGGTTGCCTCGCCCCGCCGGGCTTACCGGTAAGCTCAATGGTAAAAGCCTCGCGCCATTTTCATTTTACCCGGGCTTTACCGGCTTGAAGCAGCTTGCGCGCTTTAGATGCCTTAGTCGGCATCAAAGGCTTGCCGAAGCGGTTTAGTACATAGACTGTTTTCTCCATGCTTTTCTTCTATTAAGGACAGGACCAAAAGGCCTGTCTTTTCCTTACCGTTTACCCGGCAGGTTGTTACCCTTTGCCAATATTAGCAACGTTTTGATGTCTGCAGCACCGCCCCTACCCGCAGGGCTTTTAACCACAGACCACAGAGCGCCTAACTAGGGTAAACATTCGGCGGTGCCTGTATATTCGCGCAGCCAACGTAGTCCCTTGCCGGACTGAGGCTAGTCAACCCGGGCCTGCAGAGATTATCGCCCTGCAAGTCCTGACTTCTTCAAGTCTGTATCGTTGACATCAAAGAGCTTCTTTCAAATTAACTCTTATAATTCTAGCTCATATTTATAATTAAAGTTACTTTAAAAAAGTTAGTAACTATTGTATATATTGGCACCTGGATCATAAATTAAGTGTCAAAGACTTTTGCAAACACCAAAAAAAACCGGTCCTATTACAAAGAACCGGATTTATCTTACGGCATGTCATAAAGACTTGCCTATTGCGAAGCTTATCGCTACTCGAGCGTTTGTAAAACGTACGCTTTAAGCTCGTCATAGTCAGGAGTCATCTCATACTTATGACACTCTCTGCCGATTACCCGTTGCAGCGCCATAGGAAGCGGGATTCTGGTTCCCAGAATACGCTCCACATCAGAACGGAACTTGGCAGGATGAGCCGTGCCTAAGAAAATTCCGCTCTCGCCTTCTTTAAGATTAGCTTTGAGCACAGAAAGCGCAATCGCCGCGTGGGGCTCTGTTATATAGCCGGTTTTCGCAAAGACCTCGCGCATTGAATCCTCTGTCTGCGCGTCAGTAAGCGAGCCAAACGCGAGATCCGAAAGCTTCCAGCCCTGCATCTTAAACAGCGCCTCGGTGCGCGGCCAGTTATTGGGTCTTGAGATATCCATGGCGTTTGAAAGAGTCTGCACCGTAGGACGAGGCTCCCATTTTCCTGTTGAAAGATAACGCGGCACCGTGTCATTGACGTTGCAGGCTACGACAAAGCGGGATTCAAGACCGAGAGCTCTGGCGATCAGTCCCGCGGTGATATCGCCAAAATTGCCGCAGGGAACCGAGAAGACTACATGATCACGTTTGTCAGAGGGCAGCTGGGCTACTGCCTCAAAATAATAGGTAACCTGCGCGAGGAGTCTGGCGATATTGATAGAATTTGCGGAGTTAAGACCAATCCTGGTTCTAAAATCCTCATCATCAAAAGCGCGTTTTACCAGATCCTGACACTGGTCAAAGTTTGATGAGACCTCGATGGCGTGGACATTGCCACCAAGGGTAGCTATAAGCTTTTCCTGAAGCGGGGTTATTTTGCCCTGAGGATACATAACCACCACATCTATTCCGTTCTGACCGTGGAACGCTCCGGCTACCGCCGCGCCAGTGTCGCCTGAGGTAGCGGTGAGAATCGTAAGATGGCGTCCGTTGCGCACCGCCTGAAGCACGCGGGCTAAAAACCTCGCGCCAAAATCCTTAAAGGCCAGCGTGGGGCCGCGGAAAAGCTGCAGACACCAGCAGTTCTCCTCAGCCTTTACGAGGGGCGCCGGGAAGTTGAAAGCGTCGGCTACTATATCATCAAGCTCAGGAAGCTCGTCATCACCTATAAGATGACGCAGGATCTTCTGCGAGCGCTCCACAAGAGGCAGAGACAAAAGCTCTTTTATCTGATCTTTTGAGAAAGGTTTTATCTCATCTGGAAAGAACAGCCCCTGATCATGACCGATGCCGCGAAGCACCGCCTGAGTAAAATTCACAGACTCATTGTGATCTTTGAGATTGTATAGCTTCATGAAAGTCAGTCCTCAATTCTCTGGGCGTAAGCGCCGCGATCATCAACGCGGCAGATATGGCAAAAACCATCAGCGTTGGCTATAAAGTTCCGCTCAAGCCATTTTTTGATTTCCTGAGCGCTTTCAAGATCCCGTGTGATCGAGAAGATTGAAGAACCTGAGCCTGAAATTCCGGTAGCGAGCGCCCCCGCGGATGACGCGAACTTACGGGCGTCAGCAAGTCCCGGAATAAGTTTCTCGCGGTATGGCTCGGCGATCACGTCGGTAAGACATGACGCCGCCAGTTTCTCATCATCGTTTTCACAGGCATAGACAAAAGAGGCGAGCCTGCGTCCGAAATCTATGACACTCTTGCGCGGATATTCCTGTGGCAGGATCTTGCGCGCCGCGTTGGTTGAAACCTTGATCCCGGGGAAGCATGAGACGAAATACCAGTCCTTGAACACCGGAAGCTTTCTTGAGATCACGCCGTTCTCACCCACAATGAGCTGCAAACCACCAAGGTAACATGGAGCGGCGTTGTCATAATGTATGGAGCCTGAGATCTTGCCTTCAAGCTCTCCCATCATCACCAGAAGGTCGTGCTGTGAAAAGCGCGAGCCGTTTACAGTGTCCATGGCGACGATTGACGCCACGGCGGAGGACGCTGATGAGCCCAGGCCTGAGCAAATAGGCAGGTTCTTGCGAAGCGTCATCTTAACGCCGCAGGACTCAAACCCGGCCGTCTTAGCTCTCTCACAATAAAGCTTATAACCATCATAGATGATGTTCTGTCTGGGATCCTTTGGAAGTATGTGAGCAAAACGCCCTTCCTGAGCGATTTCGCAAACTCCCGCTGGAGCCTTCTCAATGAAGATCTCATCTCCAAGCACCGCTCCGTCCACAGGAGCGAGCGCGGCTCCAAGAAGATCAAAGCCTACTGAAAGGTTGGCGGCCGACGCCGGAGCGTAGGCTCTGTATTTTTCAGTCATAAAACCTCCAAAATCAGCCTTCGCGCGTCCAGTTCTGAAGTCTGAGAATATCCGAAAGCACACCTGCCGCGGTAACCGCGGTTCCGGCGCCATATCCGCTGACTACCAGCGGGATCGGCTGATAGTACGCGGTGGTAAACGCCAGAGCATTCTGTCCCCCGCGAACCTTGAAGAGCGGATCCTCAGGTCCTACCGCGCGTACGCCGCAGCTGCATTTGCCATCATGGATGGCGCCTACATAACGCAATACCTTGCCCTCTTCACGGGCCTTCTTGGTCATAGCGGTAAACTCAGCGTCAGCGCCCTTTAAAGACTCAAGAACCTCGGCCGCGTTGGCTCCGGCGAGGAAGCGGCTTTGCGCCACGCTCTGGGTCTGTACGTCCGAGAGCTCAAGCTTAAGTCCGCATTCACGGGCGAGAATTAAAAGTTTTCTCGCCACATCGGTACCCTCAAGATCGTCTCTCGGGTTAGGCTCGGTAAATCCAGCCTCATAGGCTTTTCTGGTAGCCTCGGAGAGCGTGGCGCCATCCTCAACAAGCCCGAAGATATACGAAAGGGTTCCTGACATGATCCCGGAGAAATCGATAAGCGAGTCACCAGCGGCAAGCTCGTTTTGCAATGTTGAGATCACCGGCAGGCCTGCTCCGACATTGGCCTCATACAGGAACTTGCGGTGATAGTCACGGGCGGTTTTGCGAAGCTGCTTGTAATACCCGTAAGAGCCGGTATTGGCCTTCTTTGACGGGGTGACCACATGAAGACCTGCCTTCATGAAATCACAATATGAAAGCGCGAGAGTCTCATCTGAGGTGCAGTCAACCAGAATAGGGTTTACCAGGTGGCTGTCGTGGGTAAGCTTTGTAACCTGATCGATGCTAAACGGGCAAAGGCTGTCATCCTTTAAGGCCTCACGGTAACCTGAAAGATCGATACCCGAGGCGTTTTGCAGGAAATGCCTTGAGTTGGCTATTCCGACAACCTTTATATCAATACCCTGCTCGTTCCTGAGCTTCTCAGACTGCTTCTCAATCTGGCAGATGAGCTCTGAGCCCACACCGCCTACTCCCAGGATCACCAGATCAAGCTCCTGCCTGGCGCTAAAGAATGCGGCATGGCAGACGGCTATGGCCTCCTCGGTCTTGTCCTGAGAGATCACGGCTGAAATTGAGCGCTCTGAGGATCCCTGGGCAATGGCGTTGATATTGATATTGGCCTCGGCCAAAGCCCTGAAGAACCTTCCTGAGGTACCACAGCGGGTGCGCATACCGTCACCAACCACCGAAATAATGGCGCAGCCGTCGGTAACCTCAATAGGAGAGAGCAGACCTTCCTTAAGCTCAAGTCTGAACTCATCTGAGATCACGCGGCGGGCGCGCATCAGATCGCCTGTTGATATGCAGAAGGAAATAGAGAACTCCGATGAGGACTGAGTAATAAGGACAATGGAGATGCCCTCGCGCGACACGGCGGTAAACAGACGTCCGGCCATGCCCACCATGCCCTTCATTCCGGGGCCTGAAACGTTGATGAGGGAAATGTTCTTAAGATCCGAGATGCCTTTTATGGGTACGCTATTATCCGTATCCTCATCGATAAGCGTGCCTGGCGCCTTGGGGTTTTTGGTGTTTTTGATAAGGCAGGGGATGTGATAGCGGGCGATAGGAGCGATGGTGCGCGGATGCAGTACCTTGGCGCCAAAATAAGAAAGCTCCATGGCCTCTTCATATGACATATGCGATAAAAGCACGGCGTCTGGAACCACGCGCGGGTCACAGCTGTATACGCCGTCAACATCGGTCCAGATCTCACAGCAGGAGGCGCGGGTTATCGCCGCGAGGCAGGCGGCCGAGTAATCAGAGCCATTGCGTCCCAAAAGCACGGTACGGCCTGAAACGTCGCCTCCGGCGAACCCCGCCATCAGAATGATGCTGTCATCATCGGCAACCCCCTGAGCCTCATAGCGTTTCTTGGAGACATCTATATTCACCGATGACTCCAGAATTCCGCCTTCAGTCATAAGAACCGCGGAAGGGTCTATCACGCGCACCTTTTTGCCGCGGGCTTTTAAAAGCTCGGCCATGATGGCGATTGAAAAAGTCTCACCGCGGCTTTCAACAAAGGCCTGTACGGTCTCAGGGCATTCCCCCAGAAGCTTCACGCCGTCGATGCGCCTTTTTATGAGATCAAGCGTAGTGCCGATCTCAAGCGCGGTTTTCTCAAGGTCAAAGTCGCTGTAGCGTGAGGCCAGAGTCTTGTAGATTGGGAAGACTATATTGCGGATCTTCTCAAGCTCGCTCTCTCCATCCTGTCCTGACACAGCGGCGCCAACCAGCGCCACGAGCAGATTGGTCACCTTGGCGGGAGCTGAAATCACAAGCGCCACGCGCTCGTTTTCGGCCTCGCTTAAGGCAATATCGGCAACATCATTAAATCTCTCGGCGTTGGCAACTGAGGTGCCGCCGAATTTAAGCACGCGCATTTGGAATACTCCTGGGATCGCGGTTTTATGATTTTTCGCGGGGCTGGTACGCCCTTTAAGATCTTTGTGACAAAGCTCTATTTTCATGGGCGGATAATGGCTTGTCAATTGCTTTTACGTCTGATTTTTTATGGATCAGGCCAAATCTGTCCCGGCTCTTTCATAAGAAAAGCTAAGCTCTGCGGTGTCTAAGATTAGGCGGCAGTTTTTGCCGCCTCCACAGAGGATTCTTTTACTAGTTTATTATTAGATATCAGATAGATATCAACTGGCATCACGTTTGCTAACCCACGGTTGTTAAGAGATATGAAGTAATGTAAGGGTGAGCTGTATGCCGGACACTGAAGCGGTTTCGTTAAGCCAGAGTGTGTTTAAAAGCTATGCCATGGAGTCTGTCAGATACGCTGACAGTAGTGACAAAAACGCCTTTGAGAACGCTGTTGCCTGCTGTCTTGCGGGAGAACAGGCTAAACTCGCTGAAAAATGCCCTGACGGCGGCGCGGCCGCTTGGAGTGCGTTTGAAGCGCTTATTCTGGGGCGCTGCGCGCTTAAAGCCACAGTCACAAACGCTGTAACGCAATCATCAGGCGATGATGGCTCTACGGCTTTTCAAACGCCGTCATCATCTCTTTTTGTGTCAGGCTCCGCCTCAGAGCGGAGCCTTTTTTATGAAGATCAGATGGATCTCATAAAAGCTCTCGCCATTCTCAAGGCCGCGTCAGGCTCACAATCATTAACCAACTCACATGGCTGTGAGACAATCCAAACCAAAGCCTGCCCTGATCCGTCATTCCTGCCTTTTATAAAGGACTTGCCGGCGTCACTTAAGCGCGCGGCGCTTTTTAGGAAAAAAAGTTTCAAAAAATCCAAAAAAGATAAGGATGAACGCACCCTTAAAGAACATGAGGCGCGTTCTGGCTGTTCTCGCGGAATTGACACAATCTTCACAGATCCCTTGCCATTCTCTTAACTTTCAGGGTTTTGCCTTGTTTTGGCAATTTTCTAAATGTGACCGTAATCCCAAAAAACTAATTAAAGCGATTTAAGGTATAGTAGAATATCTCAAAAGACGCCTGTGCCTTTGTAACAATCTGCAATGGCAGAGATACGTATGGGTACAACCATGTGTACAGGCAAACGTTTTTGTTCAAGCGTCTTAACTTATATATCCTTAAATCATCTGGTAAATAGGAGCTGTTGCTGCCCATAAACCGGGCGGCGCTGGTAAAAGCAATGAGAAAACTTCTTGTGATGGGCAACTGGAAACTCAACGGCACCAAAGAGTCTGTGGCAGAGCTGATCAAGGCGTTCTCCGCCAAGGCTAATGAGGCTGGCGACAAATGCTCCGTGGCCATCTGCGCCCCTGCGATCTTCATCGGCTCGGTAGAGCAGCTTGCCAGGGGCTCAAAGCTTGCCTGGGGTTCAGAGGACTGCGACATCCACACCAAGGGCGCTTTCACCGGTGAGAATTCACCCGTGATGCTGCGTGAGTTCGGCTGCACCTACGCTATAGTTGGTCACTCCGAGCGCCGCGGCTACCACAAAGAGAGCAATGAGTACGTTGCCGAGAAGTTCAAGGCCGCTCAGGAAAATGGTCTTATTCCGGTACTCTGCATCGGTGAGTCTGAGGCTGATTTTGAAGCCAAGCGCACTATGGATATCTGCAAGGCCGAGCTCAAGGCTGTCATCGATCTTTGCGGCATCAAGGCCTTTGAGAAGGCTGTTATCGCCTATGAGCCTATCTGGGCCATCGGCACCGGCAAGACCGCTACCCCTGAGATCGCCGAGAACGTACACAAAGAGATCCGCGCTTATCTTAAGAGCTTTGACGCGCAGGTCGCCGACAAGGTTCAGATCCTCTACGGTGGCTCATGCAACGCCAAGACCGCCCCTGAGCTCTTCAAGCAGCCTGACATCGATGGCGGCCTTATCGGTGGCGCTTCACTCAAGGTACCTGATTTCTCATCAATTATTGAAACTGCTACCAAAATTGAGAAATAACTAGAAAGCAGAATTGGCAAAAAGGAAACACTATGGCTGATATCAAAAAAATCGGCGTTCTGACCTCAGGCGGTGACTCACCGGGGATGAACGCGGCCATCCGCGCCATCGTACGCACTGGTCTGGACTACGGTTATGAGATGTATGGTATACATGACGGATACGCCGGCCTGCACTCAAACGACATTATCAAACTTGAGCGTCACTCCGTATCAGATCTTTTAAACCGTGGTGGCACTTTCCTGGGCACTGCCCGTTTCCCTGAGTTCAAGGATCCAGCGGTTCGTCAGGAAAGCGTTGAGGTCATGAAGAAGAACGGCATCGACGCGCTGGTTGTCATCGGCGGTGACGGCTCTTACATGGGCGCCAAGTTCATCTCTGAGCTCGGCTTCCCCTGCATCGGCCTTCCTGGCACCATCGATAACGATATCGCTGGTACCGATACCACCATCGGCTTTGATACCGCCCTCAATACCGCGGTAAGCTGCATTGACAAGCTGCGTGACACCTGCTCATCCCACAAGCGTATCAGCGTGTGCGAGGTCATGGGTCACCACTGCGGCGATCTGGCGGTCTCCTGCGCCGTTGCATGCGGCGTTGAGGCTGTTCTGGTACCTGAGGTGCCCTGGAACAAGGAAGAAGTTTACGCCTCAATCCAGCACGGCATCAACTCAGGCAAGCACCACGCGATCATCGTAGTCTGCGAGAACCAGACCGATGTTTACCAGATGGCCAAAGAGCTTGAGCAGCTCATCGGTCTTGAAGCCCGCGCCACCGTGTTAGGTCACATCCAGCGTGGCGGAACCCCTTCAGCCTTTGACCGTGTTCTGGCCTCCCGTATGGGCGCCTACGCAGTTGAGCTCTTAAAGAAGGGCGAGTCCGGCAGATGCATAGGTGTAAAGAATGGTGAACTGGTACACGATGACATCGTCGAGTGCATCACCAAGCACAAGCACCTCTTCATGAAGAGCACTTACGATCTGGCTCAGGTCTTAAGATAATTCGTTCCTCTCATCTGAAAGCCTCCTTTTTGGGAGGCTTTCTTATTTCTCCCAGTACACTCAAATCTGCCGCGTCACTAATTCTTTTCTGTTCCTACCCCGCTAAGCTGAGCATACGAAAAAAAGGTATTTGACCCCTTAACAATCAAGTTTTCAGGTTTTAGTTACGCATGCGTTAAAATATGGTGCGTTTTTGTAAACAGGGTGATGTAAGAGTGAAAATTCAGGATGATCAGACCTTTTTGGCTGTAAAAGACCGTCTGGGATGGGTATTCTCCGGAGTGCTCATCGGCATGATCGTCTGCTTTGTCATTATGACAACAGGACGCGCACTCTTTGTTCATGCCTTTACCATGCAGGCCATATCAAAGCTGCATGGAGCCGAGCTTTATGTTTTTATAAAGACGTCACTGCTCTTTGATCTCAAATACGCCGCTCAGGCTTTCATCCCGGCGCTGGCATTGGGGATCCTGTGCGCGCCCTTCAGACGCGGCTTTAATGTCTACAGTAAATGCTTCTGGTTCTTAAACCTCGGCGGTTTTCTTTATATCCTGCTCTTTACCGTCATAAACCATTTTTATTACCTGACTTATAACCGCATCATCGATGTATTCTTTTTCGCGTTTTTAAAAGAAGATCCGATAGCCACCACCAAGACCATGTATGAGGACTACCCTCTGGTGTCAGGCTCTCTTGCCATAATCGCGGTATCGGCGGTCTATCTTTATCTTTTCCCAAAAGTCCAAAAACGTCTTGCCCGCGTATTTCCTATGCCCGAAGGACTGGCGAAAATAAGCGTCTGGTCTTTTGTTTTAGTCATACTGTTTTCTCTTAGCGTCAGAGGATCTCTTGGAACCTTCCCGCTTCGTCAGAACTCTGCGCAAATCTCATCAGATCCTCTGGTAAACGCCACTGTGCCCAATGGTCCCGCGGCGCTTCACTGGGCGCGCGAATGGGCTGAGGAGCAGATGGTGATCCCGGACATAAGCGCCAAAGACATAGTCAAAGATTACAAGGCTCTGGGGATTAAGGCTTTGGCATCGGATCTTTACGCGCCACTTGAGTACACCACACCAAAGAACTCTTATCTTGAGGAGAACAAACCTGACGTGGTGGTAAGCGTCCAGGAGAGCATGAGTACCCATATGTTCAGCTATGACCGTGAGGGACGGGATCTGTATGGCGAGCTGAGGAAACACCTTAAGGATGATTTCTGGTTCTGGAATTTCCTCTCAGAGGGTAACGGAACCATGGATAGCCTTACCAGGATCCTGCTTGAGGTTCCCGATCTCAATTTGTCGACCTCAACCCAGGCTGACCGCGATTATATATGCAACGCCTTAAAGCCCTTCCATGATCAGGGTTACCGCGTCGTATTCGTGACAGGATGCATAGGCTCCTGGCGCAATATGGATACCTTTTTCAGAAGCATAGGCATTGACGAGGTTTACGAACGCAGCTCCCTAAAAAAATGGTTCCGCGACACTACAGAGTTTGCCTGGGGAGTTGATGATGAGTACATGTTCCGCGGCGCGCTTAAGATCCTGCGCGAGCGCGGTGACGACAAGCGCCCGATCCTGCTTCTGACTCTTTCAATCTCAAACCACCCTCCCTTCAGAGTGGCTCCGGGAGTGGAACCCAAAACCATCGAACTTTCCAAAAAAGAGCTTGAGCGCTTCCCCTACCCTAATACCACTACGCTTTTCGCGACCTTTCGCTACGCCAATGATCAGCTGGGAAAGTTTTTCAGCGCGGTTAAAAATGATCCGGCGCTAGCTGATCGCACCATACTGGCCGCGACCGGAGATCACAACATGCGCGGCATAGGCTACAGCGCTTACCCTGAGGAACTTGCCCTGGGACACGCGGTTCCGTTCATCATTCATATTCCAAAAGCGCTTCAGGATCATGACAAAATAAGCTTTGATCCGAAAAGATGGGGCTCACAGAAGGATCTATTTACCACCGTCTCATCTCACGCTTTAAGCGGCGCGAAAATGCATACCTTTGGCTGTGATCTGCTCTCTGATCCCAAGGACTGCCGTTTCCCCTACGCTTTTAACGCCAACGCTGCGGTACCCTATGACAGCGGATACGCGTGCAATATTCTTGATGGCTTTTCCTTTAAGGCCATAAAGCTCACCGGAACAGGACTGATGGCGGATCCTTTATCAACCGGTGATCCCCCTCAGTGCGATGACGCTCTGGCCTTCTCAAAACTGCAGCGTGACCTTTATTACTATCAGGCAAAGCACGGCCCCAAACTTAAATCGAACTGAGAATTGAGCGGTAGCTCCGTTTTGAGAGCTCACCGCGTTCTACTCATATCCATACTTGTGCTAAATTTGAAGCGTGTCAGAGAAGACGCGTTTGGTTTAATAATTATGAGAAGAAAAGCACTAATCGCATGGATTGTCACGGCTCTTTGCGCCACGGGTTCTGCCATGGCAGAGCAGATCACCTTTCCTCTTGACCTTACGGAGCGCACGTTCAGCGTCAAATCTCAGAATTTCAAATTCAGATCGCTGGTCCCCCAAAAGCTGCATGAAAGCTATATAACCAGCCCGCAGATGGAGAACTATACCTACTCTGGAAATGACGGGATCTTAGACATAAGCTTTTCGCTCATCGCGCTTTCAAACGCCAAATACAATGAGATTGTGGCTGGAAAATTTCAGGAGCTTATCACTAAGCCCTTTTCTGACAAGGAAAACAAGCTCTATGGGGGGTATGAGATCCTGCGGGATGATCATCATGGCAATAACCGGACCTTTGAGTACGAGGGCTTTCTGCGCAAACAGCAGGACGGTTTTACCCCGGCGATGCATACCATGATCCAC
Source organism: Succinatimonas hippei (assembly GCA_004557545.1). Taxonomy (GTDB): domain Bacteria; phylum Pseudomonadota; class Gammaproteobacteria; order Enterobacterales; family Succinivibrionaceae; genus Succinivibrio; species Succinivibrio hippei_A. The sequence continues at coordinate 73,378 of SFGV01000004.1, forward strand.
GAGAGCTATATGCTCCGCGGACGTCATCTGCTAAAAGTCGCCTGTCACGTGCGCGGTCTTCAGGAGCAGCGAGCACTTTCAGAAGAGATCTTCAAGCAGGCTGACAGTGACTGCGCGAAAATCATAAAAAGCGTCACTGTATATGGTAACTGACCTGAAGCTTCAGGTTTGTTTTTCAATATAAATCCGCTTTACTAACTTTCGCTTTTTATTATTTCGGCCATTCAGTCTAAAAAAATCCCCTCATGGGCTTACGCTCCTGAGGGGATCGGATGGAAATAAGGCTTTTACTTCACAAGATATCCGCCGTCAACCGGGATGATGGCGCCGCCTAAGTAATCAGAGGCGTGAGAGGCCAGGAAGATGCAGGTTCCCTTCATGTCATCGCCGGTACCCCAGCGGTGCGCGGGAATACGGTCGGTGATCTGCTGGTAGCGCGGATTTGACTTATCCAGAAGAGCCTCATTCATCTCAGTCGCCATATAGCCCGGGGCTATGGCGTTGACATTGACTCCGCGGGCGATCCAGTCATTGGAGAGCTCTTTGGTAAGCTGGGTCACGCCGCCCTTCGCTGCTGAGTAAGCAGGAACAGTCTGCCCGCCGAACCAGGAGACCATGGAGGCGATGTTGATGATCTTGCCATAGCCCTTCTTGAGCATGACACGTCCGGCGAGCTGATCTAAGAAGAACACCGAGTGCAGGTTCACGTTAATGACCTCATCCCACTCGTTCTCAGGGAAGACTTCGGCGCTGTGGCGGCGCTGAATTCCATGGGCTACCACCAGAATATCCAGATCGTTGCCAAGCGCCTTCATGCAGTCATCAAAGCAGGTAAATACGTTCTTGCGCACGCTCAGATCGGCCTTTACGCCATGGCACTTGAAGCCGCGCGAACAGAATTTGTCGGCAACCTCAAAGACTTTGTCTGAGGTACCAACGATGCAGACCTCGGCGCCGGACTCCATGAGCCCTTCGGCCATGCCGTACCCCAGGCCGCGGGTACCGCCGGTAACGATGGCTTTGCGGCCTGTGATGTCAAACATACTGTTAACCATTTTCATATCTCCAAATTAAAATTTACACAAGGTTTGCCAGCGCGGTTGAGAACCAGGGCACGAACGCGAAGAGCAGCGCGCAGAGGATCTCGACGAACACAAATGGCAGGACCTGTGAGGAAACTTTTGCGACCGGCTGGTTTGATATACCGCAGGACACGAAGAGCGTGGTACCAAATGGCGGTGTAGCCTGACCCATAGCCAGCAAAAACACGAACACAAGACCGAACTGAACCGGGTCAATGCCGAACTTCAAGGCGATCGGGGCTAAGATCGGTCCTAAGATCAGGTTGGTAGCGCCTACCTCAAGGAACATACCACAGATAACCAGCAGCACTACGATTATGAGCATGAAGGTCTGAGGGTTTGAGGCGATCGCCATGAAGGCCTCGGTAACATACACCGGGACACGGTAGTAGGTAAGGAGGTAGCCGAAGATCTGCGCGGTAACAACCAGGAACATGATGTTCGCGGTGGTTATTGAGGACTGCTGAATGATCTGCCAGTAGCTCTTGCCGGTAAGCTCACGGTAGATGCAGAAGCAGACGAGGAAGCCGTACACAACCGCGACAACCGCTGACTCGGTGGGAGTAAAGAGACCAGAGTAAATACCGCCTAAGATCACTATAGGCATGAGCAGGGCCCATACAGCGCTCTTAAATGACTTTAAGAAGCGGAGGAAAGAGAAACCATTCTCGGTAGGATAGTGCTCCTTCTTTGCCTTGATATAGGCCCAGACGCAAAGCGCGATACCGCAGATGATACCCGGAATTATGCCCGCCATCAGAAGCTTAGCCACGGAAACGCCGGTGATGTTGCCGTAAATTACGAACACGGTTGAAGGCGGGATCACGATACCCAGGGTACCGCCGATGGCCTGTACCGCGGCAGAATAGTCCTTGGGGTAACCGCGCTTTACCATCTCGGGGTACATAATGCCGCCGATTGCCGCGGTAGTAGCCACTGAGGATCCTGAAATCGCCGCAAAGAAGGTGCAGGCCACTATAGATACCAGTGAGATACCGCCTGAGATCCACCCCACCAGAGTATCGGCAAAGTTTACAAGGCGTTTTGAAAGTCCGCCTCTTGCCATGATGTCACCTGCGAGGAAGAACGCTGGCAGCGCCAGCATGGCGAAGTTGTTGCAACCTGCGAACATCTTCTGGGTGATAAGAGAGAGCGAGAGGTTGGGGTCAACCAGCAGTGCAACCACAACCGAGCCGCCCAGAGCCCAGGTTACGGGCATACCGATTATCATCGTCACAGCCAGGGTGACGAGCATGAGAATTGCTGCTATATCCATATTCAGTCGTCCTTGCTGACTTCATCAGCAGGTGAGGTTGGTACCTTTGCGGGATTTACAATCGAGTCATAGAGTTCAAAGGCCGCGGCGACCGCCGTCAGGAAGAAGCCTACGCCTAAGATTGAGTACATGATCTGCATGGAGATGCCCATGGCAGGTGATGTCTGGAACTGTGAGACATCAATCATGCCAAATGAGCTGTAGAAGAACAGCAGCGTGATGATCAGGATCACGATATTGCGCACTACGGACAGTACCTTAAGCGCTCCCTGACTGATCTTGCCATCGATTATATCGATGCGCACCAGCTGTTTTGAGGTCACGGCGAGATTGACGCCCAAAAGCGTAAGCGTGACATAGAGATAACGTGACAGCTCTTCAGACCATGGGATCGAGTAGAACACCACATAACGGGTCGCGGTCTGGATGAAGATCACGGCCATCATGAGAACCATGCATACTGAAATGATATTGCGGGCTACGCACTGGATCCTGGTAAAAATACTTCTCAATGCTTCCATAAATTATTCCTCATCAAGGGCGGCTATGCGCCTGGCCATTTCCTTGAAGTTCTGGCTGTACCTGTCACGTACCTCCTGAGTCCTTTCGATAAAAGGCTTTTTGTCAGGATAGGTGACCTTCATACCGCGAGCGGCGAGACTTAGCACAGCTTCCTTGTCCATCTTGCGCGAAAGCTCTCTCTCGCTCACGTTTGCCCGGTCCATGCACTCGTTTAAGATCCCGCGATCTTCATCGGTAAGACGGTTCCAGACTTTTTGCGAGAAGATGATGAACACTGTGGAATAAACGTGTTCGGTCATCGCCATGTTCTTGTTAACTTCGATGACGTTGTTCTTGTCGATAACCGTGGCGGGGTTTTCCTGGCCATCGATGGCGCCCTGCTGCAATCCGGTATAGGCGTCAGACCATGACATCGGAACCGGATCAGCACCCAGCGCCGCCCAGAGATCCTGATGGATCTTGTTCTCCATCACGCGGATGCGCAGGCCTTTGACATCGTCCACCGTATTGATGGGACGCTTTGAGTTGGTAAGGTTGCGGAAGCCCGATTCCCAGATGGCAAAGCCATGCAGTCTTACGCGCTCAAGCTTTTGTAAATACTCTTTTCCTATATCCCCTAAGAATACCTTGTCGGCATGCTCGGTTGAGTGGATGGTGTATGGAAGATCGAATACCGCGATGGTCGGCTCAAAGTTCACCATCACCGACTGGTTTACCACCGCCATATCCAGATCGCCCATCTGAACGCTTTCGATGTTCTCGCGCTCAGAGCCAAGCTGACCGTTGTGGAAGGTTTCGACCTTAAGGCGGCCGTTGCTCTTCTCATAGACGTCCTTGGCGAAAGCGTCCATGGATTTGCCGATAGCGCCGTCCTGAGCCGAAGCCTGAGCCATACGGAGGATCACTTTTCCACCGCCATCGCCACAGCCTGACAGCGCTATGCCCATAGCCATGGCAAGCACAGCCGGCATAAGCCCTAATCTTAATTTCATTGTTTACTCCCGATCGCGAAGCGATCCGTTTGTCTGATGTTAATTTTTATAGGGCACTGCCCTGTTTAAACTTATTACGGAAGGATCAGTGACCCGTCACGACCGCGGGTCATGGTCCAGGTCGTCAGATCGTCATTGCAAGGATATTTCGCGGCCTCCTTCTCATCTACCTCAATGCCAAGCCCTGGTTTCCTGTTAGCGTAAACAAAACCGTCTTTGAATTCAGGCATACCCCTGAACACCTCGAGCAGAGCGCCTTTCTGGGTACGCAGCTTCTGAATCACGAAGTTAGGCGGCTCGATGCCTGACCATTCCTGAACCCCGAAGTTCTCGGACGCCATATCAAGATGGATATTGGCGGCGTGTCCTAAAGGAGAGAGATCGCCAGGTCCGTGCCAGGCGGTGCGTACCCCGAACTCCTGACAGAAGATTGCCAGCTTTCTGCACGGTGTGATACCGCCAAGTTGCGGGACATGCACTCTGATAAAGTCGATAAGGTGATTTACGATAAGCGGTCTTATCACCTGAGCGTTGTTAAAGAGCTCGCCCTCGGCAAGCGGGGTGACTGTGCGCTGACGCAGCTCCCTGAAGCACTCAAGATCCGTAAGCGGAAGCGGATCCTCTAAGAAGAACAGTCTGTAGGGCTCAAGCAGTTTGGCAAGCTCGGATGCCTCCGAGGGCTGGATGCGCTCATGCACATCGTGCACAAAATCGATATCAAAACCTACTCTCGCGCGAAGTTTGTCAAAGAGATCCACGGTCTTCCTTATATACGCGCGTGAATCAAGATAGATCCCGTCATGGGCGCCTTCAGCGCTGCCCTTCGGAGGGGTAAGGCTCAGTCCGCCGCCGTAGCCGCCGCACTGAACTCTCAGGTGCTTGAGTCCCTTCTCACGGTAATAGGCGATATTGTCGACTATCTCATCAACATTCGCGCCGTCAACGTGACGGTATACCGGAACTCCGGCGCGTACCGCGCCGCCTAAGAGATCGTATACCGGCATCCTGGCCATTTTGCCCTTGATATCCCAAAGCGCGATGTCAACGCCGGCGATGGCGATGTTTCCTATCGCGCCGTCACGCCAGTAGGAGTTGTTGTGCATGAGATTCCAAAGCTCGGTGATCTCACTTACATCGCGTCCTATGAGCAGAGGCTTTAAGTAGTCAAGCACATATGAGGTAACGCTTCTCCAGCGGTAGGCGAAGGTCGCGTCACCATAGCCATACAAACCATCCTCAGAGGTGAGCACTTTTACCACCGTGAGATTTATTCCCTCAGGGGCGGTATTGATAACCTGGATGTCAGTTATTTTTACTGTCATACTTTACCTTTAATATCAGTCTATTGGTTTTTAACTTGTATGATGTCCGACAAGTTAAAAACCAACATGCTGTTTTAGTTAGCTTTTCAGAAAGTTTGGGCTAAAAAAAGTGACCGCGCCGTGGGCGCGATCACAATTTTGGATTCCTAACGCTAAGTCTTTCTATTTACCGCTTATTTCATCAAGTCCTTCCTGAAGATGCTTGGTCATAATGGTCCTGGCTCGGATCGCGTCTCCCTTGCTTATGGCGTCCAGCAGCTTCTCATGATAAAAAAGCCCCATGTCATAGCCGAAGGCCACATTCATCTGCTTGGAGGTGCGCGGAGTTACGGTGTACACCTCCTCCAGGGCAAAAGCCACCAGCTCATTGCCACAGGCCGAAGCGATAAAATTGTGAAACTCTATGTCCGCCGCGACGAAGGCGTCACGCTTGTTCACGCTGGCTTTCATATTCTGGAAGGAAGATGCGAGATTCTCCACAAGATGCGCCCTCGCCCCCGGGTCAAGCATGGCGCAACGGTATGCCGCGTACGGTTCTATAAGCAGACGGAACTGCAGTGCCTTTGAGATATCCACATAGTCGTTGTGACGCAGGGTACCTACAGAGCCGAAGCGTCTTGAGAGATCATCTGACATCAGGTAGCATCCCCTGCCCTGCTCGGATCTTAAGATCCCAAGCGCTGAAAGACGGCTTATCGCGCTTCTTACCGATGAGCGGCTTACTCCAAGTCCTTCCGAGAGCTTTATTTCAGAGGGGATAATACAGCCTACCTTCCATTCGTGCTTTTCAATCCTCTCACGCATGTAGTCTGTGATCTGATCGATAACCGATGATTTTCTGATGGTTAAAGGCCCTGCCATAGGACGCTCCTGAAGATTAACAAGACTGACCTGATCTAATTGTCTTTTATAACTTGTCTTAAAAACATACAAGCCGATTTTAACCTAAGACACTGGAATATAACAAGAATAGAACCTGTTTTAAAGCACAAAATGATGATAAATCAAAGATCCGAGATAAAAGACAGTAAATGCCCAGCAGCCAGCCAGAAGATCATCAAACATCACGCCAAACCCGCCTTTTAACAGCCTGTCAGCAGTGCCAACCGGCCAGGGCTTTAAGATGTCAAAGAAGCGGAAGAGGATAAAAGCAAAGAAAGGCAGATACCATATCGGCGGATAAAGAAGACAGGAAACCAGCATGCCGGCAACCTCGTCAATTACGATCGCGCTGTTGTCATGCATGCCCAGAACCTTTTCTGTTTTGTCCGCGGCGATGGTTCCAATAACCGTAACCACAACGATAATCGCCAGTTGCAAATAAAGATTCAGATAAACAAAAGCGCAGCAAAATGGCAATGCCGCGAGCGATCCAAAGGTTCCTGGCATTTTTGGCAGCATTCCGGTGCCAAAACCGGTAGCGATAAGTTGCCATGGATCAGAGAGGTTTATTTTTTGAAGCGGGCTTCTGTCGTGTTTGTCCATTTAAAGGGCTCTTCCTGGAATTTGTTGCCTCCGCAAAATGAGAGGTCAACCAGGTACATAAATTCAAAATAAGAGGGCGCCTCCTTTGTCATTTAAGTACCAAATCACAAACGATGAGGAGACGACCCTGTGAATATGGTACCTGAATTTCAATTTCTTTCCACCAACTTCTATCCCGGTTTTAAAGTCACCAACATGG
>SFGV01000040.1 GCA_004557545.1 Succinatimonas hippei
AGACGCTGAAACAGAATCTTTGCGACTACCTTTCCATGCTTTTTTACGGCCTCTGAATAAGAAGAACAGATTTTTTCCATTCTTCTACTGTATTTGATGATCAAAATTATAAAATATGACTGACTGATTTAACTATAAGGTAAACTATACTTCATAAGTTATTAAAAGCAAATATATATTCTTTTAAGTTAACTATATTCATGCTAATAAAGCTGCCGCTCTATTTACGTTGATCTAATAGTCTTGGTAAGGGATATCTTGTTCTTACTTCTAACAATCTGACATAGTGAGAGTCACGGTGCTCTTGTTTAAGTCATCGCGTGATGTCATGTCGGTCAATATCGCTGACAGCGTGAACTGTTGGGTATTAAGCGCAATTCCGTTTTGCTCGCACTCGATAACCTGACATCAAGCTGTTGACGGGTGAACTTTTTTAAAGAGTTGTCATACATATTTTTAAAGAGCGCAAACAGCGTTAAAACGCTTAGTATCAATACTTGCTACTAACCTTTGCGTCATTTTTTAACTTCAAACGTCATAAAAAAATTTTTCATCACACCCTTTAAGATCTCATAATGCGCTGTCCGCGGTGTTTCGCGGACATTCGTTATTTTTGGTTATTTTTAAAGGAGATCTTAGGATGTGTGTATCCGGGATCAGCTCAGGCAAACGCTTCCTGAGCTTTGAGCGCCCAGTGATCATGGGCATATTGAACGTAACTCCCGATTCCTTCTCTGACGGCGGGCTCTGGCGCGATTGCTCCAAGGCCTACGATCATGCAGCGAGGATGCTTGAGGAGGGAGCACGTATCATCGATGTGGGCGGTGAATCCACCCGCCCGGGGGCGAGTGATGTCAGCGAGGATGAGGAGATGGATCGCGTGATCCCGGTTGTAGAGAGGATCGCAAAAAAACTCGACGTGATGATCTCAGTTGATACCTCGCGCCCTGATGTGATCACCAAAGCGGTGGAGAACGGCGCGCATATATGGAATGACATACGCGCCCTTAGGCTTGAGGGAGCGCTGGAGACGGCGGCCAGGCTTGACATACCTGTTATATTGATGCATATGCAGGGCAAACCCAGAACCATGCAGGTCGCCCCCCATTACAGCGATGTGGTAAAGGAGGTCGGTGACTTTCTTACCGCGCGCGCCGACGCAGCGATCGCCGCCGGGGTAAGACGCGAGAACATAATCGTTGACCCGGGCTTTGGCTTTGGCAAGAGCGCGCGTGACAATTTCCGCCTGCTTGACCATCTGCAGGATCTGGTGGGCTTAGGCTACCCCCTGCTCTCGGCCTTGTCACGCAAAAGCATGCTGGGCGCCGCCACTGGGATCCAGAAGGCCTCTGACAGAGTGATCTCAAGTGTCGCGGGACACCTCATAAGCGTTATGAAGGGCGCGGTGATGGTGCGCGTACACGATGTGGCGCAAACTAAAGAGGCACTGGATGTTTACAACGCGATGACGGACTCGCGCCGCCGCGCTTAAACTTTTTATAACTGCCGGCGCGGTTTTATTTAAAAAGCCGCGCCCGTTTTTGCTCAGAGTGAGGAGAGACGAATGCTTACACTGATCCTGATCTCCTGTGGTATCTCATCATGTATCTCAGCGCTGCTGTGCTTTGCCGCCGGAAGTCGTCTTACCGTAAGGCTTTCAGCCCCGCTCTCGCTTTTTGCCTTAGGCTTCATAACCGCTCTGGGGTTTGGACACATCATTCCCGAGGCCTTTGAGGGTGGTGATCCTCATATCCTGGGGATGGTGATCCTCATCACGGTGCTGACGCTCTATTTTGTAGAGAACCTTCTGGGTTCATCCCACAAGCATTCCCATGATCACAGCGCCATGAGCGAGGGCGGAAGCGGGATCCTCGCCGGAACCTTTCTGCACACCATTTGTGACGGCGTGGTCATCGCCTGCTCCTACATGTCGGATCTGCATGTTGGTATAGCGATGACCATCGCCGTTTTAAGCCATGAGATAGCCCATGAGATAGGCGATTACGCCGTGCTGGTCTCCCTTGGCATGACTCCGCGTCACGCCTACTGCGTAAACGCCGCGGCGTTTACCGGCAGTATAACCGGTGGTCTTATGGCCTATTTTGTAATAAGCGGCTATACCAGCCTGCTGCCCTTTGCCCTGGCGATTTCCGGGGCAAGCTTCATCTACGTGGCGTTATGTGATCTGATGCCGCGCTACCGCGCGCATGACGGCTTTAAGCGCAATCTCACCCGTCTGGCGCTCATTGTTGCAGGCGCGGTGATCTGCCTTTTGATCGCCTCTCACGATTAAGCTCAGGCTTTGGCACCGTATCCTGCCCTGAGCTGAAACACGCGGGCTTGTTTACTGTTCAAGATCCGCATTGTTTGAGAACGAGGCTCTGTCCTCACTCTCAAGCGGGGACGTGAACGATAGCGAGCGCGGTTGCTTTATGGAGTCAAAACGCACCCTGTACTCACCTAACTTGCGGTCAGTCTCAAGCACAACCCCGGGACCTAATATGGAGTGGAAGACGCGATCGCCCGGCTTAAACAAAGGCTCAGCGCCGCCTTTGGCGCCGCCTGCCGTTCCGGCGACGCTGCCGCCTAACTCCAGCACCTCAGCTTTTGTAAGCTCCCGCAGAAAACGCGAGGGCTCACGCTGCACCTCCGATCCGCTAAAGGCCTTGGCAAGACACATGAAGAGCTGGCGTCTTGCCCTGGTCATGGCAACGTACATCAGCCTGCGCTCCTCCTCAACCCCCTCAGCGTTCTGGGATTTTCCTGAAGGGAAGGTTCCTTCACAGAGCCCCACGATGAACACATAGTCAAACTCAAGTCCCTTGGCTCCGTGCGCGGTAAGAAGCTTTACCTCCTCGCGCCGGCCCTTGCGATCCTGCTCGCTGTATAGCGCCGTATCCCGCACGAAATCAGCTATGAGCGTTCTTTCGCCTTCAGTTATTTCATAGTCTCTTGCCATGGAGCGCAGCGCGGCGAGTCCCTCAAGCTTGTCCTTCTGGCCTGTGACCTTGAGATACTCCTCATACCCGCTGTCATTGAGGATATGCTCAAGCGCCATTGAAGGGCTCATATGAGCGGTCATTTTGGTAAGCGCGCGCATTATCTGCACAAACTCAAAGGCTCTGGTGCCTTTTAAGATCGGATCCTTTGGATTGCCATCTGCTATCGCGCAAAGACAACCGAACATCCCGTGCCCGCTCTGTGATGAGCGTTTTTTAAGGCTCTCAAGGCGCTTTTTACCAAATCCCCGGCGGGGCTCTGCTATAGCGCGGCGAAATGAGGCGTCATCATTCTCGTTTACGCAAAGTCTTACGTATGAAAGCGCGGTTCTGATCTCCTGCCTTCCGAAAAATCCGGTTCCGCTCAGGATCCGGTAGGGTAGCTTGTGGCGGATAAGAGCCCTTTCAATCGGGGCGCTCACATGATGGGCGCGATAGAGCACTGCCTGGGTTGTATCGGGAAAACGCTCCTTTATACGACAGAGCATTGAGGCGATGTATTCGGCCTCAAGATCAGGGGTCGCCGAGAACGCAACCACCGGAAGCCTTGAGAACACATCATCAGCCTTCTTTTGAGGAAGATTAAGCGTGGCTTTGGTAAGCGCGCCCTTGTCCATCATTTTTATAAGTGAGCCGGCGTCAAGCGAGGCGTCCTCGGCGCTGACCGGACGCGCTATCTTAACCATAAACTCATCAGGGGTTTTCAGGGCGGCCTTTGGAGCTACCCTGCCTGGATCCGGATTGCGGCTTATCAGGGTGTAGGCGGCGCGCAGGATCTCGGGGGTTGAGCGGTAATTAAGCTCAAGGGCGATGATTTTGCACTCCTTGTGCCGCAGCGGAAAGTTTGTAAAGAACCTTACATCCGCCCCGCGGAAGGTGTAGATGGTCTGATCGGGATCACCTACGATAAAGAGGTTGTGGTGATGATCTGAGAGCAACTCGACGAGCTCATACTGCAGCGCGTCGATGTCCTGAAACTCATCGACCATGATGTACTCAAGTCTCTCCTGCCAGCGCTGTCTTATATCCTCGCGATCCTTTAAGATCCTGAGGGTCAGGGCTATCAGATCATCAAAATCAAGCGCGCAGGCGGTACGCTGCTCATACATGTAAAGGTATAACAGGCGATCTTTCAGGGAGGGCTGCTCACAGGCGAGCTTTAAAAGCTCTCCGCTGTCCTTTGAGAGCAGATTGTCGGTATATTCAAGTCTGGTGCTTTTTATAAGATCGATATAATCCCAGGCGTCATCTAAGGTGAAATCGCGCCCGTCTATGCCGTTTGAGACATAGATCTCCCTGAGCGTGTCCTTTACGTCATCCACATCATAGAGCGTAAAGCCTGAGGGAATTCCAACCGCCTTGGCCTCATCGCGCAGAAAATCACAGCACAGCGCGTGGAAGGTGCGCACAAAGGGCGCTATGCCATCACCGGTTAAGCCCAGGATGCGCTTTTTCATCTCTGACGCGGCTTTGTTGGTGAAGGTAACGCAGAGCACGCAACGCGGAGGAGCGCCGAGGGCGCTTACTATATAGGCGTAGCGCCTTGCAAGCGTCGCGGTCTTGCCGGTTCCGGGGCCTGCGAACACGCGCACGTAGCCCTCGGTTGCCATAACAGCCTCACGCTGCTGTGGATTAAGTCCCTCCAGGATCTCTTTCATCTAATATCCCCTCTGACGCGCTAAAGGGGATTATACCGCCCTGACGCTCGCTCACTGAGCGCTAACCCCGGGTCATCGAGTCAGAGTGATGCCAGCGCGCCCTGTTTGTGAGAGAGTCTTAAGGACATAAGCGTCAGCATGAGGAAGGCCCCTGCGCATATAAGCGCGTCAGAGCCCCATATAAGCGCCACCGCGTTTTTCCCGGCGACCAGCCCTCCCAGGGCGGTTGAAAGGAAGCCTCCCGCCTGATGGCAAAGATAGACCGCGCCAAAAAGCACTCCGAAGGCCTTAAAGCCAAACTCCGATTTGACCATAGCCGCGACCGGGGCTACCGAGGCGTCCATGGTAAGTCCCAGCATAAACGAGATGAAAAGCAGCGCCGCGGCGCTCTGTGGCAGGAACAGCGCGAGGCTGAGCGCGATTAAAACGCGCGCCAGAAAAAGTCTTGCGAGTATCGCTCTGGCGCTTGCGCGCTTTAAAAGAAAACCGCAGATGATCGCGCCTGCCATGGTTGAAGCCCCAATCAGGCTGTAGGCAAAGGAGGAGAGTTTGTCAGACAGCCCCATGATCTTAAGCTCGCTGAAAAAGTGAGTCTGGATGATCCCCATGTGAAAGCCATCGATGGCGAACACCGCGCACACGATGATAAAGATCCCTGAGCGTGAAGCGCTGTATAAAATTCCAGGATCACCATGTCCCTGATTTTGTTTTCTGGTTACGCCAGTCCCGTTTGGCGCGAGATACAGGCACAGAGGCAGGATGATGGCGCACAGTGCCCCCATGGTCGCGAAGGTGGCGCTGATCCCGATTGCGCTCACCAAATATGAGATCACGGGCGGCAGCACTATGGTCCCCGCGCCGGTTCCGGCGCTTACAAATCCCGGGATCCATGAGGGAGTTTTGCCCCCGCACAGCACGTCCATGGCCACCATGACAAGACCAAAGGCGCACGCGCCGGTACCGGCGTGAAACATGATCCCAAGGCTTAGCATTAAGGTGAAGGTAGATGATGACAAAGGCACCAGCGAAAGTCCCGCAGTCATAAGCGCGGTTCCTGTTAAAAGCACCGCTCTTACACCGTATTTGGCGCACATAAGTCCAAATACCAGCTGGGAGAGACCGTAGACAAACTGACCTGCCGCCGCACAAAGCGAGATCTGGGCGTAGCTTAATACTCCCTTGCCTGACAAAGGCTCTATGAGCAGCGCGAGATTTGAGCGTATTCCCGAGCTTACGGCGTATATGAGGAAAGCGCACAGCGCGCACGCGGTTACAAGACCAAATCCCTTTGCGCCTTTCATACTCTCCCTCCTCAAAAACTTTGTGGTATTTCCATGTATCAAAGTAGAGTCGGAAGTGATATAAGTAAACATAGATAAACTTATTTAAAGATAAGTTTTGCTTATCATTAAAAGCAAGTTCCAGAAATTCTTATATGAACATAAGCATTGCTTATACAGGTATTAAATAGTAAGGAGAGCTCCCGGTGAACCGCTACGCGATATTCGTAAAAACCATTCAGAAGGGAAGCTTTACCGCGGCGGCCGAGGATCTCGGGATCTCCCAGAGCGCAGTGTCACAGAGCGTGGCCGCGCTTGAGAATGAGCTTTCAATCAAGCTCATAAACCGCGGTCATGGCGGGATAAGCCTTACGCGTGACGGGCGATCGCTTTTTACGCATATCTCGCGCGCCTGTCATGAAATTGAGGCGGTGGAGGAGCGCGCCCGCGAGATCCGCGGGCTTGAGACCGGCGAGATCCGCATCGGCACCATGGGATCGGTCTCGGCAAACTGGCTTCCCGGGCTCATCGCGCTCTTCCAGCAACACTACCCCTCAATCGAGTTCACCCTGCTGCAGGGAGATTATGTGAGCATCGCCGAGTGGATCAGGGAAGGATCGGCCGACTTTGGCTTTGTGAACTCCCACGCCGTCGCGGTCAAGGGGCTTAAAACCTTTCCGGTCAAATCAGGCAGGATGCTCGCGGTGCTGCCAAAGGATCATCCTCTTGCAAAGCTTGAGGTGGTGCCGCTTAAGGCTCTCTCAAAGGAACGCTTCATCCTGCTTGAGGAGGGGGGATACTCAGAGCCGCTCAAGGCCTTTGAAAAACTCGGGCTAAAGCCTGACATACGCTACAACATCCATGATGATTTCGCGATCATGAGCATGGTTGAGGCGGGGCTTGGGGTGAGCATGCTCGCAGAGCTGATGCTGCGGCGCATCGGCAATTACGGGATCGCGCTCAGGCCTACCGATCCTGAGGTGGTAAGGCCGATCTCGGTGGCCTACCGCGACCGGCTCGGACTTACCATGGCCTCAAGGCGCTTTTTGGGGATGCTCAAGGAGAATATCCAGAAGCTGCCCTGATTACAGGTTATCGCGCGTAAGGGGGACAGCGGCTAAGACACCTTCCCCCATTTTTCTATTTGACCCTGGGACCTTTTGAGATTTTGGTAAAGTCAAAGAGGTTGCGGTCAAAGAGGTGTGAGGGAATGACATCGCTTAAGGCCTTGAACACGATGTCAGGACGCCTGGGACACTCCTTGTCCCACTTTCTTATCATCTTTGCCATGGCCGCGCGCTGCTGATCCTCGCCCCAGCCGCAAAGCCCCTTTGGCAGTATTGGATAGGCGCGCAGCTTTGAAAGCTCCTTTATATCTCTCTCGCGGCAGTAGATAAGCGGTCTTATAACCGTCACGTCATCCTCGTCATTGCGCAGCACCGGAGGCATGGACTTGATGATCCCCGCGTAAAAGAGATTTAAAAAGAAAGTGCACAGGGCGTCATCCTTGTGGTGCCCCAGCGCCAGCTTGTTGCATGAAAGCTCTCTTGCCGTACGGTAGAGATAGCCCCTTCTGAGCCTTGAGCACAGAGGGCAGAAGGGTTTGCCCGGCTCCACCTTCTCCTCACAGAGCCTGTATATGGGCACCTCGATGAAATGGTAGGGAAGCCCGACTTTTTTCAGATGCTCCTCAAGCGGGCTGTCATCGGCTCCGGGGAAGCCTGAGAGTATATGCACCGGCACCAGATCAAAGCGCACCGGCGCCGAGCGGCGCAGCGAGAGCAGCAGATCAAGCAGCGCGTAGCTGTCCTTGCCGCCAGACATCGCGACCAGGATCCGATCGCCCTCCTCTATCATGCCAAAATCGCCAATGGCATGACCTACCTTGCGGCGAAGCCTCTTAAAGAGCTTGTCGGCGCGGTATTTCTCCTGCTTGTCCTCAATCTGATAATAAGGGCTGGCGTGCCGCCCGTATTCGTCCGCCTTTTGCGGAAGCGAGTTGTCATTCTTCATAAAAAGGATCTCTTCCTTAGTCTGAAATCATACAGGTTTCAGAAAACAAACATGTGATCACATAGAAAGCTGGCGCTTTTTACCTATGCCCGCTCTTTTGTGTCGTCCTGCGCTGACTGCGGGGTAACCACCGCGATGTCGCAGTCTATCTCGTCCACGACCTTCTCGCAGATGTTGCCCAAAAGCGCTACGGCAAGTCCCTTGCGCGCGGCGGTTCCTATAAAGAGCGCCGTAGGGCGAAGATCGCGGCAGATGGCGGGGATCACCTCATCAGGGTGTCCCTCGCGGATGTGGCAGCGCTCCGGACTGATGCCATGGCGCGCGGCAAAGGAGAGCACCTGCTTGCACCCATCCTTCAGGTTTTCCTCGGTGAGGATGTGCGGGGTATACCCAGGGAGCTCGAAGGTCGTAGGCGGAACCAGCGGCACGATGGCGTTTATGAGGTGGATCTCACAGCGGGTAAAGCGCGAGAGCTCCTGAGCCTCTCTTAGCATCCTCATGGTAAGCGCCATTTCCTCATGATCCTTGGGATCAGGAACACTGATGGCAACCGCGATGGTGCCGGTAGGCGCCCACATCTGATCCTTGGCGATATATACGGGAACGGGTGAGCTGCGCAAAAGCTGCCAGTCAAGCGGGGTGAAAAGCACGCTGTCGAGCATGCCGTGGATGTCGGCGGTCTTGATGATGAGATCGACTCTCTCGCGCTTTGCTATTGCGATGATGTCATCACCGGGGTTTTTTGACCAGATGACCTCGGGGCGCACGTTATAGCCCGCGGCGTTGACCTGCAGATAGGCGTTAAGCCAGGCGCGCTGCTTGTCCACCAGATCCTGCTGGATCCTTTTGCCCTGCTCTACCGAAATCACCGCTGAGATATCCCATGAGAAGTCATACACCGGCATTACCGCGATGATCTGCTCATGCCTGCTCCCGGTCTTTGAGGGGTGGGAGGAGGCGTACATGGCAAGAGAGAGCGCGCGCATCAGCGCGGGCTGTCTCATCTGCCGCGGCTCAATTACGACCAGCACAGTGCCCTGTTTCTTCATAAATACCTCAGTTTCCGGAACAATAAGCCGCGGTCTCGTCGTTTAAGCGTTTCCAGGCTTTCTTGACTTTGCGGATATAGTTGTTGTGGATCGTCTGACTTACGGAATAGTGGAAATGGTAGTTCCCCACGCCGCGCCAGATCTGGCCATTGGCCTTCTCTATTTCACGCCTTAAAAGATATCCCATGGCCCACACGTTGCGGCATGGCTCCTGGCGGATATCGTTCTTGGTGAGCGAAAAACGTGAAAGCTCCTTTAATCTTACATCGTTGATCTGGGCAGGACCGCAGTCCTGAGTGCCGTTGCTGTTATTGGTACAGCGTCCGTTCAGCGGTCCCTGCTCCACATAGATTATCGAGTAGAGAAGCTCCTCGGGGAGCTCAAACTGCCAGGCCGTCCAGGCCACGCAGTTGCGCAGATCCTTATATTTATTCATGGGAGGAGTGCTGTAGGCTACATCCCTCCAGTGCGCCGCGCTGCCGTGACATTGCATCACCGCGGCATCAGAGATCCCGAATAGCGCCAGATTAAAAAATATAAAAGCAATGACTGTCTTAATTCCGCTCATTTTCATCACTAAGTTCCTGTGACGCCGTGATCAGAGCCTCTTCAACCCGATCATAGGCGTCATTGGCAAATTTCGGGGTGCCGGCTTTGGGATTTGGCACCGGGAAGTTTATTTCCTCCGGTTTGGTGTATTCACCGCCAAGCGACTGCGGGAGAGTTATGGCGACGATCATCGAGGTTACGGGCACTCCCTTGCGCTCAAGCCGCGCCGGGCGCAGCTTGAAGATCAATGGCTCAGAGCGCCCGGAGAGCGTAACGGCAAGCTGCGATCCAGCGGCCCCTCTCAGCTGCTTTACCAGAAGCTCCGATGGGGAGGCGGTGACATCGGCGGAAAATCCCGGATTCTCCATAGTGTTCGCCGAGATATCCCAGGGCGTTCCCGCGCTGTCAAAAAAGCGCACTACGAGCATGCCACGGTCAGGCACTCCCATAACTATTCCGGGCACATAACCATAGGCAAGCCTCACCACGCCCGCGCTGTCATCTCCGGGGACAAAGGGCGATGACTGGATATTGAGCGATTCGACATCCCCCGAGCCCCCATCGGCGTTTTTGATCTCGCGCATCTCGTCAAGTTGCTCCTGAGTTCTGAAATCACGGAGCGTGGCCGGCAGATCCGGGGGCGGCGCGGGCGCCGTGATCTCAGCGAGCGCGACACCGCTTGCGCATACCATAAGCGCGGTTATTAAACTTGTAAGCGCTCTCAAATCCAAATCCCCCGGGCTAAAAACTTTTTCCAAAAAGCAGTCTTTTCATTCTACCGCTCTTTGACGTCCTCCCCTCTAAAGATAGGAGATTCATCTGTTCTCTTAAAGATCTCAGGCAGATTTATCTTGCGTGGCGCTAACGAGGCTAACTTTGCAGCTAAAGCCAGAAGCCATCCTCGTCTTTAGGCGCGGGATGGAGGCAGGTATGGCGAATTTACGTAAGCAATTTAGCCATACAAAGCCCTTTGCCTAATTGGAAGTAAAACCAGCCATAATATATAGCGGGAAGCGCCTGAACCTGCGAGTGGGATAAGAGCGCAAGTCGCCACTCACGCCTGATCAGAAATAAGCAAACTGCCACCCCACGAAAATAAAGCGGCAGTTTTAATTTATACATAATTATGTAGTACAGCCTTTCGCGTCAGAACCTGAACCTGCCAACGATATCAGTAAGCCCACGCAGCTCAGAGTTTGACTTCTCAACATAACCATCAACTGACTCGGTCTGTCTTGCGAGATCCGACGAGCTCTGGTTGATCCCCTGAATGTTTGAGGAGATCTCGGAGGTAGCGGCTGTCTGCTCCTCGGCGGCTGTAGCGATCTGCGAAATCTGCGAGTTTACGTCAGAAACCCTGTCGATTATCCCGTTGAGGAGCGTTTCTACCTCGCCCGAGACTGTGGCGAGCTTGCCCATGTTCTGCACCGATCCCATCATAGCGTTATTCGCGTCCTGGGCATCGGATTGGATCTGAGAGACCATCTTTGTGATCTCCTGAGTAGACTTGGTAGTGCGCGAGGCTAGCGCCCTGACTTCATCAGCCACCACTGCGAATCCCTTGCCCGCCTCGCCGGCACGCGCGGCCTCGATCGCGGCGTTTAAGGCTAGCAGGTTGGTTTGGTTCGCTATTTCATCGATAGTCTCAACGATGGAACTCACGTTCTGCACCTGGGCGACGAGCTTCTGCACCTGACCGGCGTCTTCGTTTGACTTAGACACCTGGGAGCGGATCCCTCCGATAGCCTCCTTAACCTTGCTTACGCCCTTTTTAGTAACCTCGCTTGCCTCATTCGCTGTTGCTGCGGCGTGCTCGCAGTTCTTGGCGATATCCTGGGTTGTCGAAACCATCTCGTCGGCTGCCGCCGCCACTGTACTCGCACGCGTCTGGCTGTCTTTTGCGCCATGGCTCATTTCATCGCATGATCCGGCGATGCGTTCCATGCTTGTTCCAATGTCGCCGGCCGCGTCGCGGACAGTTCCGATATACTCGCGCAACCCTTGTCGCATCGCTTCAAGCGAGCGGATCATTTGACCAAACTCATCGCCGCGGTCCGTGACAAGTTTCTGCGAAAGATCGCCACTTGACAACGCCGAGGCCGCTTTCATTGCCTGATGAAGCACCCTGACCATTTGCTTGGAAAGCAGTAGCGCAACCGCTACTGCTACTATTACCGCGAGCAGCGCAACCAGGCACTCGATTACAATAGGCTTACTGCTTTTCAAAGTGTCGATGCTGTCCTTAACGCTCAAAAGTCTGTCGCGGATCCCATCGTTTATAAGGCTCTCAGCCTGCCCAATGACAGGAAATACTTTCTTGCTATACCCCTCGCGGGCGCCTATAGCGTTCTTACGTTCAAGCACCGGAACCATGTAGGTGTTATAGCTATCGATAAAAGCTGAAATCGCGGCATTGAGCTTAGTCACCTCTTTACGTTGCCCATACAGAGCCTTGAGTATCTCCTGATCTTTCTTGAGAAGTGCTATGGTGTTCTCAATCCCCTGCTTTGCCTCAGGCGTATAAGATCCGAGGTCAGCGCTGAAATTAAACGCGTAAGAACGAAAATTCTGCATGTTCTTCAGAGCGGACATGAAGGATTTGTACTCAGTTACAAGCGTGTAATCGGCGTTATTCGCCACCGATTTGATCCCCGACATGATAAAGATACCTGTCCCGGCCGCGATCAGTGTAAACACCAATCCCACGAGAAAGCCAAGCAACATCTTGGTCCTCACGCTGAAATTACCAATGGCGGAGGCGCCTTTTGCTTTAGACATTTGATTATTCCTTATGTTTTATAACTTGTCCCATAAAAGCTGGTTCAAAACAAATGAGCGACAAGTCACCCTATAATCCAGCCTAACGGAAAAAATCCCATTTTAAAAGATAGTCACCTTGCTCAAACCTTTACGTTATCCAGATCACAGTGTGATCATTTTTTTCAAGGTTTTATCAATTGTTTGCGTTTTCTGCTTATAAGACCAAGTTATTTGGTGCGTAAACATTATTTAGAATTCTCCTCCAAGATAGAATCAGCCAAATCATATTTATTAGAGCAAACGTTTTACATAGATACACACTATCGCAAGCCTTCTCGCTTACCACACAGGGCGCGCGTTGAGAATTCATCTCAAAGCTTTTGAAATAGCGTAGTGCTCGATCCCATGGTCTTTAGATCACTGATCAAAAGCAAAAAAAATGATATTCTCCGGCAGGAGAGTGGCGCCCCTCCCCTGGAGGAGAGATCGCTCCGAAGTCAAAGACTGTGTAAAAACTCTGAGAGTTCGTCGAAACGGGAAGAAGCAATCAGCTTTAGCTTATAGGTAGTTCACATAGATAAGGTCAGCATCACGCGCCAGCACCTGCCCGGGCGCTAGAGACCAGCTGGAACCCTTTAAAAACTCAAAAGGCCCGCCAGGCTCTTGTTGTAACGCATTTTAACGATATGAGCGGGCTTTATCGATAAGGTGCCTTATATACCGACGTGCTAACGCAGTGTTTACCGCGCCTTCTGATAACAGTTTATAGTCCTGCCTCATACAACATTCCGCTCTTTTATCTATCCCAAAAGCGCCCGCGGTTTCTCATCCTCACGTCTGATCCGTGAGAACATAAGGCATAAGAGCCCACACAGACAGCAAATTAAAGAGGCCAGGAAAACATATCTGTACGACCCCAAAGATGAAAGCGAGAACAGTGCTCCCGCGACTATCTGGCCTAAGGTCGTGCAGTTTAAAAATAGCGAGGTTGCCTGCCCTGGAATAGACGGCATCAGCCTTTGAAAGATGATCATACCCATATTCGAGCAGTTAGCTATGAAAAGCGCAGGTAGCGGTGATGTCACAAGAAACATCCAGGGTGAGATATAGAAAGGAACGAGTGCTAAAAAAACCGCGAGAGCTATTCCGCCCACAGCTACCTGTCTTACAAGTCCGGTACGCCCGGCAATCCTTGCGCCTAAAAACATCAGCGGGATCTCAAGGAAGGCTGAAAGCCCGTACATGGTGCCGGCGGCCCAACTTGGAAGATGGAGCTCACTCATGATAAACAGCGGCATGCATGAGATATAGCCTGAAAAAGCCGTGAAAAGCAGCATGGTGGAGAGGCATAAAAACACTATCTTCGGATTTTTATACCATGAGCTGTCATTCTTCTGCTCTTCTTTCGAGGCAAGCGGCGGAACTCTTGGGATTCTAACGAACACATATACGGCGCTCGCGGTAAAAAGCGCTGCGCACAGGGCGTAAAGCGTCTTGAAACTAAAGGCCGTGGCGATAAAGAATGACACCGGCGGAGCGCCTACCCAGGCAAATGAGGCTATGGAGCGCAGCTTGGTCGTGAACATCATCGCGTCATCAAGATAACGCTGCGCGAACTCATGGGCTGACGCGAAAGTCTGAGGAAAACCTATTCCCATGGCAGCGAATAGCACCAGCCCCAGAGTTAAAAGCATCCACACCGGTGGGTATGAAAAGAGCAGCATGCACGCCCCGCTTCCGCACAAAAGCGAGAAAGCGATCAGCGCGGGTCTCGAGACGCCGCGATCCGAGGCCACCCCGACGCTCTGAACGATAAGAAAGGTCGCTACCGGCAGGAGCATTGAGAAAAAGCTCACCACAAACGGCGAGAGCTTAAGCTGCGCGGTGAAGAACAGAGTAAGCACCGGATACAGAAGCGCCGCGCAGCTTGGAGCGAGAAAGCCCGCCGCGTAATAGTCAAAGCGCCTGCGCCTTATATTTTTAAGCTCTCTTGAATTCCCGTTCATCATGTCCTGTCATCTTTATAACCCGCGCTAATGTTAACAAGACCACAAGCTCTTTTTCTTAAATGGAAGATATAAAAAAATTTATCGTGACACTCCGCGTGTTCAACCCCCCTTTCCATCAGTAGAATCGGCTTATAAACACGCCTTGCGGCATAAGACTGCCTGTCAGGTCAGTGTATAATAGACGCGCGCCGCAACGCGCGGCGTTTTACATAGAACACATGAATTTTTCTAAAGGACAAAAATGAGCACTCTGGTTTTAGGCCACAAGAACCCTGACACTGATTCAATCGTCGCGGCGCTTTCCGCCGCAAACCTCTACCGCGGCCGCGGTATTGACGTTACCCCGGCGGCCCAGGGCACCCCGGCTCCGGAAACCGCTTTTGTCCTGGAGCGCTTTGGTCTGAAGGCTCCTGAGGTCGTAACCTCGGTCGCCGGAAAGGACGTTTATCTGGTTGACTACTCGGATCTGGCGCAGGCTCCTGATGACTTCAAGGATGTCGCCTCATTACGCGGCATCATTGATCACCACAAGCTTGGCGACGTAACCTCTGACAGCCCGCTTGAGTGCTTCATCATGCCTTATGGCTGCAGCAACACCATCATCAAGGAGCTGCATGACTACTACAAGGTCGCGATCCCCAAGGATCTGGCCGGCGCGATGCTCTGCGCCATACTGTCAGACACCGTGATCTTCAAGAGCCCTACCTGCACCAAGGCTGATGTCAAGGCAGCTGAGGATCTCGCCGCCATCGCCGGGATCTCCGATCCCAAGGCTCTTGGCATGGAGATGTTCAAGGCCAAGTCAAACCTTACCGCCTCGCCGCGCGATCTGATCTTCCGCGACTTCAAGGACTTTGACATGTCAGGCAAAAAGATCGGCATCGGTCAGCTTGAACTCATTTCCCTTGACATGGTTACCCCGGATCTCAAGGCAAAGCTTCAGGCTGAGCTCTCAAAGGTAAAGGGCGAGGGTCGTTTTGCCGCCCTGCTCGTACTTACCGACATCATGAAGGAAGGCTCTGAGATCATGATTGCCTCAGATGACGATGACAAGGTGTTAAAGGCTCTGGGCGGCAGCGCTTCACAGCGCTATCTGCCTGGCGTAATGTCACGCAAGAAGCAGGTCGTTCCTCCTCTTGAGAAGGCCTTTAAGGCCTGATTTTAATGACGGGTCAAAAGCCCGTCATTTCAACAAAGCCCGGGAAAACCCGGGCTTTTTGGTGCGCACAAAGTCTAATAAAGTAAGGGAGGCTCCATGACCACCTCGCAAACCATTCCCACCATCGGCTTCGTCTCGCTAGGTTGCGCCAAGAACCTTGTAGATACCGAACGCCTGAGCTCGGCTCTGGTAGCCATGGGCTACCGCACAAGCCCTGATTACGCTCAGTGCGACGCGGTCATAGTCAATACCTGCGGCTTCATAACCCCGGCAATTGAGGAATCGCTTGGAGCGATAAACGAGGCTTTGTCATCATCAGGCAAGGTCATAGTCACGGGGTGCTTAGGCCGCAACGCCGATCTTGTGAAGGAACGCTGTCCCAAGGTTACCGCGGTGGTGGGTCCGGGTCTTCGCGCGAGCGTCATACGCGAGCTTGAGAAGGCCGTGGGCACCCCGCCGCAGAGCGCGCGCCAGAGAGTGCCCGAGTCAGGGATCCTGCTCACCCCGCCGCACTACGCCTACCTCAAGATAGCCGAGGGCTGCCGCCACCACTGCACCTTCTGCATCATTCCCAGCCTCAGAGGTCCCCTGCGCTCGCGTGATCCGCAAAGCGTCATGAAGGAGGCTCTGGACTTAAAGCGCCGCGGCGTAAAGGAACTTCTGGTTATAGCGCAGGACTCATCTGACTACGGCATCGATCTCAGCCCCAAATCCTCGCTCTCAGAGCTCTTAAAGATGCTCTCTGAGCTTAAGCTCTGGGTGCGCGTACATTATGTCTACCCCTCAAAGGAGGCTGACCGCGCGGTAGAACTCATGGGACAGGGACTGATCCTGCCCTACCTTGACGTGCCGCTGCAACATGTCGCGCTGCCGCTTTTAAAGGCGATGAAGCGCCCGGGAGGGATGGAGCGGGCGCTTGAGGCGGTACAGCGCTGGCGCTCAGTCTGTCCTGACATATGCATACGCTCAACCTTTATCACGGGTTTTCCCGGCGAGAGCGAGGCCATGTTCAACGAGCTTTTGGATTTTCTAAAGGAGGCGAGACTTGACCGCGTGGGCTGCTTCCCCTACTCCGATGTACAGGGCGCCGAGGCCAATTCACTGCCGGGCGCGATCGATCCTGAGATCCGCGAGGAACGGGCTCAGAGGCTTATGGAGGTTCAGGCACAGATCTCCTACGAGAAGCTTGAAAAACGCGTTGGGCATGAGTACGACACGATCATAGACTCGGTATCCGAGGACGGCAGCGCCGTGGGCAGAACCCGCTATGAATCCCCCGACGTCGACGGAATGGTGCTTATAAGCAAGGCCGGCAGGATTCACGAAGGCGATATAGTACGCACTCTCATTACTGGTCATGACGAGCACGATCTTACGGCGGTCATCGCACCAAATCAGAGCATTCCGGTCGGTTTCAGGCGTATCTGATCATATTCCTGAGATCTTTTAAGGCGCATCCACCATCGGTATTCTAAAATCATGCACATGCGCGGCCTGTTCGCCGCCTTAAACAAATTAAGGACAAAGACATAAATGTTAGAGAACGTTAATCCAAAATCCCCGCTCGCGAATGCCTTAAACCGCGTGCCCTTCATCCTGCAGATAGTCATAGGCCTGTGCCTTGGTATCTTTCTTGCCTGGGTTTACCCTGATGACAAGACCCTGATCCCAGCTTTGGGAACTTTGTTTGTAAAGGCCTTAAAGGCCGTGGCTCCGCTTCTGGTATTCGTGCTGGTGGCAGCCGCGATCGCCAAGCAGAATACCAATCAGCACACCTCGCTTAAGACCGTAATCGCGCTTTATGTCATCGGCATGGTGCTCGCGTCTACCCTCGCGCTTATCATGAGCTTTGCCTTCCCCAGCACCTTCGCCGAGCTTGCCGATGAGGCTCAGGGCGTAAGCGCGCCTAAAGGGATCAAGGAAGTTCTCATTAACTTTGTAAACCAGGCGGTGGACAATCCGGTAAACGCCCTGCTCACCGGTAACTACATCGGTATTCTGGTGTGGTCGGCGCTCTTTGGTGTCATGTTCCGCTTTGCCCATGAGCCTACCAAAAAGGTGCTCGAGGATCTCGCCGAGTGCGTCTCCGGCGTCGTGCGCATGGTGATCCGCTGCGCTCCTCTCGGCGTTCTGGGTCTGGTTTATTCCTCATGCACTCAGGAGGGCGGCTTTGCCAACCTCCTAAACTACGTTCATGTAGTAGTGGTGCTGGTTGTAACCATGCTGATGGTAGCCTTCATCATCAACCCGCTCATTGTCGCCTTCTGCACCCACAAAAACCCGTTCCCGCTTATCGGCACCTGCATTGCCAACA
>SFGV01000109.1 GCA_004557545.1 Succinatimonas hippei
GTAATCCAGCAAATAGACGATATTTTAAAGTGACGAAAGGCGGAGACACATGAGAGAGTACGCGGCTGCGGTAAAAGCGTTGGAGTTGGTTCTTAAATATCATCCCTGCGGGCTGGCGGTCCTGCTGGGACAATATAGTCCGCCGGACGCCGAAACCTGGGACGAAATCCTCTCCATGGACCGGCCGTCGGGAGAGAACGTTATGGTAAAAGGCGGCTCTCCGTCGGAACGCCTGCTCTCATGCGTCGCCGCCGCAGACGAGATGGATCAGATCATCGGGACTATGGGCGGATGGTCAGGCGTCCGCTCAGCCGCCGAGGCGGTCAAGGCAGATTATCCGGCCTTGTGGCTGCATTTTGTCCGCCATCTCGACAAGGTGGAGGGCGCCAGAGGCGCGCAAATTTCGGATGGAGACCTGTCGCCGCGGGAGGCCGTAGCCGCAGAACTGGACATATCGCCGCGGACGCTTACGGAGCATCGTTACAAAGTACCGCGCTTGATTGCCCGCAAGGCGATGAACAATGACTATCAGAAAGTACTTGAATGGTGAAACTAAAAAAATCCGAAAAAACAGCCTAAAGAACAACCTTAAAAGGGGCCTTAAGAACGACCTTGCTTTTTCTGAGATCAAGGGTAAAATAATATCATCGAATTTTAGTAACAGAGGCTCACCAGTCAAGGCCGCCCAATTCATGGACGGCCTTGACTGTATTTTATAAGCGCAAACAAGCAAATGACGGAGGTGACAAGAATTAAAAACGATATTGAGCTCGTAGAGCTTAAACAACTCAGTCCTGACGATCACAACGCTCGAATCCACGACGCTCGGAACTTGACCGAGATTGAGCGCAGCCTAAAGGAATTTGGACAACACCGCCCCTTTGTGGTTCAGCGCAGCACGGGTAAAATTATTATCGGGAACGGCATGTTCGAGGCCATGAAAAAGCTCGGTTACAAAGAAGCACTTGTACTCTGGGTGGACGATAGCGACGAGCGCGCCATCCGACGCGCTTTAGCCGACAACAGGACATCCGACCTCAGCGCCTTTGACGACGCTATCCTCGCCGAGCTTATTGCCAAAGCTGAGGGAGAACTTCCGGGCTGGACACAGGCTGAGATAGATAAAATCATCGCTCAAGCTCAGGGCAATAATGGACTCTGCGACCCAGATGAGATACCGCCGGAGCCACTCACGGCAACAGCGCGTCCTGGCGATCTGTGGATTCTCGATAATCACCGCTTGATTTGCGGTGACAGTACCGACACAAAAACTGTGGAGCGCCTGTTGGCTGGAGCAAAACCCCATCTCATGGTGACCGACCCTCCCTACGGCGTCAACTATGATCCACTTTGGCGCAAAAAGGCGCTGGGCTCAGTGGGGGCGACAGGAGCAGTTAAGAATGACGATATTTCTGACTGGTCAGCGGCTTGGAGGCTTTTCCCCGGCGACGTAGCCTACGTGTGGCATGGGGCGCTGCACACGCACATTGTAGCTGCAAGCCTAGAATCGTGTGGATTTAAACTGAGAAGTCAGATCATATGGGTAAAGGACCGGCTTATCATCTCTCGCTCCGACTATCACTGGCAGCACGAGGCGTGCTGGTATGTGGTGCGAGACAATGCCCCAGGGCACTACACTGGAGGCCGAAAACAGACAACCACATGGGAGGATATATTCCCAACACAGGCGGTAAAAAATTATTCGGAAACTTCAGCTCACGGTGAAACCGTGGGCTTTTTTTATGCCCCAAGATATGCACTACGGAAGGGGCGCTGGAAGAAAGGCGCTGCGCTAGCTCTTGAACTGCCGGTCAATTCTCACTGGCAGGGAGGCAACCGACAGAGCACCACGTGGCAGATCAGCCACAAAGACCAAGACTGCAAGACAATCCACAGCACCCAAAAGCCTGTAGAGTGCATGAGGCGTCCCATCATCAACAACTCGCAAGAGGGCGATGCGGTCTACGAACCTTTTGCCGGTAGTGGCACCACGGTTATCGCCGCCGAAATGGAAGGGCGAAAGTGTTATGCCATCGAGCTAGATCCAGTCTATGTGGACGTAATCATCACGCGATGGCAAAACTACACTGGCAAAACTGCCGTTCTGGACGGTCAGGGTCTGAGTTTCAATATTGTCAGAGGCAAGCGTGAAAATGAGCAGTAATCGAGGACGTCCAGTCGAATACACTCCGAGGTTTGCCCGCTGGGCTGGCGCCTTATCAAGGAGCGGAAAATCCAAAAAAGATATTGCTGCGGCAATGGACATAGCTACGTCCACACTGGCTCTATGGGAAGAAAAATACTCCGAATTTTCGGAAGCGATATCTACGGGTCGGCGGCTTGCTGACGCTGAGGTTGAGGACTCGCTTTTCAAACGAGCTACGGGATATGATTACGACGAAACAGAACGAATAGAATGGACTCGCGACGACGATTACTAACAAGGAGGTTCACTCACATGCGCGAAGAACTCATTCTTTATGCCCAATGGGACGAAGAGCGGGCGAGGCATTTTATTCATGTTTCAGAGGTCTCCCTATGGCCGCCGCCTGTGGGCGCCCAGGTGATCTGCCGCATTGACCGCGAAGATCGGGAACTCATGCTCCAGTGGGCCATAAAGCGCGCCAAGGCGGGCTGGCCGGTGGAGCGTATGCGCCAGGCCTGCGGCGAGGTGGTGCGCAGGTGCAAGTCGTAGAGCCTATCAGAGACAAGCGCATGGTGGTCACCATGGGGGAGTTTCTCAAAAAATGGGATAAAAGATATTACCTACTCTATGAAGTCGGAATTTACACAGGATTGCGCATTTCAGACATTTTGCGCCTTACCTATGGAAGTTTTATAGAAGAGTACGGCTCTGGCCGCCGGCGCTGGAAGGAGCACCTTCAGGTAAGAGAAGTCAAGACAGGACGCACTCGAAGCATACCCATACGAGGCACTTCACTGGGCAACGTGCTCATGGCCGAGCTTAAGCCTATCGCTGCTTTGAAACTGACAGAGCCGCTTTTTCTATCTCAGCGCCGGGCATCCGACGGGACGCGCCGCGCCATTGCACGATGGCAGGCCTATTACGTTTTAAAGCTGGCAGCCTATGAGTGCGGCATGTCAGGACGCGTGGGCACTCACACGCTCAGGAAGACCTTTGGCTATCATGTATATCAACGGACAAAGAACGTGGCGCAGCTTCAAGTGCTCTTCGGGCACTCCAACCAGAACATCACGCTGAGATACATTGGAGTCTCTCAAGATGATCATGACGCGGCCTACAGAATTCTGTGTTTTGACGGACGAGGCGTTTATCAAAAAAACAGCTCCAGATACCCGGGCAAAAATGAAAATCAACTCCTTA
>SFGV01000041.1 GCA_004557545.1 Succinatimonas hippei
GGTTATATTCTCGTTTTTATGTTGCAGAATTTTCTTTTTTCGATAAAATATCTAGTTGAAAAGTGGTCGAAAAAAGAAAGTCCGCAGTCTTATTGACCTACCCTGTTTCTAAGGGATTGCGACCCACCACCTTCGGGTCAAAACCGGCCTGCATTCTTGTCTTATTGACCTACCCTGTTTCTAAGGGATTGCGACTTGATTAAGCGTGAGCGATATTCCTGTTTTGTCAGGTCTTATTGACCTACCCTGTTTCTAAGGGATTGCGACTTGGCCGGCAGTTTTAGATGACACCCCCGCGTGGAAACCACGGATTTAAAAATGATCACGGCAAACTAAAATCTGTGACCTCTATCGGTACGATCCTTTTGCCGTAATTATTTAACCAGGGAGAAGGCAGCGGCTTTTTAAAAATGGTGGACAGGGCTTAACAGATATTTGAAAGGCAGCCTGGTCAGGTTTATTGCGTGACACATTTAAGGGAGCAGGACGAAACTTAGAGCGTGAAAATAGGACGGAGGAAACTCTTAAGCGCTCTTCGCGATAAGAAAGTTTTATGGCGGAGTAACTGAGCGCTCAAAGCGTCATATCGTACCTGCCCATACTCAGAGCGTTCAGGAGCGGCTTTACCAAAAAACTATGACCAGAAAAATCCAGTCACCTGAAGCACAAACATTGCCATCCACCCGCCTGACGCGGGCTCTAAGGGGAAGGCAATCGCAAAGAGCGGTAATGAGAGCAGGATCTAGGTGTAACCCTTAAAGAAAACCCGGCGATTTGCCGGGTTAGGAAAGGATCCGTTAACTTGGAGGGAATAAAGCTTTTGTTACCTATTTTCTGGTTATGGTGAGACCCATTGTAAAGCCTATAACCTCGCATACTCTTGCTATAAAGGACAACTTCACACCATTAGAAAAACGCAATCTGGCGTCCAGCTGTTTTCTTGAAAGCCCTAGTTTCTCAGCGATCTCATCTAAGTCCATGCCGCTTTGCACAATCGCGTTTCTAAGCATGATCTTGGCCGCCTTTTCTTCGGTAGTGCTTATCACGACATCGCCCTGCTCCGGCTTATTAGCGGGAGGCATTTGCGCGTGATCAGCAAAACAGCCGATATCACAGTCGGTGATAAGAGACCGCGCCATTTCTACGGTTTCAGGATAGGTGTGATCGCCGGTAAAGCAGTTATCATGACCACGCATTACCGCAATATATCCATCCTGTTCATTACCTTCAATTTTGAAGGCGTATGACTGATAATCCTTAAGCTCCATTTTGTTACCTCCTGAGCGGCAGGTCATTATCTCTGATCTTGAGCAGGGGGCAGCAACATCATGCTCACAATCCTCATGGAAGGCTGGTACATGAGAAATATCAGGATGTATACCAGCCGGCAGGACGAAGACAACAATGATGACGGAGGATCTATCAAACAGTGATATCACCAGCTCAGCTTGACAGATAAAACGGGGCGCCTCCCGGCGCCCCGTTAAGTGCGCGTTTTATATAAACCCGCGCAGAGATCGCATACCGAAGTTGCTTCAGGTCAGTTGGCGTTTTCCTCGCTCTCCGCACTCTTTTCCTTATCACGGGAGGCCATGACCCTGTCGTTTACCACAATCAGATCGCCTTTTATGTAGTCGACGACTTCCTCACAGGTATTGCCGATGAGCGCCGCCATCATGCCGCTTCTGCCGGCGGATCCGACAAAGACCACAAAGGCGTTGAGCTCATTGCAAACACTTGGGATAACCTCATCGGGCATGCCCTTTCTGATGTGGCAGTTTTCCCTTGGGATCCCGTGCAACGCGGCAAACTCATAGAGCCTGCGCTCATGCTCCCTGACTATGCTCTGGGCATAGATCTCAGGTGAGTAATGGGGCACCTCAAGCATTACCGCGGGGAGCACCACCGGGGCGGAGTTGACCAGGTGAATGGTAGCGCCTGTGATCTTCGCGAGCTCCTGAGCCTCGCGCAACAGCATGACATTGGCCGCGCGGCGCTCTGAGAATGAGAAATCTACCGCAACCACGATACTGCCTTTGTCGGTCCATTTATGATCTTTGGCGATGATCACCGGAACCTTTGAGTTGCGCAGGATATACCAGTCTATAGGGGTAAAGAGAATTGAGTCGAGCACCTTGTGGTGGTTGGCGGCCTTGATTATGAGATCACAGCCGCTGTGAGCTGATTCCGCTAGGATCCCCTCTCCGATATCGCGGGTGAATACGGCGCGCGGGGTGATCTTCTCAAGATCAGCGGGAGACACGGTCTTGGCGAGGGTCTCCTTTAGCTGGGTCAGGGAGGTGTTTAGCACATCATCGCGGGTGGACTGCTCGCTCATGCGGTTGAGGATATGAATGTCATATGAAAAGTCATATACCAGCCTGAGAGCCACTATTCTGGCGCGGGGATTGTACTTTGCCAGCTCAAGAGCTCGCATCAGCGCCACCTGAGTATCGCGTCTGGGCTCAATTACCGCCAGGATCTTGTTGTACTGTCTCATATTCAGCTCCTTAGCATGAAGCGCACAAAAACCCTTTTCTTAAGTATATTCAAGACAGATGGCGGATTTTTTGCGCCAGTGAGCAATTTTGCGCAAATATTGCTCACGCTCAGGCGCTTTTAAGCTCTGAGGGTCTGATCCCTGAGAGTAAAAGCGCCGCAGCGTAGATGAGAGCTCCGGCTGTCACGCAAAAAGCGAGATAGAGAATTGAGCTTATCGTGCTCATCGAAAACCATTGCTCATTCTCAGGCGAGATGGCGCGCACGGCGATTGCCATGACAAGCCCCGCTATAGCGGTTTTGAGGATGAACACCACAGTCCTTAAGGACGGGGTGTAGATGGCTTTACGGTGTAGCAGGATTAAAAGCAGCGCGGCGTTGACATAGGCGGCAAGCGCGGTTGAGAGGGCAAGCCCGACATAGCCTAAGGGCTTTATCAGTATGAGGTTGAAGACTATGTTGGAGGCGATTGAAATTAGCGAGCAGCGCACCGGGGTTTTGGTGTCCTGCCTGGCGGCAAAGCCCTGAACCAGCACCCTTGTGAGCATGATCGCGCAAAGCCCGCTTGCCGAGGCGAGCAGGGAGGAGGCTGAGAGCAGGACATTTTGGGAGGTGAAAGCCCCGCGCATGAAGATCACCCGAAGAACCGGCTCGCGCAGCGCGATAAGCCCGCACATCGACGGAATACCCAGTACCAGAACCAGTCTTACGCCCCAGTCCAGGGTCCTCGTGTAGCTTTCAGGATCAGAGGCGGCGTGCGACTTTGAAAGCGCGGGCAGGATCACGGTTGATACAGCCACCGCGAAGATCCCGATGGGGAACTCAAGCAGGCGGTCGGAGTAATAAAGATAAGAGATGGCGCCGGTTGCGAGAAAGGAGGCGAGCAGGGTGCTGATAAAGAGGTTTAGCTGGGAGGCGCTAACCCCGATCACGGCCGGGATCATAAGCTGTCTTATCTTTTTAACTCCGCGGTGCTTCCACGAAAAAGAGGGTTTTACCAGCATGCCTAACTTATAGACAAAGGGAATTTCAAATAAGAGCTGGAACACTCCGCCTGCGACCATGCCCCAGGCAAGCACAAGGTTAGGATCGGCGCTTCCCCTTCCAAAGATAAAAACCGCGGCAATGAGCGTGATATTTAAAATGCATGGTGTCATGGCGGGAATACCGAATTTGCCAAAGACATTTAGCACCGATGAGCAGAGCGCGGTTAAGGTGATAAAGAAAAGGTAGGGGAAGGTTATGCGCAAAAGCTCGGAGGCCTCAACATATTTCTCACCGTCGCTCTGCCCCTCAAGATGCGCCTGAAACCAGCCCCAGCCAAACAGCGCGGTTAAAACAGGCGAGAGCAGCATGCCCAGCAGGGTCACGAGAAGCACAATCCCGCCCAGGGTACCGGCGCTCTTGCCGATGAGCTCGCGAAGCGAGTTCCGATCACCCTGCTGCTTCTCGGCCGACATCACCGGGACAAAGGACTGGGCAAAGGCGCCTTCGGCAAAGAGCCTGCGGAAGAAATTCGGGATGCGGTTTGCAAAGAAGAAAACATCCGATGACATGCCGGCGCCAAGGACCGAGGCTATGACTATGTCACGGGCCATGCCCAGGATCCTCGAGAGCAGTGTGGCGGATGACGTGACAACACCTGAGCGCAGCAGACCGGATCGCATAAAAACCTCCAGAAAAGTGATGTGCAGATGATACCAGCATGACAGGCGGGGGGATTTAACTTTCAGATCTGAAAGTAAAGACTAATGCAAGAAAAATATTTTTTTAAAGTTGCATGTTGTGGGAAACTCTGTCGGAAGCGGTGGAAAATGTGGGAAAACCGCTAAGGAAAGCAGAATAGCCCCTGTTTAAATCTTTTTAGAGCACAGCTTGCAATTTATAAAACATCTGAAAATCAAGTAGTAAGTACAAGCTATTTAAAGAACACTGTTTTTTCTAAAGGAGGGTGACAAAACGCGCTCTGAAAGGCTTTTCCGGACCTTAATGCTTTTCCCTGATTTTGGGTCTGACATGTTAGAAAATTGAATAACGCTTTATATATCAAAACACTACTAAGATTAGTTAAATTTTCGCGATGAAACTGATTGTAAGTTACAAGTATGAAAGTCAACTGCAATAATTTTTATGCATCCGTCCTTGTTGGAAAAACGGGGGATACGCGGTCGGGAGAAAATTTTTTTTGAAGCCTTCAGGGGGCCCTGACATAGATCATCGCGGTCCATGCTTTTATAAATAAGATAAAGAATCAACTTGTTAACATGTAAGACACATAATTCAAAACGTGCTGTATGTCAGGTGGAAAAAAGCGCACTGTTTATTCCACAACTGTGGATAATTTTATTTAAAAACGCTCTGATGGTACTTTCGCAAGCCCTTTTGAAACAGTTTTACCCTGTGGGAAAGTTAAATTCAGGTGAAGTTAAAAAAAAGGCTATTGACAGCCAGAAAGGCGTTTTTTGAGATTTTTTATAAGCCCTAAAGCGTCATTTTTTTAAAGCGCGTCTAGGAGAGCGTAAGCTCAAGGGCCATCATGAGCAGAAAACCGCTTAAAACCGAGATTGTGGCGAGATCGTTCTCCTCGTTCCCCAGAGAATGAGACTCCGGTATAAGCTCCTCAACCACCACATAGAGCATGGCTCCTGCGGCAAAGGACAGGAACCAGGGCATAAGCGAGACTACCAGACTCTCAAAGAGCACTACCACCACCGCGCCTATGGGCTCCACTATCCCCGAGATCGTTCCCAGCATAAACGAGGCCCCCTTGCTCCTGCCCTCGGCGTAGTAGGGTACTGATACCGCGGTGCCCTCGGGGATGTTCTGGATCCCTATGCCTAAGGTGAGCGCGATGAGCGCTCCAGCGCCCTGGGCGTCCCCCGCCGCTGCGGCCGCGGCGGCGACTACGCCCAGGGCCATACCCTCAGGTATGTTGTGGATGGTGATGGCGATAAAAAGCAGTCCCTGCTTTCCAATCTTTGAATGAATGCCCTCGGGGGATTTTGCCATAAGGTGCATGTGCGGGGTCAGGCGGTCTACCACAATGAGAAACAAAACCCCGAGCGCGAAGCCCATGACAGGCGGAATAACTCCCGCCCCGGAGTTTCTGGCGTCATCAATTGAGGGGATCAGCAGCCCGAATACCGAGGCGGCGATCATGATCCCGGCGGAAAATCCCAGCGAGAGCTGGGTGAACAGCTTTCTTTTGGCTTTGCCCAGCGCGAAGACGAAAGCCGCGCCCATGGCGGTGCAAAGGAAGGTAAAGCCGCTTGATGATATGGCGAGGGTGAGAGTATTCATTTTTTCTGTCTGCCGTTTTTCTGTCTGCCGTCCTGGCCCCGGGTGTCACGCCGGAGTGCGCGAAAAACATGACTTGCGATAGCCTGTCTATGTGCGATCATGTCAGAAACAGACGGAATTTTAAAGGACGGCTTATGCCCGTACAGCAAGATCACGAAAGCACCGGCGGCAATTTAAGCGAGGTGCTTTTCAAACCCAAATTCAAATACACTGAGACCTCTCTTATCTCAAACTCGGGAGCGAAACTCCCGCGCCTTGAGAAAAAGGATGTAAGCCTTGGCTTCACCCGGGGCTGGTACCGCCCGATCTCGCGCTTTCTGTGGACCTGGCAGGGCGGGAATCTCATGGATATAGACGCGGCGCTCTCGGCCATAGCGTCCTCCAAAAATGCGAGGTCAAGACCGCAATGTCTCGATACGGTTTCAGAGTACGGCGGGGGAAACTGGATCTTTGAGTTCTCGTCAATCGCCCAGAAACGCGCGGTTAAAGGAAGGGAGCTTGAGGAGAGAGGCGATCTTACGGGAGCCTCTCATCAGTACCGCATGGCCTCACGCTACTTCGCGCTTGCCGCCTACCCGAGGCTTAGAGGAGATACTCTGGCCGCGGACGCGGCGATGCTCGGAGCGCGTTGCTACCGCAGTATGTGCAGATGCGAGCCTCAATATGGCAGGGCGCTCGATCTGCCTTTTAATACCTCAGGGTGCGAGTGCAAAGCGCTTTTGCACCTGCCCGATACCGACAGGATCCACCCCTGCGTGGTGATCATGGCCTCATATGAGCTAAGCCTTGTGGATTTCTACCGCTTTTATGTAAGAAAGCTCTTCCCAAAGGGCATAGCGCTGGCGGTAGTCGAGATGCCCGGAATTGGCATGTCCGAGAAGATAAAACTCACCGCCGACCAGTCATCCGTGCTCGAGTGCGCTTTAAACGCGCTCAAGGCTCTGCCTTATATTGACTCAGAGAAAATCGGGCTTTTTGGAATTAAGCTTGGCGGCTCGGCCTGTATAAGAGAGGCGCTGATGCGTCCGCGGGAGATAAAGGCTCTGGCCCTCGCGGGGCCCGCGGTGCACAGCTTTTTTACAGATCCTGAGATCCTAAACTCACTTCCCCTGTGCAAGCGCTCGCTTTACGCCAACAGGTTAAATCTTGATGCGTCAAAGTGGGAGATCGTAATTCCGCTTTTAAAGCAGCTTTCATTAAAAGAGCAGGGACTGCTCGGACGCGGCAGAAGCGTTGATGTCCCCTGCTTTAATTTCATACTCTCAGACGCTCTTACAACCAGAGAAGACCGCGCGCTGCTGCGCGCGGCCTTCAGTGACTATACGGAGCTTACTCAGTCTGAGGATGAGTATTCAAAGAATCTCTCGACGGCGGTAGAGAGCGCGGCGGACTTCTTTTCAGAGAAATTGTTATGAATAAGACCAAAGGACGAATAATCGTAAAGCTGGGCTCAAGCACTTTAACCCGCGGCGGGCGCGCTCTGAACCGGGCGCACATGCTTGAAATAGTGCGCGCGGTGCACTCTCTTATAGATGATGGATATGAGGTGGCCCTGGTGAGCTCGGGCGCCATGGCGGCAGGACGCGAGATCATGGATTTTCCAAAGCTCCCGCCGGAGCTTCGGATAAAGCAGATGCTCTCGTCGGCAGGTCAGGTAAGGCTTTTTGAGATCTGGGCCGATCTCTTTGAGATCTATGGCCAGAAGATCGGCCAGCTTCTTTTGACCAAGGCGGATCTTGAAAACCGCGAGCGTTATTTAAACGCCAGGGATACTCTGCTGACCCTCTTTGAATACGGGGTGGTTCCGGTCATAAACGAGAATGACGCGGTAAGCACCAGCGAGATCAAGATAGGCGATAATGACACGCTGGCCTCACTCATAGGAGTGCTCGCGGAGGCTGATCTGGTGGTGTTGCTTACAGATCAGGACGGGCTTTATGACAAGGATCCAAGAAAGAACGCCGACGCCAGGCTTATAAAGCGCGTAGACAGGGTTGATGAGAGCATACTCGCTCTCGCGGGCGGCGCGGGAAGCGATCTTGGAACAGGCGGCATGCTCACAAAGATCCGCGCCGCCCAGATAGCGCAGAGAGCCGGAGTCGGGCTGGTCATAGCCTCAGGCGAGAGGCCGCAGGATCTCAAAGCTCTGGTTGAAGGCAGCGGCAGAGGCACCTATTTCACTCCGTCAGATCATCCCTCGCTTTCACGCAAGTCCTGGCTCTCAAGCGCCACCATCTCGCAGGGGCTTATCAGGGTAGATAATGGAGCTAAAAACGCGCTTGAGAGAAAAGGATCAAGTCTGCTGCCTTCTGGTATAAAGGAGGTAACAGGCGAATTCCTGCGCGGGGCTACCGTGGATATCGCCGATGAGAGCGGCAGGGTGATCGCAAGGGGGATCTCCCGCTACAGCTCAGGCGAGCTTAAAAAGATAGCCGGAGTACACAGCGACGCCATCGAGGGAATTTTAGGCTTCACCCACGGGGATGTCGCGGTGCACCGCGATGATCTGGTTCTCAAATAGGTACGGATTTAAAACATGACAGCATCAGATAAAAGCTTTGATCTTGAGGGGATGGCGCAAAAGACTCATGAGGCGGCGGTCGCCTGCCGTGTGATGAGCACGGAGAAAAAAAACGCCATCCTGAGTACTCTTGCGATCCTGCTTGAAAAGCACCATGACGAGATCAGGCGCGAGAACGCGCTTGAGGTTGAAAAGGCCCGTAAAAACGGTCTTAGTGAGGCCATGGTAGACCGCATGACCCTTACAAATGGCAGGTATGATGAGATGGTTACAGGCGTGCGCAATGTCATGGCGCTGCCTGATCCGGTCGGAAGAGTGCTTGATGGAAGAACCCTGCCGTCGGGGCTTAGGATCTCGCGTCGCAGTGTGCCGCTTGGGGTGGTCGGGGTTATATTTGAGTCAAGACCCAACGTCACGGTTGACATAGCCTGCCTCTGCTTAAAATCAGGCAACGCCTGCATTTTGCGCGGGGGCTCTGAGTGCCTTGGCACCAATACCCTTTTGCACAGGGTTATCTGTGAAGCCATAAAGGAGAACGGGGAAGATCCCGCGACGGTTTCCTTTATCACAAGCTCAGACCACTCTCTTGTTACCAGAATGCTCAGGCTTAATGAGTACATCTCGGTGATCATCCCAAGAGGCGGCATAAAGCTGCAAAAGCTCTGCCGCGATGAGGCCACGGTTCCCGTGATAACGGGAGGCTATGGCATAAGCCATATCTTCTGCGATGAAAGCTGTGACACAAGGCGCGCGATACCTGTAATCGTAAACGCCAAAACCCAGAAGCCTTCTGCCTGCAACGCGCTGGATACCCTGCTTGTGCACAAGGCGGTGGCATCTGCGCTTATCCCTGAGATCTTAAAGGCGCTTGAGAGCTATAAGGTTAAGGTACACGCTCACAAAGACGCGTATGAAATAGCACAGAGCTGTGGGTATCCTTATCTTGAGGAGGGGAGAGAGGGTGATTATGACCGCGAGTTCCTCGCCCTTGAGATGAATATCGCCATCGTTGATGGTGTTGAGGAGGCCTGCCGTCACATGGGAGTACACGGGGCCATACACTCAGACTCAATACTCACAGACAGCGTCATAAACGCGGAGTATTTCGTAAATCACGCCCCGTCCGCCTGTGTATACGTGAACGCGTCGACGAGGTTTTCAGACGGCGGACAGTTCGGGCTTGGGGCTGAGGTCGCGATTTCAACCCAGATGCTCCACGCCAGAGGACCGATGGGACTTGACGCGCTTACCACCTATCAGTGGGTGCTGGGCGGGGATTATCTTTCAAGAGCCTGAGGATCAATAAAGGCCGCGCTGACCCTGGCTCGGTTGCAAGGCCATATTTGTCAGGGTTGATAAACAATCAGCCTGCCATGGGGCGCATGACAGGCTGATTGCTGCCAGAACAAAGCTGTCAAAGCTTTTGGAGCAGCTTCTCCTGAACTATATCGTAGCCATCGCCTTTTTCTGATTTGATAAAGCTCAGGCGGTTGGTGAAGCCCTCCGGAATATCCTCATCATGGTGTGACACGAAGAGCACCGAGGTCTCGCCGTTTTTCATGATATAGCTGATGTAGGCCTTAACCTGAGCGCGCGCGAAGCCGTCAAGTCCCTGCAACGGCTCATCAAGGATCAGCAGCAGCGGGGTCTTTACCAGGGCTCTTATGATAAGCAGCATGCGCTGCTGACCAAAGGAAAGCTGCCTGAATGACATATGCTCCCTGTCTGAAAGACCGGCTGTCGCGAGCCAGGCGCGGGCGCAGGCTATCTCGTCATCCCCCGGGTGATTGTAAAGCCCGATTGAGTCATAAAAGCCAGAGAGCACGACATTGATGGCGGGCGCGCTTACGCGGTAATCAAGGTGCAGTGAGCCTGAGACATAGCCGTAGCATTTTTTGATATCCCAGATGCTCTCGCCGCTTCCGCGCTTGTAGCCAAAGACGGTGACGTCATTGGCATAGACAAGAGGATTGTCTCCTGTAATAAGCGAGAGCAGGGTGGATTTACCGGCACCGTTGGGTCCCATGATGTGCCAGTGCTCGCCGCGGTTTACCGTGAAATTGAAGTGATCAAAGATAACTCTCTGGTACTCAACGTGGATATTGCGCAACTGCACAATAGGACCTGAGGTAAAAGGCTTTTGTGCGAATTTTGCCGGGGTCTTGGGGACCTTTACATCCGGAATGTCGGCAAAGCCCAAAAGCGCCTTGGCGTCAGGATCCTGTTCAATCTCCTCTCGGCTTGAGATCTTTGTGATTGCGAGCTTTTGAATGATGCCCATCTTGGTGAGGGAGGAAGGGATCTCGGAGGGGCGGTTTACGATAAGCACCACCGGGGTTTTGTAGAGGGTGTGGACCTTGTCAATAAGCTCAAGCAGAGCCTTGCGGGTCTGCACGTCAAGCGCGTCAAAGGGAGTATCGAGCACCAGCAGATTGGGCTTTGAGCACAGGGCCTGGGCTAAAAGCGCCTTTCTGCCCTCACCGCCTGAAAGCTGACGCAGAGGCTTGTCCATAAGCGCCTTCAGGTTCATGCCCTCTATCACCTCATCGCGGATCGTCTGATCGGCGTCCTTTAAAAGATCCGCCGGGGTAAGACCTATCTCTTCTTTCGCGGTGGTCGCGTCTGAGTTGCGCATGTTGTAGTCATCCTCAAAAAGCTTCATCTGCTTTTCAAAGGAGACCAGCACGGGGTGGTAGTTTACAGGAGCGGTGCCTGAGATAATTTTTAGATCGCCTGACAGGGCGCGCGCGATGGAGGTTTTACCGCTGCCATTGCCGCCGATGAGCACTATGAGATCCTCAGGCTTTATCGTAAGATCGCCAATTCTCGCGATAAGCTGTTTCCCCGATGGATCCTCATTTACCTTAAATTCAGCGTTCTCCCACGCTATGGTTCTGCTTGTCATGACACCCTCTTAAATATTTCTGAAATTGTTCGCAACGCGTGCGCGCAAGCTGGATAATTGAGGCATTTTACATCCGCGCGTGCAGAGCGCGCGCTCACACATTTGCGTGTTTTTGACCTAAAAATTGCGACAGACGCTCAAAGTATGTGATTTTTCGTTGTATACAGCGCAAAAAATCTATACAGTTGAGATTAGTCCAAAGCACAATTAAAGCTGTACCAGCGGCTACAACTTATTTTGTGCAATTGATCGAAAATCCCGTGCGCGGGACACTGGTCAATTTGTAATTTGGGATCCAAGCCCGGGCGCCCTCAGGCAAAGTGGCTAGAATCATATATAGAAGAATTAGCTCCGCTACATTAAGGGAGGAGATTATGAGTTTTAAAAACGAGAGTTTCGCGGTTTTGTTAAAACCGGGCGAGGTACAGCCGGCGATTGAAAGGGCTGCTCAGTACGCAAGATTCGCTCCTGAGATCCGTGTTACCGCGATCAGGATCATTAATGAGTTTAATGACAAGAACCGTGATGATATAAAAAGGCGTGTTTCAGCTGAGTTTGAGGGCTTAAGGCGCACTTTCCCGGCGATTAAGAATTTTGAGATCAAGGTGCTGTTCTCTGAAAACGTCCCGGAGGCGTTCGTAAAGGAGTGCGCGGAGGGTGATTACAGCATGGCGATCATATCTGCCAACAAGCGCAATACCATAAAGGATCTTTTTGTAAGCACCATTGACAGCAACGTTATGCGCAGTTGCCCGGTTCCGCTTCTGGTGGTAAAGGACGTGAACAGCGCTTCCGCCCAGGGCAAGGCGATTTTAATCGCGATCGACTTTGAGGAGAGCTCGCACCTGCGCGCGCTTGATGAGAGACTGGTCAACGCCGCCAAGGATTTTGCCCAGCGCTTTAATGGCGAGGTGCATGTCGTAAACTGCGTCTCTCCGCTAAACCGCGGTCTGATGTCAGGTGATACCGGTCTGTCCAAGTTTGTCGCGGGCGGCACTGTAAGCCGTATGAATATCCACCAGAGCATAGTTGAGGAATTCGCCAGGGCTCATGACATCCCGCTTGACCACACTCATGTGGTGGAGGGACGCGTGGATGAGGAGATCCCAAGACTGTGCGATCGTCTTGAGGCCCGTATGGTCTGCATGGGTTCCAATCCCAAGTCAAGCTTCCTGGGGTCCATAAACTCAAGCGCCTGTGAGCTGGTGCTTGAGCAGATCCGCGGTGATGTCTTCATCGTCAATACCGCGCATCTTGATCAGAAGGACTGATCTGAAGCCATTTAGTATCTGGTAAGCCCTCCAAAAAAAACGGAGGGCTTTTTCTGTCCGACAGTTTTTTGAAGTCAATTTGTAGTTGTCTAGCTGTAGCGAAAACAACAGCATTGGTATAAAATTAACGCTAGTGCTTTTTGACGAATGACCGGTGTTTTCTTCCGGATCCCAAATTTCCTTTGCTGCCGTCAGCCTTGATCTGACCTTTATCATGAATACACTACAAAATATTATTTTCAATCAGTTAAACAGCGATTACAGCGAACAGCAGTTTTTCTTTTGCGATAGTGGTTCGTGCCTGCAAAGCGAAAAGGACAGCAACCTGATTGTCTTCAGGCATAAAACAATCGCCACAAATACCTTTTTTAACGCTTTTGACATCTCGTTCTGGAACAGAAACTGTGTTCTTAATTCATTGTTCTTAACCGTGCGTGGAAAAGGAAAAGCCTATTTAAAGCTTCTGGTTTTAACGGATAACGATGTCAGGACGGTTGTAGCCGATGAATTTTTGGATTTAGATCCCGTAAAAGGCGGGAGCTCGGATATAGAGATCCCAGAGCCTGCAAGGTTTAAAAAGGGACTGCTTTATTTTGAGTTAACCGCGTTATCTGATGAGTTTGTCCTGGACGGTGGCAGCTTTTACACAAAGGACGCTCCGGTCAATGAGGTCAGACTCGGGATTGTCGTAACTCACTTTAATCATCAAAAAGAGGTGTTTGGTTTCTACTCAAGGCTGAACGCTGAGATCCTGTCTGATTCTGAGTTCAAAGATAAGATCAGGATGGTGATTGTTGACAATTCACAAAATCTTGACAGCTCAGTGTTTGAGAACGCGGTAGTACTGCCAAATAAGAACCTTGGCGGCTCAGGCGGCTTTACCCGCGGCCTTATGTATCTTAAGGAAAACGGTTTTACCAACTGTCTTTTCATGGATGATGACGGTGATCTGCTTTTGGAGAGTATCAAGCGCACCGAGAAGATCTTTGAGTATGTAAAAGACAGCCAGAAGGCAATCGCCGGCGTGCTGCTCAGTGATGAGCAGCCCTACCTCACGCGTGAGGTTGGAGCGCAGTTTCATCAGAAAGGTTATGTAGTTCTAAACCATAACGGTGTTGATCTTACGTACAGCTCTGGTGTCATTCAATTATGTGAACCAAATCCTTTTGTAAATTACGGAGCGTGGTGTTATTTCGCTTTTAATATCTCAGCGCTCAAATACCTGCCATTCCCGTTTTTTGTGAGAGGCGATGATATCTATTTCTCGCTTCAAAACCAGTTTGAGATCATCTCCGAGATGGGAATTTCCTGCAGGGTTCCGAGCTTTGAGTCCAAGGAAAGCCCGCTTACCAGATATCTTGGAGTGAGATCAGAGTTGCTTATAACCCTGTCCCATAATCCTTTTACAGCCAAGCGTACCCTGTTAAAATCGCTCTGGCACCGTTTTTCAGGTCAGCTTTATTCCTATAACTACGCCTCATGCTGGGCTCTTGTAAGAGCGATCAATGATATAGCAAGGGGACCTGACAGTTTCTTTAAAGATCCGTCAGCCCAAAAGGCCAGAGAGTTTATCGCCAGCCTCCCATATTCTGAGAAGAAAACCGCGGTTAAATTTAATTCAGAGCAGTTTATGGAAAAGGATTTTGACCGCAGAATAAGCTTCCGCAAGCTGTTTTCTCACACCTTTTTCCGTCATCTGTCGATAAATGGTCTGCTTTTGCCTCATGCCTGTACCTGGAAGACCACCTTGGTGGTTCCCAAGAGCTATCAGGCTGACAAAAAGATGCTCTACAGACATGACGCGGTCTATTACTACGACAAGAACACCGACAGCGGATATTTCGCGTACCGAGATCCAAAGCAGGCTCTCAAGGTTTCAATAAGCTTTCTGAAAGCTTTTCGCCACCTGAAGAAAAACTACAAAAAGCTCTCTGAAACCTACAGAAATATCTCCTCCTCAGAAGAGTACTGGAACAGCCAGTTTAAAAAATGAGATCATGGTAAAAGGCTCTGACGGTAAGAATGGAGAAGCCATAATGGTTGAAACCGCCGGTATACGCGGCAAGCCAAACCTGGGCGGGTTAAAAATTGACACTGAATAAGGCGTTCCTGAGTAAAATTTGCTCTCGGAGTTTTGAAAAATCCGAGAATAGGAAAAGCCTTATTCTCAATATCAGTACGGTACATGTTTAAGACAATTAAATTTCTTATCTCTTTTATAAAAAACGATAAGAACAAAGATACCCAGATCAAATGGTCGCTTTACCTGAGAGTCTGGCGAGAGGTCGGACTGCCATACTGGAAGTCTCTGGTAGTCGCGGTCATCTGCACCGCTCTTGCCACCTCCGCTGAGGGCTTCGCGATCACTCTTGTCCAGAAGATTATAGATAAAGGCTTTATCGAAAAGAACATGGCCTACCTGTACATGATTGGTCTGCAGCTTATCGGCGCTTACGTGGTAAAGAGTATTTTCTCGTACTCAAAAACCATCTCGATTGCCAGAGTAGGTTTTCTGGGCGCGTGTTCTCTTCGCAAGCGTCTTTTCAGGCATATGGTCTATCTTTCACAGGACTTCTTTCAGTCTGTGCAGACCGGACCAATCATGAACGGCTTTACCGGACTTGCCAGCATGATGCTCGGTATGGTGACCTCAAGCGTTATGGGTATGATCCAGAACATA
Organism: Succinatimonas hippei; assembly: GCA_004557545.1. Taxonomy (GTDB): domain Bacteria; phylum Pseudomonadota; class Gammaproteobacteria; order Enterobacterales; family Succinivibrionaceae; genus Succinivibrio; species Succinivibrio hippei_A. The sequence continues at coordinate 15,177 of SFGV01000041.1, forward strand.
ATAAGTCTCATCGTCATGGTGGGGCTGATGTTCTGGTATGCCCCTCAGATCACCGCCACCTTGTTTATTCTGGGACCTGCCATCGCGGTGGTAGTAACGATTCTTGCCCGCCGCCGTCGTGCCGTTGCGCGCAAGCGCTTTATGTATGACGCCGAATCGATGTCGGTTATGACCGAGGATATCCTTGGCATAAAAACCATTCAGGCTTTCGGTACAGAGGAATACGAGTACAACAAAATTAGCAAAATTGAAGAGAACCGCGTAAAGGTCGGTGTAAAGGGCGCGAGCCTGACCGGCATGCAGTCACCTTTGCTTGAGATCATGATTTCCGTAGGCCTGTGCGGAGCGCTGATTGTGGGCGGTCATTTCATAACCGCCGGCGATCTGACAACCGGTGACTTTACCGCCTTCCTCCTTGCGATGACCGCGGCCTATAAACCGGTCAAAGGCCTTACCAATGTGTCAGGCGGAATACAGGAGGGACTGGTAGCCGCGGAATCGCTTTTCGGAATGTTTGATTACAAACAGCTTATTAAGGATGATCCTAAGGCTGTCGAATTAAAACGCGGACCGATGGAAGTTAAGTTTAATGATGTCAGGTTCTTCTATAACCCTCATGAGGGCGATGTCATAAAGGGACTCTCGCTTGATATCAAACCAGGACAGATCTGCGCTTTTGTCGGATCCTCAGGCGGTGGCAAGTCCACGCTATTCAATCTGCTCCTGAGATTTTTTGACCCTCAGCACGGGAGCATCACCATAAACGGTACTGATATCCGCAAATACACGCTAAGTAGTCTCAGAGGTTCGATGGCGCTGGTTTCCCAGGATGTCTTCCTCTTTAACGACACGGTCTTTGAGAACATCAGATATGGTGTTCCCAACGCGACCAGAGAGCAGGTGATCATGGCGGCCAGGGCCGCAGAGGCGGATGAGTTTATAAATACCTTCCCGGAGAAATACGATATGCGGGTAGGCGAGAGAGGCATGCTGCTCTCCGGCGGTCAGAAACAGCGCATCGCCATTGCGAGAGCTATTTTAAGAGACTCTCCCATCCTGCTTCTGGATGAGGCCACCAGCGCGCTTGACAGTAACTCTGAGGCTTTAATTCAGAAGGCCTTAAAGAAGCTTATGAAGGGGCGCACGGTATTTGTGATCGCTCACCGCCTGTCAACCATTCTTGACTCTGACGTGATCTGCTACATAAAGAACGGACAGATCACTGAAAAAGGCACTGACGCCGAGCTTATGGCACTAAACGGTGATTACAAGAAACTGCGGGATCTTCAGTTTAAGACTGAAAAAGAACGGGCACTGAAAGCGCAATGATCACACGTCACAATCAAAGCATGGACTGGCCGGGAGGCTTATGAGGATCCTTCTTTGCTCAAATTACCCGGTCTTTACCGGCTCTGGCGGTGCTGAGAAGGTCTTTTGGGAGATGGGAGATCATTTTGCCTCAGAGGGCAATGATGTCATGTGCCTTGGATTTGAAAAAGGCGCGGATCCTGAAAAGCCTTCCTTTCATCCTCATGGTGATCTTGTAAAGACAGTAAACCCCGGCAGGCACTATAAAAAATCCTTGGCTGTGCAATTACTCGCCGCGCTTCTGTTTTTCTGTCCGCAAACGCGCAGAAGGGTAAGAGACTCATTAGAGGGAAAGCGCAAGGGGCAGCTTATAAAAAGCGAGCTTGACGAGATCGGAAGAGCGTCG
>SFGV01000042.1 GCA_004557545.1 Succinatimonas hippei
TACCTTCTTTGAGCTTCGCTCCTATACCTACGAGCGTCTTGATATAGGGCAGCGCTTCAGTCCCAACTACTCTGATTACCTCTATAACTTCGATCACGATTTCGCAGGGATCAGCGCCAGCGCTGATTTAAGAGATCTTCCAAAAAATAAGCGCTTTGAGCTTTATATCCGCTTTGATAGTGGTAATGAGCGTGAGCTCATAGACACCGAATTACGTGTAAACGTGGAGGACGCAAGATGAATTTTAAAGCATTCTCTTCACGGTCGGATCTGCGTGTTCTCGCTGCGGTATTTCTTTACTTTCTGGTCTTCCACCTCACTTTAACCTCATTTAACCGTGATGATCTCTCTAACATTAAGATTTGGGAGCGAATGCAGGGTATAGAGGGAATGATAGATTACCTGAGGGAGCGCTATTCTACCTGGTCATCACGCACAATTGCCGATCTCTTTATGATGCTTTTTACAGGAATGCCGGTACTTGTCTGGAAGATAACTGACACTTTTATCGCGACCTCTGTTGTATATCTCATCTGCAAAATAGCCCGTGTTCTATATTCCACAAATACCGGTTTTCTGAAGGTTTCGGCCCTTGTCATGGTGGTTCTGTATCCATTCTTTGATATGAAAACATCAGGCTGGGTCGCGACAACGGTAAATTATCTCTGGCCCGCGACGGGACTTTTATATCTCTCGCTTCTGTGTGTGAGGATCTTCAAAGGCATACGCATAACTCTGGGAATGAAGATTATTACCATAATTGCGGTTCTCTTCGCTGGTACCCATGAGCTTATCTGCGCTTATGCCCTGATAGTTGAGTTCTCATGTGTCGCGGCGCTTTTGATCTACAGGCGCAATGGACTGTCGATTCCGCTTGCGCTCACGCTTGTAATGGGAGCGTATCTTGCGTATGACGCCCTCTGCCCGGGCAACGCGATACGCAATATCTCAACCGCCACCACCCAGTTTCCAAGCTGGGATAGCTTTAGTACTGTAGAGCATCTTACAATGGCTTTCGCAGGCACCTATGATCGCCTGACCTCGCTTGGCTTCTACCGTGGCGGCGCTCAGAGCTTTATGATGTACTTTACGCTGCTCTCTCTGATCCTGATCTGTGTCCATCGCCGTTACCGCAGCCGTTTTCTGGATCTTCTGATGGTGCTGCCGTTTTTGCTTGTTTATCTTATGAACCAGACCGATGTCAGGTTCTGGAGTATCTGGGCTTTGATGGAGGCGATGGGTTCTGAGCATATGGGGCAGCTAAGGATGGTCTATCAGCCCGCGCTCTCGGTGCTTCTTACAGCGCTTACCTGTGTTGGCTTGTACCTGAGTTTTTTAAAACCTGGACGTCTTGGGGCTATTGGAGCGCTTTGCGCCGTCATGGTATTTCTGACAGGTCTTGGCACCAGAGTGGCGCTGGGATTCTCTTGCACGGTGTACGCGTCAAATACCCGTACCTACATCGCGTTGCTATTCTCAATGGCCGTGCTGATAGTGTTTTTGTCCAGAGAGAGCGGAATAGCGGGATTACTTGAGAGAACCTACCAGAAAACGCCTTATATACGAGACCGTCGCCATTCCTACCCAAAACGGCATTATCGTTCTTCCTATCATCGTTACGGACACAACCCCGTGACGCGTGGTAGCGTGAAAAATTCCTGATTAGATATCCAAAAAAAATTCCCGGATCTTGTCCGGGAATTTGTTAGGGTTCTGAATGGCGATCACTTCTGATTTAAAGTGTCCGTTATGTCATAGCCAAACCAGGTCTGGCTGATTTTGGCAAAAGAACCGTTCTGCTGGACCTTCTTCAACCCTTCATTCATATCCTTGAGCATCTCGGGATGATTCTTGTTGACGGCTATGCCGTAGTATTCCTTGTCGACATCCCTGTCGATGTGGATAGAGGAGATACCGGAGGCCTTGTGCTTTGCCAGGAAGAAGTCGTTGACCGGCATGTCATTGATGACCGCCTTGCAGCCACCGTTTCCAAGTTCAAGATAGGTCTCAGGAGGCGAGTTGAACTGCTTGATCTTGGATTTCTTAAGGTGCTTTTGCGCGAACATCGCGCCGGTAGTGCCAAGCTGCACGCAGATCTCCTGACCATCGAGCTTGGTATAGTCGCTGAATTTCTGCTTATCCTGATCCTTTAAAAGATAGGTAAGACCGCACAGATAGTACGGATCAGAGAAGTCGACCTTCTTGGCTCTTTCCTCAGAGATGGTGAAGCCTGAGATGATGACGTCGATGCTGTCGGTAAGCAGAGCCGGGATCAGGCCGTCGAAAGGATAGACCTGAACCTCTACCTTGTAGCCCATATCCTTGCCAAGCTCTCGTATGAGATCGATGTCAAAGCCGGTGATTTTTCCATTGTCGATGTAGGTAAAAGGAGCGAAGGCTCCCTCACAGCCTACATGAAGAACTTTGTCTTTGGCGTTCGCCAGAGACTCAGTAGCGGTGCCGAGCAGTGCCAAGGCCACCGCGCACGCCAAAGCGCGCTTTGTAGTTTTATTCATAAAACTGGCAGCTCCGTTTATTAGGAAGTAGACAGAGGCTGTGGAGCGGATCCTTAAGAACCGGTACCACGGTCTGACCTGATATGATCTTAGCAAATAGCTACGCCTAAGGCTAAAAATACCTTATGAGCGCAAAGCGATCGTTAATGTAAGCAAACAGGGCGTTTACGCGGCTTAAGCTAAAACTGCTGAGTAAACAAGGAAAGATCTGAAAGCAGGATCAACTCTGGGTATTCAGACTGACACCCAGTCAGGCTTGATCATTTGTTTATACTACCATCGATCAAAAAAAAGACCGTGACGGAGCCTTGTGGATTATGGCGCCACGCTTTTTCTGACCCATAAACTGCAAAAAACAGAATATGAGCGTGGCGCGTATACCTTAAGAATTTCAGAAGTCCCCGCCTGATTTAATGAAGTCAATAAGATTGATATGCTCAATTCCATTTCGTTTCTGAAGCATGGGATCCAGAGTCGCGACATACTTCTTGTAGTTATCCCGGATTTTTTCAAGAGGCCGGTATTCCCTGTCTTCCGTCTCCTTATCACTCATAATGCTTATGGCCACCTGAACATACGAGTATTCCATGTCAGGGCTTCGCATGATGAAATCACATTCAAGATTGCCAATCCTACCAATGCTGACAGAGTAATTTTTGCCGCGAACGTAGATGTAAAGAATGTTTTCAAGTACCGGGCCATAATTTACGCGGTTATCAGTGTTGGCGGCATAATAGAATGACATGTCCGCCAGATAATATTTTCTGTCTCCATTCAGGGGGCGTTTGGATTTCATGTCGAAACGATCTACGGCGTACAGGATCTTGGCGTCTATAAGAACCTGAATGTATCTCGCGAGTGTGGGGCGGCTTATCTGTATGCCGCTTTGTTTAAGGGCATTCTCAAGACTCCGGATACTGGTTGTGGCGCCAAAATTGTTAATCATGTAGTTGCGGACGCTCTCAAAGGCGTGTCTGTTGCCTATATGGACTCTTCTGCGTATATCCTTCTGGAAGATTTCATCTATGACACTCTTTGTGTAGGCGCGTTTGCTTTCCATACTGTCAAACTTTATTGCGCGGGGAAAACCACCATTTAGGATATAGCTGTTGAATTCATTCACTGGATTGGAATCGACAGGCTTGCCGTAAAAAGTCTTCAACTCCTCGTATTCATCAAAAGATAGTGGAAAAACTTCAAACTCGATGTATCTGCCGGTGAGTTTTGTAACGAGTTCGCCGCTTAGAAGATATGAATTCGAGCCGGTTATAAAAATCGAATAGCTCCCGTCCTCACGAAATCCGTTTATGACGGTCCCAAAGCCTTTTACATTCTGGATCTCGTCAAGAAGAGATATTTCAGCCCACTGACCTTGTCGTAAGTTGAAAGAAGCTCGTCAAGCTGATCAGGCGTTGTTATTCTTCTAAGGCCGCGCTTGTCGAGGTCAAGATAAATTAAGTTGGAGTCAGAAACGCCCTTTTCTCGCAACTCATCGGCGATTGTTTACATAAGACAGGACTTTCCGCATCTTCTCACTCCGGTGATGACTTTTATAAGGTCAGCCGGGTCATAAAAGTCGCGGATCCTGGACAGATATTTTTCTTTTTTGTATAAAATAGACCTGAAAAATCAGTTTTTTTTTGCGCGCTGACTCTCTCAGAGAGCCACAAGCAAGTCCAATTCTATCGTTGGTCATGTCAAACACGCTCTGAAAATCAATGTAACTTTGACCAATTTTGAAAAAATCACAAAAATGGTCAAAGTAACCTGGGTATTCAATTATTGGTTTGAATGAGTGTAACTGTAGTTGAACAGAAAAAGCCGGTTGCCTGATATTTTGTCTGGTTGTAATATATTTCTATCAAAATAGAAAGAGCTTTTAAAATTGGACAAAAAGATTAAAACCAGAGCCCCGGCGATAGACAGATGCGTGCTGATACTTGAGTACCTGCAATCCCATGGCGCATCAAGCATCTCCGAGATCTCAAAGGCAACCGGGATCCCGCTGAGCTCAATGTATGTAATTACCGACGCGATGCGCGAGCATGAGCTTATAAGAATAGATGACAACGGACATCTGCATTTGTGGATGAAGCTTATATCACTTGGCAATACCGCCTCAGAGCGTATGGATATACGCGATCTGGTAAAGCCTGCGCTGATAGCTCTTATGGACGCCACGGAATGTCTTGCCGTGCATTACGGGATCATGTACGGGGATGAGGCATATTACGCGGTTAAGCTTGAACGCCCCGGATGCGGCATGACTATCAGATCCCGCGAGGGTATGTCAGTCTCGCTGGTGCACGCCGGATTGGGGAAATGCCTGCTTGCCTATCAGGATGACGAGACCCGCCAGAGACTTATAAGGCAGCTTGATTTCGCCAAGGCTACGCCTACCTCAATCGGGACGGCTGATGATCTTGTAAAGGAACTCGCGCTGATAAGACTGCGAGGTTGGGCCTTTGACAACAGTGAAGGCGAGTCCGGGATCCGTTGTGTGGCCTGTCCGGTATTTGACCGTTCGAAGAGACTGGTTGGGGCTGTTTCAATCGTGGGTACCGTAACCGAGTTTAGTGACGATAAGATCCCTTCTATAGTGGAACTGGCCAAGCGATGCGTGGAATCCATAACTCAGCACTTATAACACAATAGAAACTAAATCTTATTCATTGTAAAAGTGGCTCTTTATTTAAGAGTCGCTTTTGTTTTATATATCAACATCTTAGTTATAAAATCTGACATTTCAAATTCTTAAATCTCAAGAAAGTTTGATCTGCGTCAAAACCTGTCTGACAAGTCTTTTATAATATATTGATAATCGTTTACAACAGAATATAAAACTATCTGCTTACGATTGATATTTTCAAATCAACAAATGTGAGGGATCTCCTATGAAGACAGGTATCAAAGCCATCGCTACCGCCGTTACCATCGCAGCGCTGGGCGCTTTCTGCTCGAGCGCGCTTGCCGCCGACAAGATAGTGCTCAAGGCAGGGCATGATTCTCCTGAAACCGTGCCGGTAGCCAAGGGACTTGCCAAGTGGGCCGAACTTGTAAAAGAGCGCACCAACGGGGCGGTTGAGATCAAGGTATACAACAACGGCACCGCCGGATCGGCAAGTGACTACGCCGTAAACTGCCAGCTTGGAACTCTGGATATTGGCGCGGTAAACCAGTCGGTTATGACCTCCTTCATCCCGGATATCGCGGCAATCGACATTCCTTATCTCATCACATCTTATGAGAACGCCGACAAGCTGTTTGCCAACAATGGACCATTAACCCAGTACTACACCAATGAGATCAACAAGGCCGGGATCAACCTTGTAAACATGGACGTCTGGGAAGTGGGCTTCCGCGAGTTCTCAAACTCGGTTCGTCCGGTAAAACATCCTGCGGATATCAAGGGGATCAAGCTTCGCGTGATGGACTCCAAGATCCATCAGGGCTTCTGGCGCGCCTTAGGCGCCGATCCGGTCCCGATGTCATGGGGCGAGGCTTATACCGCGCTGCAGCAGAAAGCCATCGATGGAGTTGAGAACGCCATCTCGGTGCTCTATGGCAACAACATCAATGAGGTGAACAAGTACCTGGCGATGACCGATCACAATTACTCCTCAATCTTCATGATCATGTCAGAAAAGAGCTGGAAGAAGCTCTCGCCCGAGCAGCAGAAGATTGTCCAGGACGCCGCGAGGGAAGCCGGAGCCTACGAGCGCGAGGAGCAGAGACGTCAGGCCAAGGAGGCGGTAGACGGTCTTGCCAAGCGCGGCATGGAGGTCACCACTGTTGACAAGGAAGAGATGAAAGCCGCGGTAGCGGACTTCCTCAAAGAGCAGAAGGCCGAATATCCTGAAATTGCCAAGGTAATCGACGAGGTCGAAGGCGCCAGGTAATCGCGCAGATCGGATCTCCTCTTTTGAGGAGATCCGTATGGAGTTGTCAATATGTACGGACTGTTCGTAAAATTTTTTACGCTCTTTCAGAAATTCGTACTCTGTGTGATCACGCTGGCGCTCATCGCCATGATGTGCGTAATTGCGGTGCAGGTTTTCACCAGGTACGTGATCTTCTATTCATTGCCATGGTCTGAGGAGCTTTCAAGATATCTTTTCGTATTCATAGTTCTAAACGGCATCAACATCGCGGTAACCCGCGAAAAGCTCATCAAGATCGACGCGCTGCAAAATTCCATCAAATCGCTGCGCGGTCGCCTGGGGCTTGACATAGTGCATGTCATCGCTGGAATTATCGCCTGCGTGCTCATCGCCATTTACTGCACGGATCTCTTCCCGGTCGGAAGAGTTCAGAAATCACCTGCCATGCGTATTCCGATGATCATCATGTACAGCGTGGTTTTCGTTGGGTATGTGCTCTCGACAATTGCACTGGTTTTGAAGCTTATTGAAAAGGTTAAGGCTTTTTGTGATCCAAAAAACCGCGGTGTGAGGATAAGCACCAGCGATGACATCAAAGCCACCATTGAAAAAGGGGAGTAACAGAATGGATCTAGCAACCTTAACGCTTTTTGTAACTCTCATCGTATGTCTGGTGCTGGGAGTGCCGATCATCTGGTCACTGGCGCTCTCATGCGTCGCCTCAATCGCGGTAAACCCTGATCTGAGCTTCGTCATCATCGGTCAGCGTATGTTCGCGGGCGCGGACTCGTTCTCGCTTCTGGCGGTTCCCGCGTTCATGCTTGCCGGCGACATCATGAGCAATGGCGGTCTGTCAAAAAGACTCATCGACTTTGCCGACGCCTTAGTAGGATGGATCGCCGGCGGCGTATCAATCGTGGCGATTTCAGCCTGCGCGTTCTTTGCCGCTATCTCAGGATCATCGATGGCTACCACTGCATCAATCGGCGGCGTCATGTACCCTGAAATGATAAAACGCGGCTACCCCAAGGCTTATTCCGCGGCCATTCAGGCCATAGGCGGAACGCTTGGAGTGGTGATCCCGCCTTCAATCGTGTTCGTGATCTACGGTACCGTCACCGGAGTTTCCATCTCAAAGCTTCTGATGTCAGGTATTATCCCGGGGATCTTCTGCGGTCTTATGCTGGCGCTGTACTGCTATGTGGTGGCGCGCAGACGCAAGTTCCAGAGAGGCTCTGAGTTCAAGCCCATGAATGTGGTTGTGGCCTTCAAGCGCGCCTTCTGGGCTTTGATGATGCCGGTGATCATCTTAGGCGGTATTTACGCCTCGGTGTTCACCCCGACCGAGGCCGCTGTGGTATCGGTGTTTTACGGCGTGATTGTCTGCATGTTCATATACCGTGAGGTGAACGTGGTTTCCTTCTGGAAGATCTGCCAGAACACCGCCATCACTACCGCCAATCTGATGGGACTTGTGGCCTCTGCGTCAGTCTTTGCCTACCTTGTGACCATGTACAACATCCCCACCAGGGTTACGGAATTCTTTATGGGATTCTGCGACACCAAGGTGATGTTCATGCTGCTCATAAACCTCATCATGATAGTCGCCGGAATGTTCCTCGACAACGGTTCGATCATCCTGATCCTGGGACCGATCTTGGCTCCGCTTGCCGTAAGCTACGGAATTGATCCTATTCAGTTTGGTCTGGTGGTCGTGTTCGTGCTCTCCATGGGACAGTGCACGCCGCCGTTTGGAACATGCATGTTCATAGCCTGCGGGATCTCAAACCTGCCGGTAATGAACGTGGCCAGGGCTCTGATGGGATTTATCTTAGTTGAGATCGCCTGCGCGTTGCTTTTCAGCTTTGTGCCGTTCTTCTCAACCTATATCCCGCAACTTCTATCAAACTAATAACGTACAAATAAACAAGACGCGCCGTAAATGGCGCGTCATCTGCCAGGAGTATTAAGTGAATACGCTTGAATTTATAAAAGAGCACCGGCTCGTTTCGATATCCCGTCAGGTATACGGAGAGGAACTGCTCGAGTGCGCCAGACGCCTTATAAAGGGCGGAATAAGATGCCTCGAGATCACCTTTGATCAGGCATCCTCAACTAATCTTAAAGACACACCATCGTCAATTACCATGATTAAAAAGGAGCTTGGCGATGAGATCTGCGTAGGCGCTGGAACGGTTATGACACTTGATCAGGCCAAAGCCGCCAAGGACGCCGGAGCGGATTTCGCGCTCGCCCCCAACACCGACGTGAAGGTCATACATGAGATAAAGCGCCTTGACATGGTGGCGGTCCCGGGAGCCTTCAGCCCCTCTGAGATTGCGATCGCCTGGAATGAGGGCGCGGACATAGTGAAGATCTTCCCGATAGCCCAGTTGGGTGTTCCCTACCTCAAAGCGGTGCGCGGTCCCATCAACCATATCCCGCTCATGGCGGTAGGCGGCGTGAGCGAGGAGAATGTGGCCGATTTTATGAAAAACGGCTGCTGCAGCGCGGGGGTAGGCTCAAACATCATCAACCGCAAACGCGCGCAGGCGCGTGATTTTGACGCGGTGGAGAAAGCCGCCGCGGGCTTTGTAAAGGCCATAAAGAACATCTGAACACGAACAAGGAAGTTAAGGAGTGACGATTATGTCAGCTGAGAATTTTGTGGTTATCGACTGGGGTTCAACCAATATCAGAGCCTTTTTGTATCTTGACGGAAAGCAGGCTGATGTCAAAAAATCCCATGAGGGCGTGACTACTGTAAGAGGCGCGCAGTGCGAGGGCGCCTTTGACCGCCTTACCGGTCAGTGGTTTGAGAAATACGGCGCCATGCCGGTAATCATGGCGGGTATGGTAGGTTCGGTAAACGGCTGGGCGGACGCGCAGTATCTTGAGTGCCCGGTGGATCTGGCCGAGCTTCCCATGCATCTTACCGAGGTCAAGCATTCAAAGGGCTACCGGATCCGCATTGTCCCGGGACTTTGCGTAAAGGATCCTGACAACTACAACGTCATAAGAGGCGAGGAAACCCAGCTTGCCGGAGCGGTGGCCTCCAGGCCCTCAAAGGTCTATCTGATGCCCGGCACTCACTGCAAGTGGGTGCTCGCGGATGGCTCCAGGGTGAAATCCTTCCGCACTGCCATGACAGGCGAGATCCTCTCGGTGATGATGCAGTATTCGCTTGTGGGCTTAGGCGCCGGAGAGCAGGAGGACTCGGAGGAGGACTTCATGAAAGGCCTTGAGCGCGGCTATAAGGAGAACAACGTTCTGCCAAGACTCTTTGAGGTGCGCGGGGCGAGAATTCTTGGTGGCCTTAAAGCCTCTCACAGCCGTGATTACTTATCAGGATTGCTCATCGGCGGTGAGATCGCCTCAATGCAGAGGATCTTCAAATTCTCAAAGGATGACGGAGAGATAGTGATAATCGGCAGCCCGATGCTCGCCAGGCGCTATGTCAAAGGACTTGAGCTCGCGGGACTTAAATCAGCGTGCCTTGATGGTGACGAGGCCTTCTTAGGCGGCATGCTCCCGCTTGCCAAATCACTGCTTTAAGGTAAGGGGGCTTGTATGAAAATAACCGCGATTAAGACTTACCGCGTGCCTCCGCGCTGGCTTTTTGTGAAGCTTGAGACCGATGAGGGCATCTCGGGCTGGGGCGAGCCGGTGGTCGAGGGGCACGCCAGGACCGTTGAGGCGGCGGTGCATGAGATCTCAGACTACATAAAAGGATCTGATCCATCACGTATCAACGATATCTGGAACATGCTCTACCGCACGCGTTTCTACCGCGGAGGCCCGGTCATGATGTCGGCGATCGCCGGTGTCGACCAGGCGCTGTGGGATCTCAAGGGCAAGGCTCTGGGGGTAAACGTTACCGAGCTTCTGGGCGGACGCTGCCGTGACAAGATCAAGGCCTACAGCTGGGTCGGCGGTGACAGACCCTCTGATGTGGCTGACGGGATCCGCAAGCTCCAAAAGATCGGCTTTGACACCTTCAAGCTCAACGGCTGTGAGGATCTGGGCTTTATCGACACCCACAGGAAGGTAGCCCATTCGATTAAAATCGCCGCCGAGATCAGGGAGACCTTTGGGGATGATATCGAGTTCGCGCTCGACTTCCACGGACGCGTGACCGCCCCCATGGCAAAGATAATGATGAAGGAGCTTGAGCCATATCATCCTCTGTTCATTGAGGAGCCGGTGCTTGCCGAGAACTGCGAGTACTACAGGACGCTCGCCGACGGCTCAGGTCTCATCATCGCCGCGGGCGAGCGCATGTACTCGCGCTGGGACTTCCGCAGAGTGCTCGAGGGCAGGGGAGTGTCAATCCTGCAGCCTGATCTCTCACACGCAGGCGGCATAACCGAGTGCCTTAAGATAGCGGCCATGGCTGAGGCGTACGACGTAGCGCTGGCGCCGCACTGCCCGCTGGGGCCTGTAGCTCTGGCCTCCTGCCTCGCGGTCGACATGGTGTGCTACAACGCCGCGCTGCAGGAGCAGAGCATGGGCATTCACTACAATAAGGGCGCCGAGCTTCTGACCTATGTCCGAAACCCTGAGGACTTTGATATGTCAGACGGCTATCTGCACGCGCTGACCAAACCGGGCCTTGGAGTTGAGGTTAACGAGGAGGCGCTCATCGAGGCCTCAAAGAAGGATATCTCATGGCACAACCCGGTCTGGCGTCATCCTGACGGGTCAGTTTCCGAGTGGTAGTCAGTCTCATCTGAGACAAACGCTAAAACCGGGCATAAAAGCCCGGTTTTTTACGCGCCAAATCGGGCTTTTCTTGATGCGCGTTGCCTTTCTCAATATAATATTCGTTTCAGAATTTACGTCGCCACGACGGGCGGAATGTCCGGTATTCGCGGCGAGGGCGTGGTGATCCCTCATGATCCCTGATTGGGGACGGAGCTTTTATAAATCAGGAACACCAGGCTTTAAGCGTCCGGAGGCTTTTTTATATGTCAATGCGTACTGCGTATTGCGGTGACACAGTCAAGTCACCAAGCGGCAGTGAGGTTACGCTTTGCGGCTGGGTTAACCGCAGACGCGATCTCGGAGGACTAATCTTCATCGATCTGCGCGATCGCACGGGGATCGTTCAGGTGGTGTTTGATCCTGACAGCGGAGATGTCCACACCAAAGCCTCTGAGCTTCGCAACGAGTACTGCGTAAAGGTTACCGGCAGGATCCGCAACCGCCCTGACAATCAGGTCAACGGGGACATGCCCACCGGTAAAATCGAGATCTACGCGAGCGATCTTGTGATCTTCAACAAATCAGCCCCGCTTCCTATCGATTTCTCAAAGGACAACTCAGAGGAGCAGCGTCTGCGTTACCGCTACCTCGATCTGCGCCGTCCTTACATGACAGCCCAGCTTTTAAAGCGCTCCGAGATCACTCATTTCGTGCGCCGTTTTATGGACGCGCATGGCTTTATCGATATTGAGACCCCGATGCTCACCAAGGCGACTCCTGAGGGAGCCCGAGACTATCTGGTGCCGTCCCGTATCCATCATGGCAAGTTCTACGCTCTGCCGCAGAGCCCGCAGCTTTTCAAGCAGCTTCTTATGATCGCCGGCTACGACCGCTATTATCAGATCACCAAGTGCTTCCGCGATGAGGATCTCAGAGCTGACCGTCAGCCTGAGTTCACCCAGATCGATATCGAGACCTCCTTCATGACCTCAGATGAGGTGCGCGAGGTCGCCGAGGATCTGATGGTAAGCCTGTTTAAGGAGGTGCGCGGGGTTGATCTCGGGAAGCTCCCGGTCATGAAATGGGAAGAAGCGATGGATCGCTTCGGCTCTGACAAGCCGGATCTGCGCATTCCCTTTGAGCTGCATATCCTGGATGAGGCGGTAAAGAACGCTGAGTTCAAGGTGCTTTCAGAGCCTGCCTCCGATCCCAAGTCACGCGTCATCGGCTTCGCGCTCCCCGGGGGCGCCGTACTAAGCCGCCGCGAGATTGACGCTTACGCCGAGTATGTCAAAAAGCTCGGTCTGGGCGGTCTTATCCATATCAAGGTTGAGGATCTTTCAAAGGGCAAGGAAGGCCTTAAATCCTCAATCCAGAAGCACGCTACCGAGACTGAGCTTTTGGAGATGTGCAAACTCTGTGGCGCCAGGGACGGGGACATCGTCTTTATCGGCGCGGGCGCGAGAGTAAAGACCGCGACCGCCATGGGCGCTTTGCGCTGCAAGTGCGCCCGCGACCGCAAGCTGGTGCAGGATGGCTATAAAGCGCTGTGGGTCGTCGACTTCCCGATGTTTGAGATAACCGAGGAGGCCGGGCTTACCGCCATGCACCATCCCTTCACCGCGCCGAAGAATGTGACCCCGGAGCAGCTTATCGCCGATCCTATGTCCGTTTACGCCGACGCGTATGATCTGGTGATCAACGGCTATGAGTCAGGCGGCGGTTCCGCCCGTATCTATGATGAGAACATGCAGCAGGCGGTATTCAAGGTTTTAGGCATAAGTCAGGATGAGGCCCGCGAGAAATTCGGTTTCCTGCTCGACGCCCTTTCATTTGGCGCGCCTCCTCACGCCGGACTTGCCTTCGGCCTTGACCGCGTGACCATGCTCATCACAGGAACGGATAACATCCGTGACGTCATCGCCTTCCCGAAGACTACCGCCGCGGCGGATCTTATGAGCGGAGCGCCTAATGTCGCTACGCCTGAGGCTTTAAAGGAGCTTGCCATCGCCGTTACCGACGAGGAAGCCTAAGAATTTAAACAGGGTGCGCGAAGGCGCCCCTTTCAACGGAGAAAATCAGCTATGTCAGGACATTCCAAGTGGGCGAACATCCGCTTCCGTAAGGCAGCGCAGGACGCCAAGCGCGGCAAGGTATTCACCAAGCTCATCCGCGAGATCACTACCGCGGCCCGTGTTGGCGGCGGTGAAGAGGCCAATAACCCGAGACTGCGCGCGGCCGTTGTCGCCGCTCTGGCTCAGAACATGACCCGCGACACCATAAAGCGCGCCATTGAGCGCGGCGCCGGCGGCGGCGAGGGCGCTGATCTTGAGAACATTACCTATGAGGGCTATGGTGTCGGCGGCATCGCCGTAATGGTCGAGTGCATGACTGACAATCACAACCGCACCGCCTCTGACGTGCGCCACGCTTTCACCAAGTTCGGCGGCAACCTCGGTACCTCCGGATCGGTTTCATACCTTTTCACCAAGAAGGGCGTGATCACCTTTGCCCCTGATGAGGATGGCAACATGCCTCTTGATGAGGAGAAGGCGATGGAGATTGGCCTTGACGCCGGCGCAGACGACATCGTCACCAATGCCGATGGCTCAATTGATGTTTACACCACCCCTGATGCCTTCGCCGACGTGGTCGAGGCTTTTGACAAGAAAGGGATCAAGCCGGTATCAGCCGAAATCACTCAGGTTCCCTCAAACGAGGTCAAGCTTGACAAGGAATCAGCCGTCAAGTTCATGCGCATGATCGACGCGCTTGAGGATCTCGACGACACTCAGCAGGTTTATCACAACGCTGAGCTGCCTGAGGACTTTGAGCCTGAGGAATGACGCCTTTTTCAGGCAGAAACAATGGCCAGACCGGTCTGGCCATTTGCATTTTTCTGTTTTTGATCTATAAACTCTAATTCGGGGCGGAGTTTTTTTTCTCCGGTCCTTTTTGGCGTTTCAGGATCCTAAATGATCTCAGCACGCGATGGAGCAGATCCTTAAAACTTAAGAAGGATACTTTCGCAGTTTGCGTAATTAAAGCGTGGTATGGGGTTATCCCGTTAGGGAATGAAACCGCAGCACAGGCATAGTCCGGGATACTAGATGGATAATAATTCAGCGAGCACCGAGTTCAAGCAGCTCATAGCCAGAGGCAAGGAGCAGGGATACCTGACTATCGATGAGATAAACGATCTGATACCGCCTGATATTATCAGCGGCGATCAGCTCTCGGTCTTCATTCAGACCTTCATCGACATGGGTATTAATGTCTGCGATACTCCGCCAGAGGCCGATGATCTGCTCTTAAACGGCAACTCACAGACCGACGCCGAGGATGTCGAGGTGGTGGCCAACCAGCTTGACAGCTCGGTTGATATCGGTCGCACCACCGATCCGGTGCGCATGTACATGCGCGAAATGGGCAATGTTTCATTGCTGACCCGCAAGGACGAGATCGAGATTTCAAAACGCATCGAGCGCGGCACCAATGACGTGCAGATGTGTCTGGTCGAGTTTCCGCCGGCGATGGCCGAGCTTTTTGACCGTTACGAGAAGTCTCAGGATCCTGACAGCAATATCAAGCTGGGCGACATCATTTCAGGCTTCTTCGATATCAACGAGGAGCCGATTAAGGATCCCGTCAGAAAGCAGCCCGCCGGCGCCAAGGAAGAGACCGCCGATGAGGATGAAAACGAGATCGATGACGGTTCTGAAGGTCTTGATGAAGAGCTTGCCAAACTCGATGACGAGGAAGAACAGGGCGTAGAGACCAAAAAGAAGAGCGCCAAGGGCAAGGGTAAGGGCAAGGTCAGCGCCAAAGCCTCCGCCCAGAGCGATGATGATGACGAAGATGAGGACGAGGAGGGCGCCGCCGAGAACAGCGGTCCGGATCCTGAGGTCGCCCGCCGCAACTTCGCCGAGCTCAAGGTGCTCTATGACAAGATGTGCGCCGCTCATGGCAAGAAGGGCGCGGCCGCGGAGAAAAAATACCAGAAGGCTCTTGCCGAACTTTCAGCGTTTTTCGCGACCTTCCACCTCGTAAGTCAGCAGCTTGAGAGCCTTTTGCGCAAGATGCACGATGTCATGGACCGCGTTAAGCGTCAGGACAGGGTTATCCGCGACATCTGCGTAAACCGCTGTGGCATGAAGATAGATGATCTCAAGAGCGTCTATACCGACAGTCATTGCGACGCCGACATGACCTGGTTTGACAAGGCCTGCAAGAGCCGCCGCGCCTACGCGGCCAGGCTCAAGGAGTATCGTCCGCAGGTTGAGCAGGCGGTGGAAGCACTCAAGGAAATTGAGGGCGAGGCCGGGATCTCCATTTCCTCACTGCGCGAGCTTTCGCACCGCGTGATGATGGGTGACGCCATGGCCAAGAAGGCCAAGAAGGAGATGGTCGAGGCCAACCTGCGTCTGGTTATTTCAATTGCCAAGAAGTACACCAACCGCGGTCTGCAGTTTCTCGATCTGATTCAGGAAGGCAATATCGGGCTTATGAAGGCCGTGGACAAGTTTGAGTACCGCCGCGGCTACAAGTTCTCAACCTACGCCACCTGGTGGATCCGCCAGGCCATTACCCGTTCGATTGCCGATCAGGCCCGCACCATCCGTATTCCGGTGCATATGATCGAGACCATCAACAAGCTTAACCGCATCTCCCGTCAGATGCTGCAGGAAAAGGGCCGTGAGCCTACTCCTGAGGAACTTGCCGCCAAGATGGGGCTGCCTGAGGACAAGATCCGCAAGGTCATGAAGATCGCCAAGGAGCCTATCTCACTTGAGACTCCGGTAGGCGATGATGACGATTCGCATCTTGGGGATTTCATCGAGGACTCATCGATTGTGGTGCCTTCTGACGCCGCGACCTCAGAGAGTCTTAAGACTGCGATAAACCAGGTGCTTGATGAGATGCCTCCGCGCGAGGCGCAGGTACTGCGTATGCGCTTTGGTATCGGCATGCCATCTGATCATACACTCGAGGAGGTTGGCAGACAGTTTGGCGTCACCCGTGAGCGTATACGTCAGATTGAGGCCAAGGCGCTGCGCAAGCTCCGCCACCCATGCAGATCGCAGGGGCTAAGAGGCTTCCTTGATTAGTAAAAACTATCATGAAAAACCCGGCTTTACGCCGGGTTTTCTATGCGCGCGGCAAGCGCTGGCAATAGGTTGAAAGTCTCACCAGTCCCGCGGAGGATAACGGTAAGCGCGGAGTTTTATGACTATACACGCGCTTACTCAAGAGGAATATCATAAGTCCAAACCATGAAATGACGCGCGATCGCTTACTTACAAACCCATGTAGTGAGTCCTACTTGCTTTCCCAAGTAAGCAGTCAGTATCTCCAAAGCCTTTTATAAAGCTGACTTTGCTTGAGATATCAGTGTTTCTAACATAAGATCAGAAATAACAAATCATTTTTAAGCGTAAAGATAGCTATTTAATCCGGTGGACAACCATGAAGTCTACAAAACAGGTCTGTGTTGGCTCCGAGAGCTTCAGTGAGTTCATAGACGGCAACTGCTACTACGTAGATAAAACCCGTTTCCTCCGTCCGGTATTCGCCACCCCCGGCAAGGTAAGGCTCTTTACCCGTCCCCGCCGCTTTGGCAAGACCCTGACCATGAACATGTTTCATGAGTTTCTGAATTTA
>SFGV01000110.1 GCA_004557545.1 Succinatimonas hippei
CGCCGATGAGCAGACATCCGTATGCGTTGGTCTTACCAAAGAGGCTTCTAATCCACAGTCAATGGTGGCGATCGTGGTGGCTCTTGTAGTTTCTCTTTTAATCGGTATTTTTGTAACCTTTGGGATCACCAAGTTCATAACCGTGCGCCTGGGCTCACTTGCCTACCGTCTTAAGTCTATTTCAGAGGGGGATTTTACTACTGAGATTCACGTGCATGGAAAGGATGAGTTTGCCAAGGCGGCTCTCGCGCTTTTAAAGACCCGTGACGCGCTAAATCAGTCACTCTCAATGGTGCTTAAACTTGCCGATGGGATCACCGCTACTCTCGGCGCTGTAAAGGAAAGCACCTCTTCGATGCTCGCGTCCTTCAATGAATGTGAGAATCACGCTGTCACTGTTTCCGCGGCATCTGAGGAAATGAGGTCGACTACCACCGATATCGCCAGGAACTGTGAGAACGCCACTAAGTCATCTGAGGATACCAAAGGGATCGTGGATAACGGTGTCTCGCAGGTTCGCGCGACCATCGATTCCATTAAATCTCAGGTTGACAAGACCAGAGAGGACGCTAAGCTGGTTTCCACACTGCAGGAGCAGTGCCAGAAGATAAGCACAATCGTGCAGACCATTGACGATATCGCCAACCAGACCAATCTGCTTGCCTTAAACGCTGCAATTGAGGCTGCCAGGGCAGGTGAGGCCGGCAAGGGTTTTGCCGTGGTGGCCGATGAAGTTCGCTCACTTGCCTCCCGCTCCTCGAAGTCTACACAGGAGATCACCAAGATGGTCGAGATTGTGCAAAAGGACTCATCAGACGCCAATTCCTCGATGGAGGAGAGCTCAAAGAGCATGGATGATCTTGCGCATAAGACCAAGGAGATTGAAAGCGTGCTCAATTCCATAACCGGATCGGTAGACGGAGTTTATGGTCAGATCTCGCAGATTGCCACCGCCGCGGAGGAGCAGACTACGGCGTCATCTGAGATCTCAAGCAATATGGCGGGGCTTACCGATCTAACAAAGCAGTCCTTAAGCTCAATTAAAGATGTGGATGCCCAGCTTGACAGCCTTGCATCAGAGGTAGACAAACTGCGTGAGCATCTTAGTTATTTCAAACTTCGCGCCTCCAATTCTTAAAACACACAGGCGGCCCCAGGCCGCCTGAACTATCAGCTTCTCTACCTTATCCTATTTCCAGTCTTATCGTAACCATCATTTCGAGCACGGCTTACTTTTCATCTGACAATTTTGTTACCTTAAGCAAGTGAGAGATATCTATTTATTTTTGTATTGAATTTTCAAAATGCAGAGTTGAGATTTAGACATTTTGGAGTCTGAATTTAAACATTTCGCTGAATAGATTTAAACATTTTGTTGTTGAGATTTGCACATTATTTGATATCAACCCTTATTGTTAACCAGTTGATGTCAGGTAATATTCAAAATAGAAAGACCTATTAAATTCATAAAGCTTTAACAATACGAAACCAATGGAAGTAGTCACCAGAATAAAAGGCTATGTATAAAAGAAATCAGTGTGAGATCCTAAAAAAAGGATGACGGAGAGACGTCGTTTCATTCAGGTTATCGTGGGGACAAGGCATGTTGGCAAGTCTACGATGGTCAGCCAGTTCATGGATGATTTGTCTATGCCTCATCTTAGTTTTAGCGCAGATGACGTTGACAAAACTGACGCTCAATGGATTAGTCAGTGCTGGAGCGCTGTCCGCGCCACTATGCATGTTAAGAAGTATGACCAGTGCATCCAGATAATTGACGAGATCCAGAAAATCAGTAACTGGAGCGAGACTGTCAAAAAGGAATGGGATCATGACAGCGGAGACGCTGGGTTGAATCCGCGGTTGAAGCCCACCTGCTGTCAATACGATTACGACATATTTTATGGTGAGAACGCAATGATGAGGTCGATTTCATAGTTGATCTGGATGGTGAACTGACAGCGCTCGAAGTTAAGAACGGACGCAGGGGAATGAACAATGACTGCCTTTGTTTGAGTCAAAATTTTATCCCCAT
Organism: Succinatimonas hippei; assembly: GCA_004557545.1. Classification (GTDB taxonomy): domain Bacteria; phylum Pseudomonadota; class Gammaproteobacteria; order Enterobacterales; family Succinivibrionaceae; genus Succinivibrio; species Succinivibrio hippei_A. The sequence continues at coordinate 2,036 of SFGV01000110.1, forward strand.
CATGCCCTGGTTGTTGGTACAAACGGGATCTCGCTTGAGGATTTTTCAGCGCCGATGTAATGGATATTCTTGAATGAGGAGCTCTGAAAAAAGAGCTGGGGACAAAGTACTACATACCAATAAGAAGACCTCCTTTTAGGAGGTCTTGAGCAGGACCCCGGCTCCAATTTGCAGGAGGAAGCCGGAGCCGGAGTCGTAGTTGCTTTTAGAATTAGCCGAGCAG
>SFGV01000111.1 GCA_004557545.1 Succinatimonas hippei
TAATGTACGCCGATGACGATCTCCTTCTGATATCAGGTCTGCAGCATCTGGCCTTCTGCGAAAGGCAGTGGATGCTTATTCATGTCGAGCAGCTATGGGCCGAGAATCTTCTTACCATCGAGGGAGATCATCTGCACACGAATGTACACCAGATCGGGAGTGAAAGCCGTGGCGAGGTAAAACTTGCCACGGGCCTCCAGCTCCGTTCGTTTGAGCTGGGGCTTTACGGCGTAGCGGACATGGTTGAATTCCATCGCGACGATAGAAATGGTGTCGTCATTCCAAGCTTCAGAGATAAGGGAAAAAGATGGCGGCCGTATCCCGTAGAATACAAACGCGGGCGCAGACGTTGGGATATCGCGGACGAAGTGCAGATGTGCGCACAGGCTATTTGCCTTGAGGAGATGTTGTGCTGCTCTATTACAGAGGGCGCTATCTTTTATGGTGAACCAAAGAGAAGAACAAAAATAGCACTTACTGAGGAGCTGCGCAGTGAAGTTGCCGCAAAATGCAACAGGGCGCGCCTTTTGGCCTCCGGCGCGGAGGCACCAGCCTATACGCCTGGAAAACAATGTAAAAATTGTTCTATGCGGGAGCATTGCATGCCAGAAGAAACTCATTTGGCGGACAGATCGCGGAAATATTTAGACAATATATTTAAGCAGAAATGTTGACCTTGGGGGAAAGACAATGAAAAGATTGCTGAACAGCCTCTTTGTAATGACCCAGGGAGCGTGGCTTTCCCAAAAAGGAGAAAACATAATAGTTCACCTGAATAAAGAGGAAAGCCGTGCCTTCCCGATTCACATATTTGACTCTGTATTGTGCTTCGGGCAGGTAAGCGTGACACCGCCGCTTATGGGGGGTTGTGCTGAGCATGGAGTGTCAATCTCTTTCTTCTCTGAATATGGGAAATTTTTGGCTTCGGTTCATGGTCCTGTCAGTGGAAATGTCCTCCTACGCAAAGAGCAATATCGTATATCAGACTCACCGCAGCGCAGCGCCGGCATCGTACGGAGCCTTCTTGCGGCAAAAATAAGCAACAGCCGTGTTGTCCTCCAAGGTTTCTTACGGGATCATCCGCAGGATGGTACTATAGAAAAATTTTTTAGGGAGAATATCGGCCAGCTTGAAGGGTATCTTGCGCAGCTTCGCGACAAAGACAACATAGAAGAGATGCGTGGGATAGAGGGGATATCGGCAAGGCTCTACTTTGATCTGTTTGATAAACTCATAATACAGCAGAAGGACGACTTTAAATTCACAGAAAGAAACAGACGCCCGCCAAGGGACAGGGTGAATGCGATGCTCTCTTTCGTCTACACACTCCTTACAAACGACGTAAAATCAGCGCTGCATGGCGTTGGGCTGGATCCCGCCGTAGGTTTTTTGCACAAAGACAGGCCCGGGCGCGCAAGCCTGGCTCTTGATATGATGGAAGAGTTCAGGAGTTGGTGGGCTGACAGATTTGTACTCTCCCTCATAAACCTTAAGCAGGTCAAGGGCTCAGGGTTCACATTTTCAGAAAGCGGAGCCGTTATCATGACAGAGGAGGCGCGCAAAACGGTGATATCCGAGTGGCAGTTACGCAAACAGGACGAAGTGCTTCATCCATACACTGGTGAAAAAATTCTGATAGGCCAGCTGCCTCATCTTCAGGCTATGCTGCTTGCACGGCACATACGCGGCGATATGCAGGAATACCCGCCATATATCTGGAAGTAGGGATGAGAGATGCTTGTTGTGGTAAGCTATGACGTCAATGTCAGCAGTGAAGGCGGTGCGAAGCGTCTACGGAAAATCGCCAAACTCTGCGAAAACCATGGGCAGAGAGTCCAGTTCTCTGTCTTTGAATGTTTGGTTGACCCGGTACAATGGTCCGAGTTAAAATTTCAGTTAGAGAAGAGCATTGATAATCAAAAAGATAGCCTGAGATACTACTTTTTGGGAGCAAACTGGCAAAGAAGAGTAGAACATGTCGGAGCGAAAGAACCATATGATCCTCAAGGATTGCTTTTGCTGTAACATGTATATTTGTGTGTGCGCGAACCCCAAGCATCCGAAAAAATGTTAGAGGGTTCGCGCCCTTGTCTATATCTGGCTTATACAAAGTTTATTTAAAAAACGTACCATGAAAAAGCGGACGAAAAGATGCGTTCGCGCAATAAGGGAAATTTCTGTTAGAATGAGTGCCTTTAGAAGCACTGCCGTCACGCCCTCACGGGCGTGCTAGTTGAAACGCTCACGGGCGTGCTAGTTGAAACGCTCGCCGGAGGAGGTGGAGGAGATCCGGAAACAGGTCACGCCCTCACGGGCGTGCTAGTTGAAACTCTTGTTCCATTTTCATATCTTGATAGACTCATAGTCACGCCCTCACGGGCGTGCTAGTTGAAACTGACAACCGCCGAATGCGCGCAGATGGCCGGAGGTCACGCCCTCACGGGCGTGCTAGTTGAAACTAATATTGGGCGATACAGCTGACGGCGATAGGACGTCACGCCCTCACGGGCGTGCTAGTTGAAACTCTCCTTTCGAGAGCACAAAAAAAGAGCCCTGCGTCACGCCCTCACGGGCGTGCTAGTTGAAACGCTTCACACTCGCTATTGTTTTTACCGTTTATGTCACGCCCTCACGGGCGTGCTAGTTGAAACTTTTCCCGTGCGTAAGCCAGTTCCCCGGCACTAGGTCACGCCCTCACGGGCGTGCTAGTTGAAACGATATCTC
>SFGV01000043.1 GCA_004557545.1 Succinatimonas hippei
TCTCTCAACCGCGGTCAGATAGCCAGTATGCAGTAAAAGTGACCACATGTCGCTGACATTGTGATTTGAGAGCATGTCATAATTAAGCTCGTCATTGACAGTGATGGTGATCTCTTTGCCGTCAGACAAGTCCTGAAGGTTCTGGTTGTCTCTCTCACTTAAAAAGCCTACATAGCTTTTTATGGCTCTGGTTCCGGTATTCTCGGTATCAATCCAGTAATTGTCAGCGGTGATGTCTTCTGCTTTGTTTCTTTTTTTAAGCTTGATGGCGGCGCCTATGAAACTGCAGACATCCCAGGGACAGAATATTTCCTGATCATAAAAGCGGTAACCGTCGTAGTTTGCTTTTACAAGGTCAGCGTACTTGGACAAGTCAAACTCGTTCAGGAATTTCGTAGTCTCATCGGAAGTAAAGCCCATGAGTGACGCGAATTCAGGATCTTTTGAGAGCACGGTGTTCGCGGTAAAGTTGTTAGCCCCGGTAAAGATGCTGTTCTTGGCGACCTTAAGACATCCGGTCATTACGATTTTGTAAACAGTGTCACCGCTGGTTTTGAGTATGTCCAGAAACTGTGAGTAGAGAGTAACCATTCTGGAGTGGTAGCCGTAAAGCTGGGCTTTGGCAAGCGGCACGTCATACTCGTCTATAAGCAGTATTACCTGACGTCCAAAATGCTTGAAGAGGACATTGCTTATAAACCTGAGAAACTCAGTGAGTTTAAAAAGATTTTTAGGTTCCAGAAGTTTATCTACACTAAGATAAATCCCAAACTGATTTTTCTCTTCATCACTTAATTTTGGACTTTGTTTTAAATAGTCAAACTTGGTGGCTGTAGAGACAATAAGCGCCGCCATCTTCTGTACAGCCCACTCATAGCTCTCGCCGAACACGCTTTTCAGTGTCATTGTCCTTCATGACATCAAGACCTTTGAACAAACGCTCCTGACGGCTGGTGTCTCCGGGGTTTTCCGGATTTACATTGAAAAACTCCTTGAACATATTCATGGTCAGAGTCTTGCCAAAGCGGCGGGGACGGGTAAAGAGTTTAATCTTGTCGATATTATCCTCAGAGGCAAATATCGGACGGAGGAAACGGGTTTTGTCTACATAATAGGCATTGCCATTTATGAAATCACTGAACTTTTCAGAGCCGGCGCTGACTTGTTTTGTAGACTTCATGGTTGTCCCCCGGATTAAATAGCTATCTTTACGCTTAAAAAGATTTGTTATTTCTGATCTTATGTTAGAAACGCTTACATCTCAAGCAAGCAGCGATTCTGAGCAATGGAGCAATAATTATTTGGCCTGTCTTTATGACAGACTGACAAAATGATTAAAGCTTCCAGCCCAATGAGGTTATTGGCTCACCTGGTTTTAGCGCGCCATTATCATCTGGAGAGCTGTCCTTTTGCAGGCTCTGGCTGTCATCTGATGGCTGTCCCAGAGCTTTAAGCGCGTTCCTGATCTTCGGGCTTACCTGACGCACCAGCTCAGCGCGGCGAAGGCTGACCCCGCCTGAAAGGATCTTGAGTGAGGCCTTGGCGCGTATGGCGTTTGGCAGCAGATCATCATCAGTAGCGTTTGAAGAACCGCACGCGAGCATCAGCACGCTCTTTGTGGCAAGCGGGCTGTTTTTCGGGCACACGCAGATGGTGAACGCCCCGTTTGTCAGCGCCAGATCCACAGCGCTCAGGCAGTCACGGTCGGTGCCGTAAAGCGAGATCACCAAAAGAAGATCCTCCTGCCGAAGCGAGGCTGCGGCGCTTAATACGCTTTGAGGATCACTGTGAAACTCGCAGGCCATGCCAAGCGACAAAAGCTGATAGCGGAAATCCTGTCCCTCAGGGCGCGAAGCGCCCTGAGCGCAGATCACCACGCGTCTTGCCTGAGACACCACATCAACACATCTTGCAAGTACCGTCTCATCAAGATCTCTCTGCAGATCCTTAAGGGCGCCGGAGGCGCTGAGCACCACCTTTCTTACTATGTCACCTACGCTGTCACCAGTGCGGATCCCGGGAGCTCTTCTCATGCCCTCCCCAAGATCCACCGACGCGGCTAGCGTCTGCTTGAAATCAGGAAAGCCGTTACAGCCAAAACGGCGGCAGAACCTGAATACCGTAGGCTGGGATACCCCGGCGCGGCGTGCCAGATCCGCGATATTCTCACGTGAGCTTAAGACCGGATCATCTAAAACCGCCTTGGCCACAAGGCGCTCGGATTTTGACAGATCGGAAACCGCCGCGCTTACGCGGTCTAAGATCGCAGGCTGCATCAGATCATGTCTCCCAGGTTCTTCACATAACCGTTTTGCAACACGTAGTGAACCTTGAAATCATCATCAAAGATCACCAGATCCGCGATGTTGCCGCCAGCGATCTCTCCGACCTCCTGAAGTCCTATGACTCTGGCAGGCGCTGCGGTAGCCGCGTACAGCGCCTCATCCAGGGTAAAGCCGCAGCGCGTGGTGAGAAAACGCACGCCGTCCATCAGCACTACCGAGGTACCGGCAAGACTGCCCTTGGAGTCAATAAGCCCTCTCTGGCGGTCAACAAAGACCTCGGTGCCGCCGATGCTGAAGGATCCGGGCTGCTTTTGCATGCCGGTCACCGCCTGGGCGTCTGAGACTATATACATGTGATCGCCCATTACCCTGTGGATAAGCTTTACCATCGACGGGTGCACGTGACGGCCGTCGGCGATCACGCCGGCGTACACGTCAGGATCCTCAAAGGCGGCGCCGATTATTCCCGGATCACGTCCCACCATCGGTCTCATGCCATTGAAGATATGGGTTACGCTGTGCACTCCGGCCTTGAACGCCGAAAGCGCCTCAAAATATGTAGCCGCGCTGTGGCCTACTGACAAGGTAATTCCCGCCCTCATCAACGCGATCATGTACTTGGGACGCACGATCTCGGGGGCGATGGTCATGTAGGCTATGATGTCCTTGTTCTTGATGATGTTCTGCAAATCAGCGTCCGTCATTCCCCTGATATAGCTGTCAGGCTGAAAGCCCTTGTGAGCCGAGTTGATGAAAGGCCCCTCAAGATGAATCCCGGGGCACACCCCTGGGTGGTTGCCCTTGAAGATCATCACCGACTCGATTGCCCGCGAGGTATTCTCGCGCGCCGATGATATAAGAGTCGGAACAAAGGTGGTGGTGCCGCGCTGGGTCTCAAAGGCGCGCATGGTCTCAAGCGTTTTGGTTGAAGGATCATTGGCAAAGGAAACCCCGTCACAGCCGTTTACCAGAAGATCGATAAACCCCGGCGACACATGCATGCCGTTTAAGTTGATCTCCTCGGTGGTGCCGTTTTCAAGCAACGCCGGATCCATGGGGATGATGCGGTGATCGGATACCGCGAAATCAGTAGCACCCGCGAACTCCGGTGATGTGACGTGCAGCTGCGCGTTTCTGAAGATGGTTGCGCTCATGGATCCTCCGCCTTCTTAAATTCTCAGCAAATCTTAAGCCTGAGGCTCTGCCTCTGGTCTCTCAGAGCCTGAGGTCCGGGCTTTTTTCTCCGCGGCCTCGGCTTTTTTACGCCGCTTTTCTGCGAAATCAGGCTTACCCTTGTTTTTCATCACGCGGTAGCGCTTTTTAAGATGGGGTTTTTTCTCCTCATCAGGGGTATGACGGTCAAACCCGCCCTTACCGCCCTTTGAGGCCCTGGCGCGCTTTTTGTCAGAGCGCCCGGCGGCTCCTTCATCTGACGGGAATTCCGCGCACACCCCTTTGATATGACGCTTTTCAATCTCGCGTCCCGTGTACCGTGAAATGCTGTCAAGAAGCCCGATCTGCTCTTTTAACACGAAGAGCACCGAGACGCCCTTTCCGCCCGCCCTCGCGGTTCTGCCCGAGCGATGCGTGAAGATCGCTGCGTTTTGAGGCAGGTCAAAGTTGTAAACCGTAGCCACATCCGGAAGATCCAGCCCGCGGGCGGCGATATCGGTCGCTATCAGAATGTCGCACTCCCCGTTTATAAAACGCCTCGAGGCCGCCTCACGCTCTGACTGGCTCATATCGCCCTCAAGCGTCGCAACCTCAAAGCCCGCCTTGCGCAGCAAGGCTCTGACCAAAGCTACACGATCACGGGTTTTGACAAAGACTATGCTGCGAGAGCGCGTAGTAGTCATGAGCTTTACGAGCACCTGGCATTTCTGCTCATCCCCCGCGGTGTAATAGGCCCGGAGCTTAAGCTCCTCTGGCAGCTCTACGCCATCCCCTGAGAGAGCGCGCACCTCCTCGGGATCATTTAAGAGCTCGGAGGCAAAATGCCTGATCCCGGATCCCTCAAGGGTAGCCGAGAACAGCATGGTCTGACAGCGTGAGGCGCAGCTCCCGGCTATCTCGGTAACGTCATCGCGAAAGCCCATGTCAAGCATGCGGTCGGCCTCGTCTATGACCAGAACCTCGGCGTTACCAATGCTGAATTTGCCCTTGCGCAGAAACTCTAGCAGTCTGCCCGGGGTCGCCACTGTGATCGCGCGCTCACGCTCAAGCTGGGCCTCGCGCCCGGCGCCGCCTATGATGGCCCCGCACTCAATCTCTGTTCCCTCACAAAGATCCGAAGCCTCCTTTGTAACCTGAAGGGCAAGCTCGCGCGAGGGCTCAATGATCACTGCCCGCACGCCTTCCCCCTGCTCCGAGGCAAGGCGGCTTATGATGGGAATAAGGAAAGCCCCGCTCTTGCCGGTTCCGGTGGGGGCGCCGCCTAACACGTCAGATCCTGACAGCGCCAGCGGCAGCACCTGCTCCTGTATCGGAGTAGGCCGCTCCCAGCCTTTTTTCTGAATATTCTTTAAAAGAAACTCAGGCAGACTGAACTCTTCAAAGGTCATTTGCTACCGCCCATTCTTTTAGCATGACAATCCCTGATGATCCCGATGATATGGCGTCTGCTTTCGCTGTCGGCCTGATCAGAACCGTCAAGCCACCTCACAAGCTGCAGATCGGTTGCCTCAAGCAGATCCTGATACTCCTTCAGGATCTGCTCGTCCATCTTTGGCAGATCCTCATCCACAAAAGGCAGCAGCATGAGATCAATCTCGCGCATGCCGCGGCGCGAATGCCATTTGACGCTTCCTGGTATCTGCATTTTCTTTGTGCCTCAAACCGAAACCGGCGCTTTGATCACAGGCCACGGATCGTATCCCGTGAGCTCAAAGTCATCGTATTTGTAATCAAAAACACTCTCAGGCACGCGCTTTATTTCCATATGGGGCAGCGCGCGCGGAGTGCGCGAGAGCTGTTCCTTTACCTGATCAAAATGGTTTTTGTAGATATGGGTATCCCCGCCGGTCCAGACAAAATCGCCGTACTCAAGCCCGCAAACTTTGGCGATCATCATGGTGAGCAATGAGTACTCGGCGATATTGAAGGGAACTCCCAAAAACATGTCACAGCTTCTCTGATAGAGCTGGCATGACAGGGCGCCGTTTGCCACATAAAACTGATAGAGCGCGTGGCACGGCGGCAGCGCCATCTTGTCAAGATCACCGGGGTTCCAGGCGCACACGATGATGCGGCGGGACTCAGGGTGGTGCTTTATAAGGTCAATGGCGTTGGCGAGCTGATCGATATGCCTGCCGTCCGGGGTTTCAAAATCACGCCACTGCTTGCCGTAGATCGGCCCCAGATCTCCGTTTTCATCAGCCCACTCGTTCCAGATCCTAACCCCGTTCTCTTTTAAATAGCCGATATTGGTAGAGCCGCTTATAAACCAGAGCAGCTCGTGAATGATGGATTTTAAATGGACTTTCTTGGTGGTAAGAAGCGGGAAACCGTCATTTAAGTGAAAGCGCATCTGCGTCCCGAAGATTGATCTGGTACCGGTTCCGGTTCTGTCCATGCGGTCAGTGCCCTCGTCCATGATCCTGCGCAGAAGGTCAAGATATACTTTCATCGATATTCCTAATAGCTGTTAAATTTATTGTTGTTCTGTTGTTGTTTTAACTTTTTATTTAATCTTTAAAAAAGCCCGCTTAGTCATCAGACGGGATATGCTTGGCTCCCGCTGGCATCACTACCCGCCCAAGCCCCACGCTCTGAGCGTAGTCAAGGTAGAGCTTTCTTATATCCTCTGAATGGCAGAGCTTAAGCGCCTTCTCACCTATCTCTTTGAGATCCTTTATGCTCAACCGGCGCACCGTGTAGCGCACCCGGGCAATCTCGGAGTAGTTCATCGAAAGCTCGGTGTAGCCTAAAGAGAGCAACATCATCGCGTCAAGCGGGTTTCCGGCGATCTCGCCACAAACCGTGATCGGCACGTTACGCGCCTCAGCCTTGTCGCAAAGCTGCTTTAAGCAGCGCACCACCGCCGGGTGGAAGGGCTCGAAGAATCTCGCCACCTTCTGATTGCCGCGGTCAACCGCCAGCAGATACTGCATCAGATCGTTTGATCCTATGGAGACGAAATCAACCAGCTCCAGGATCTCGTCCATCATGTATATGACGGCCGGTACCTCAAGCATCACGCCGAATTTGGGCATCGGGATCTCTTTTCCGGTCTGATCTTCAACTTCCTTTACGACCTGGGTCAGAAGGCGCTTGCAGGTAACCACCTCCGAGAGTCTTGAGACCATAGGGATCATGATTGAGAGGTTGTGGAACTCACTGTGGGCGATGATCATGGCCCGAAGCTGGGTCTTCAGGATCTGAGGCTGATCGATGGTAATACGCACGCCGCGCCAGCCCAGGGCCGGATTTACCTCCTCAATTGGGAGATAGCTTAAAGCCTTGTCACCGCCCACATCCAATGTGCGCATGGTGACGTTCTGGGAGTGGAACTGCTTTAATACCGAGCGGTACCAGGAGATCTGCTGCTGCTCACCGGGCAGTGACCCGGTCATCATGAAGGAGATCTCGGTGCGGTACAGACCTACCCCATCCGTCTGCTCTGGCAGATCCGTCATCTCCTCGTGGGACAGACCGGCATTGAGCTCGACTTTTACGTGCGTCCCGTCGGTGGTGACCGCCTCCTTGAACTTCTCCTTTGAGAACAGATCCTCCTGCTCGCGTCCTGAGAGCATCATCTGGCGGTACTCGCTGACAACGCTCTCTGAAGGGTCAACCAGGATCTCAGCGTTCATGCCGTCAACTATAACGGTGTGGCCATTGAGGCTGTTGATATCAAAGTGCAGTCCTGACACGGAAGGGATCCCCAGATCTCTTGCCAGTACCGAGGTGTGGGAGTTGGCCGCGCTCTCCATTGAAATAAAACCGCAGACGCGGTAGCGTTTGAGCTCAGCTACCAGAGCGGCGGGCAGGGATCTTACCGCCAGGATCACGTCCTCCTTGAGCTCGGGGGCGCGGGAGGTGAAATTCATCAGTCTTGAGATGATGATCTCTGACATATCCCTGAGGTCAAGATAGTTGTCACGCTCATCATTCTGTCTTAAATCGGCGAGCCTTCTCTCGGTAACCGTCTTTACCGCGGAGGCCGCGGTAAGCCCGTTTGCCATGATCTCGGTATCAACCTCATCCTGAAAGGTGGTGTCGTCAAGCAGACTGCCATAACCTGAGACATACCCGAAAGCGGCGTCCTTCTTACCGTTCTCGCTCATATGCAGGGTATTGAGATCCATCTCGGTCTGAAGCTGGAACAGGCTCTGGTGGAAGAGCTCCTGCTGCACCTCAGGCTCCTTGGTGTGCGATACCGTGATGTCAGATAACTGAACCTCAGGCTGCCACACCACCGCCTTGGCGATGGCTATGCCTCCGGTGCCCTGCTCTCCCACGTAGGTCTGCACGGCGCCTGAGGTATTGTCCTTCTCGCTTCTTGATACGGCTATGATGGAGGCTATCTGCGCGCTTAAGGTCACGAGGAAGGATTCCTCCACCGGGCCAAACTGCCGGCGCTCCTTACTCTGAATAACCAGCACTCCCAGGAGCACGCCCTGGTTTAGCACCGGAACGCCCAGAAATGAGAAGAACTCGTCCTCCCCAACCTCAGGCAGATATTTGAATTTGGGATCAGAGGGCGCGTCCGCGAGATCCAGGAGCTCCTGCTTTTCGCCTACCGATCCTACAAGCCCCTCGCCCATGCGCAGTCTTGCCTTGCCCACGGCCTGCTTTGACAGACCGTCGGTTGCCGCGAGCTTTAAATACTCGCCAGGGTTGTCCGCCAGATAAAGCGAGCAGCAGTCAGCTCCCGTGGCTTTGCGTATGCTGACCACCAGAAGCGACATGGCGTCCTCAAGCGTGCTCTGCACCGAGACATTCTCGGTGATTTGCCTGAGCGCCAGCAGCATGTGACTTTGTCTGTCGTCCATCAGTGTTCTCCTCGTTTTTTGACCCGCGCCAGGGCGCGTGCCATCCCGAACAGCACAATCTGAGAGAACTCAGAGAGCACCGTGCGGTAAACATCCCTTTTGAATGCCACGACCTGTCTTACCGGATACCAGTACGATACCCAGCGCCAACCGTCAAACTCCGGGTGTCCCCGGCGGTCAAACTCTATGTGCTTCTGCCTGTCCTTGCGGAGCATCAGCAGGAACCATTTCTGTTTCTGGCCTATGCACACGGGCTTTTCGTTCCAGCGCACCAGGCGTTTGGGAAGGCGGTAGCGCAGCCAGCTCTTTGAAGATCCGATCAGCACTACCTCGTCTTTTTTAAGCCCAAGCTCCTCATAGAGCTCTCTGTACATCGCCTCTTCAGGGGTTTCCCCCGGATCTACTCCACCCTGGGGAAACTGCCAGGAGTTTTGTCTTATCCTCCTGGCCCACAACAGTTGACCTTTGCGGTTGCAGATCACTATGCCGACATTCAGCCTGTATCCGTCTCTGTCTATCAAAACCGCCTCGGTCTTTATTTTTTTCCAATGCGCGTTGCGCATATACTTGTGTTAATTATCGCACACTGGCGCCTCCCATATGGAGAGAGCGCCGGCACATTGCGCATACAATACTGTGTTTTAAATTCGCCCCGAGGACTTTTTTAAATGAGACGCGATGAAGGCTGGCACGCCGCGCCGCCATCTGATTTTAAGGAGCTTGTGACCTCACTTGAGTCCATAAAGGGCAGGACCATCTCGGATCTGGCGGCCGCGGCGGGCGTTGCCCTGCCACTAAGCCCGCTTCATGGCAAGGGTTTTCAGGGCGAGCTTGTAGAGCGTTTTTTAGGCGCGAGCGCGCCCGGGCTGCCCATTCCGGATTTTCCGAACCTTGGGTGTGAGCTCAAAACCCTGCCGCTTGACGCCTCGATGCGTCCGCTTGAGTCAACCTTTATCTGCGCAGCCCCACTTGACGCTGACGCTCCTGCCAATTTTGATGAGAGCATTCTCTGGCACAAGATCGCAAGAGTGCTCTTTGTGTTTGTAGTGGCTCCCCGGGACTACCCCTACGAAAAACGCTTTGTCGCAGGCTACCGCTTCTGGCGTCCTGACGGTAGTCAGATAAAAGCGATCCGATCTGACTACGAGGAGCTTATGGAGAAGGTCAAAAGCGGAAGAATAGATGAGGTAACCGCCCGTGACGGCACGGTAATTCAGATGCGCCCCAAGGCCGCGGACGGCACCGCTCTTACCAGAGTAAGCGGCGCTGACGGAACTCTCATCATGACAAGACCGCGCGGCTTTTACATGCGCAGATCCTTTACCATGTCGCTCATGCGCTCCTTTGGGATCCTCAAAGACTGAATTTCATTTTTTGCGCTTTTTATAACGAATCACACTGCACTCTGATGGTGAAAAATGGGTCTAAAAAAGATGTTTTGTTTATCAGGATCACATTTTCAAACAAAAATTTCTGTATAACAGATTGTTAAATTTTTCGCCAAAATACCGCACGAATTTTTCGCTATTTTTCGCCAACCCCGTCAGGTTCACGTTTTTTAGTTTTATAAACAGTGTGTTATTTTTTCGCCAAAGTTTATTTTTACATTCATTTTCGTGTGAATCGAAGATAAATTTCTCCAGCAAGCGTTTGCAATTTAACGTATATTTTCTAAATGTGATTTTTTTATAGCCTTGTCCGGGATTTTTTTGCGCTAGAATGAGGTCAAAGTTTGACGCACGGCATATATATGCGTTTCGTCGTCATTCTTTTATTAACACAATATTAGAAAACTACTACTAGAAACTAGAAATAAGAGAAGAGGTTTTCAGATGAGCGTTTCGAAGAGATTTAAAGAAAAGAAGCTTACCGTATCCTTCTATATGAAGAAGGAAGCAGCGCAGGGCGCCGCCAAGATCGATCTTTTGTGCGAGCACAACGGCTGGCAGTCAGTCGCCATGAAGAAACAGCCTAACGGCACCTTCCGCGGGTCAATCACCGTTCCTCTTGGTGAAAAGCCTTCGTATCAGTACAAGTTCAAGTACACCATGCCTGACGGCACAGTCAAATACGACAATGACTGGGATGCCGAGATGTACTGCCCTAATCCTTTCGGCGGTGAGAACTCAGTATTCTCCGCTGTAAAGAACCCTGAGGGCAAATAAGGTTTAGGACCTGACGGCGCGCACCGGAACTGTTGCCGGCGCGCGCGTGGAGCTGACAGCAACGCGCGTTTTCCGCTTTTTTGACAAAATTTGGCGGAAAGGTTGACATACGTCACTTTGACGTATATCATGCAACCACAATTTGACGCGGGGTGGAGCAGTCTGGTAGCTCGTCGGGCTCATAACCCGAAGGTCATAGGTTCAAATCCTGTCCCCGCAACCAATCCTTTTAATCCCCCTTATTTCATCTTATCCTCTCGATATAACGCCTAGATCGTTTCTTTGTATTCACGAACCCAGTCATGAAATAACCATGCGTGTCACCAGTCAAAGAGCGAGAGCTGGTTGTCTATCCAGGATTCCTGCCTGGCGTCCGTTATTCTCTCACCTGGGATTGGGCCTCCAATGAGATAAGGGGATTTTGGATCGTGACGGCGGAAGTTCTCCCGCACTATTCTCTGATCATAATTCGCATAGCAGTACTTACAGGCATGAGGACAGGTGTTGTACTCACCAATATCATGCCCCAATATGCAACCGCCGTACTTTAAGTGATCGGCAAGCTCAGCCTCAGTAATGGAGGCTGAGGTGCCCATTCTTTTTTGTACGTTTTTCTCGCTCTTTGGGATCGTGAGTTTGATGTTTCCTATGTGCTCAAGCGCCTGATGGGTCATACAGCCGCTTACGTCTACGCCGTATTGCTTAAGATCCTGATCCTCATAGCACCCGATAAGCCTGATCCCGTATTTACACGCGATCTTTACAAAGGCTGAACCGATGGCGGCTTTCTCATCTTTAGTAACCGCCCTGCCCTCAGGGTAGTTGCGTATGGTCTTCTCATACAGATCAAGAAAGGCGATCATGCAGGTCTCAACAGTGCCCGCAAGCTCGGAGGCCATAACCTCAAAATTGTCGATATGCCATTCCACAGGATAGGTGTCATTCACGATGACCGGAGAATATCTCCACGCGACCGCGCGCGCTCCCAACTTCTCTGAGAGTATATGGATGCTCATGGCAACCTTATGCCATGACGGGACATTAGGCTCAAGCTCCTTTCCGTACGGGTTCATGGTTACAAACCAGAACATTCGGAAGGCCATGAGCTCGTCAAGATAAGGAAGTAAGGGCGCGGGATTCTTGGTGCCAAAGCAGAGTATGTCTATTACCGACGGGTCAAGCCGGTAGCGTGTCACCTGCAGAGGGTTATAGGGGTTTCTTACCAGTACATAGCCCTCGCGGATCCGGTTCATAAACCATTTGGAAAAATAAGCCGGGATATCCGTCCTCATTCCTGTGTTAAGAACCATTGGTTTCTCCGTGCTCAGATGTTTCTAGATCTATGTCAGTTCGGATATTCATACCCTTTTGATGACATGTACGAATCAAATTGTTTCGAGATTTTCGCCGATATAAATACCAGAAAATAGAGTGTTCAGTTAACCTAACCGGCTTAAGTGTATAAACAATCAGGAATCTCTAGTACTTTTTTGTGCAACAGATTTTTCAGAGATCGTGTCTTTTACCACCTTAAGGCATTCATCTGGGTGCTTAAGTACGTCTTTCGACCAGAAGCGTAAAACAGTCCATCCAAGCTTAGTAAGTTTCGCTTCAACCTGTCTGTCACGCTCCATATTTTTCTGAATTTTATCCATCCAAAATTCAGAATTGTTTCCATGCTCCAGCTGTTCTTTCAAACAGCGATACTTATGTCCTTCGTATTCACCTTCGTTAAAAGCCTTACCATGCCAGAATTCTCCATCGACAAATATTGCAATCATGTATCTGGAAATAACAAGATCTGGTTTTCCTGGAACCGTTTTCAAATTTTTTCTGTAGCGGACGCCTTCATGCCACAAAAGCTTTCTAAGTTTCAACTCCGGCTTTGTGTCTTTACTCCGGATATTTGTCATGTTTCTGTGTCGCTGTTCTTTAGTCAATACGTCCATATTCAGTCAGACAAATTATTATCAAGAACCTTAATCATCTGTTCCGCTATCGCATGGATAACAGGAACACAAACAGAATTACCAAACTGTCTGTATGCCTGGGTATCAGATACCGGAATAACAAAATTGTCAGGAAATCCCTGTAATCTCGCTGCCTCTCTGGGTGTAAGTTTTCTCGGGTTATTTCCTGGCTGATTTATAAGGATCTCACTGCCATCCTTATAATATCTGGCACTGATCGTGTTTGCATATGGACTTGCTCGAGTAAAGAGAGAATATCCGAAACCTTTCCCCGCTACTGCATTGTCATGTTTACGTCTTTGATGGCCTGCCCACAGTCGATCCGATATGGTGTATTTAGAATCAACTGTCTCTTCAAGTATTTCGCCCAGTCTTGTCGGAGTCTTTGGGGGCACAGGATACTCAAAATCGGCATAATTTGATACCTGATGCTTATCAAAACAGACGATATAAATTCTTTCTCTGTGTTGAGGGACTCCGAAGTCTTTCGCTGCAAGTACTTTATGATAAACAGCATAATCTAGGTCTTCCAGAACTTTCCTGATTGTTGCGAATGTATTACCATGATCGTGTCCTAGCAGATTTTTAACATTTTCCATCAGGCAGACTTTTGGCCTTTTTTCTTTAATTATTCTTGCAACATCAAAGAACAACGTCCCTCTTGTATCGTCAAACCCCTTTTTTAATCCCGCCTGACTGAATGCCTGGCAAGGGAAACCAGCGACTAATATTTCATGGTCTGGAATACTGTGCTCGTCAATTTTGGTTATGTCACCATAGGGCCGATCGCCAAAGTTTGCCATGTATGTCTTCTGCGAGAATTTATTAAACTCATCCGAAAAAACAATATTTACGGCACCTGTCTGTACAAATCCAAGACGAGTCCCCCCAATACCAGCAAAAAGATCAATCATGCGATATCTGCCATTCTGATTATTTGGAAATGGAATCGTCTCAGGAAAATCAAGGATTGCATTAAGTTCAGGTCCGGAAGGAGCCGTCTCCCCTTTTTCCCATCTTCTGATGGTTCTGTCTCCATACTTTGGGAGCCCGACCGCATCTGCAAGCTCCTTCTGTGTCATATGAAGCCGTTCTCTCTTTGCCCTGATCTGTTCTGCTGGACTTGTTATATTTTTATTTTCGCTCATAACTTTAATCTCTGTCTGCATAGGAACAGTCAAAGGACATATTGTCCTGTAATATATCCCATTTTATAAAATGGTATGAAAAAATCTAATAGGCACGTAAAGGAAAATAGAATTCTTGCAAAAGCTTTTCAGGCAGTTAATACCTGTTTAACTCTAATCTTTCTGCAATAAGCTTTTCAGTTCATCAGGAGTATAGGGAGGCGTCTTTCTGTGTAACATGGCATGGCAGTTTGGACAAACCGGTATCAGATCAGAAACTGGGTCGATGGTCACTGCTCCATCCTGAAGACTAAGCTGACTTATATGATGAACATGGATAAAATGTCTTCCTATTGCACCATATTTCCTTTC
Organism: Succinatimonas hippei; assembly: GCA_004557545.1. Taxonomy (GTDB): domain Bacteria; phylum Pseudomonadota; class Gammaproteobacteria; order Enterobacterales; family Succinivibrionaceae; genus Succinivibrio; species Succinivibrio hippei_A. Next base: position 13,913 of record SFGV01000043.1, read on the forward strand.
AAAATCAAATCCGCAAATCTTACAAACATATCCATTAGCCTGAAGACACAACTCCCGATTCAGAGGGTTTCTCTCATACCGGTTTTGTAACACGGATATTTTCTTTCCGTCATCATATCCAATGCATTTTTCTTCTGTAGATATAACATTCAGAAGTGAAAGCATCATGCCTGATGCAAGAACAGCTTCATCAACTATATCCTTTTCAATATCAGTATCTTGTTCCTCAATCTTAGTGATCCTTATAAACAGATTCCACCAGGAGCCAGGCCACTCCTGATGTAAATTGATTGCATTTCCACCGATTTTCACCACTATTTGGAATCCCTTGGATGCAAACTCGTCAAGATAGCCAAGAAAAAGTTTCTTTTTTCCTTCATCGGCTTTCGCCATGTCAGAAAGCATATCAGCGGCATGATCCTGTGGATAAATCTCAATAATCATCCGGACTTCAGAACGCAGATATGCCCGGACCTCAAAAAGTTCCTCCATATCATTGGAAGGACTTATGACATAACCTTCTTCCATTCTCTGAACACTAAAAGGAATGTCGTACGCCGCCTCAAGTTCTTGTTTCATTCATCCTCTCTCTCATCCATATCAGGTTCAGGAAGATCCTTAAGCAACTTGTTCAGCTGTCTCGAAACAGAGGTTCGCATATCTTCATAATATTCTTCTGTATCTTTATTCACCGTACTGTTTTCTGCTTCACACAGGGCCCAAAGCAGTGAATCTATTCCTGACACCATAACCGATTGACTCAGAATCGGGTAGTAAACTTTCTGATAGAAAGGATGACTTCTGTTAATCTTAACTGCATGCTTCCCTTCCTTTGTAAGACATGGCTGCCAGAGATTACCATAAGGAAGTTCATCAACAGGTATGACTCGCATCTCACCTTGTTTCGCCCCTGAAACGATCTCGATTTTATGGTTGAACGTACCATTTCCGTTAGTAAGTTCTGCTGTATCCTTTCCTGTCGGAATCATCTTTGACTCTTCAGCTTTAGGAGCCATGGTTTCAATATTCCGGTTGGAAGAAGCATGTGCATCTATATTCTCAGATTTTTTCTCCACTTTTTTTGTCGTACCTATACGGTAACGGTCATTTGCCTCACGGCGTGGCGGAGCAATAAACTGGTTTTTAATCCAGTCCATAATTTCTTCAGCCGGCAGAATTCTTGATTTCTTGATATCTACATTAAATGCGCTGTCAAGTTCAGAACCAAAAGAAAATTCAACACGAAGAAGGCTGTAGTGTGGCTCATTTGAAAACATATCCAGCCAGTCACCATAATGAATCAGTCTGTTTTCACGATAGACATAAAATCCCTCGGTATTTACCGAAATCTTCGCCTTGTCACGAGCTTGAGGTGTTGAGAAATCTGTAGGTCGCGGCAGGACATACGCACACAGTTTTACTGGGAATGTTTTTTTCCCGTCAACCTTAATCTTTAACGGGTGTTTGAGCGGATAGGACAGAGTCTCTTTCTCTATAGTACAGAATGGATCTATAGCCTCGACTGGCACCATGTCAATCATGATGTCAATATTTGGACACTCCGTGTAATTCTTGTCAATAAAACGCTGGAAGGTCACTCCAAGATGATATCTGAGTTTGTTTTTCTTATTCTTGACGGCATTTTGTATACTTGATCTGGTCGAATAATCTTCAAGGCCCTTAGCTAGCAGACGATCTACCTTCTCCCAGATCACCACAGTTCCTGTACTGTCGCCGGATATACTTTCAAGTATATTCACTTCTGATTTTGAAGGTTCCATCGTCTTTGGCTTCCAACGGTTTACCTGAGCGATGTAATCAAGATCCCATTGTATTTTTCTGATAACACCGTCTGACCCTCGGGATACCAGACTGAAGCATCTGCAGAAAGCCGTGGATGCAGTTTTCAAACCAAGACCAAACTTACTAAGGCTCTTCTTGTTATCCCGTTCCTTGGAGCCGTATTTCATGGCATTTCTAAGTTCGATCATGTTCATACCGCAACCATTATCAGTGATTATTACTGATATATCACCCTTAGGGTTGACATTCATGGATATGTCTACCTTGGATGCTCCAGCAGTTATAGAGTTATCGATAATATCAGCAACAGCCGTATTGAAGTCATATCCTGTATCACGGAGGCCAAAAGCAACCCTGTCAGCATCAGGAAGAATTTCATCGTCAAATTTCTCTTCAATGACATTAGCATCCGCGGTCTTTGCGGGGTTATTTACATTCTCAACTAACATATTCTTTGTCCTCTGGGTGTCATTGCCAACGCATCAATAATATCCTGCATATCAGCAGAAGATCCGTCAGATCCGATCACTGCCGTCTCTGCCATCTCTCTTTTACGTTCGAGCCTTTCGTTGATAATTTCTTCCACCGTACCTAGATAATACAACCTATAAATAAACGTAGTTTTCTTCTGTCCCCTCCGGTATGCTCTGGCTGATGACTGATCCTCCAGGGCCGGATTCCATTCCGGATTATAGTGAATCACATGGTTTGCCGCTGTAATGTTTAATCCTGTTCCTGCGGCTCTGGGATTCAGAACAAGCAGTCCGCCTCCATCCATAGAATTAAAAGCGTCCACTTTCTGCTGTCTATCTGGAACAGGAGTTGTTCCGTTTATAAAATCAACAGTCACTCCAAACCGTGACGGAATATCCGTAATAAAAATCTCAAACATTTTTTGATACGAAGTAAACAGGAGAACTTTCTCTTTACGTTCAAAGATCTCTTCTAGAATTTCACAGGTTCTCTGGTATTTAATTGAGCACTTGGCAGGGTCTCCGGAAACGCTGTCATCATAGATTTCAGGATGAGTACAGTACATTCTGAGTTTCTGAATCGCCGGAAGAGCTGTCATCCCGCTCTTCCGTAACACCGCCGTCTGGCATAATGTCGAAGAGTACGCCCGTTTCATCTATTCGATGATCTATCTGGTGGCAGGGGTGATGTTGTTGTCC
>SFGV01000044.1 GCA_004557545.1 Succinatimonas hippei
TTTTAAAGAACTTTTCTTAGCGCTTCGCTCGGTTACGCTCTGTCTTGCGACAACGGAAATGCATTATAGAGATTTAATTCTCTGTGTCAAAGGTTTTTTAAAAAAAATCTTTGATTTTATGCAATCACCTGATCTATCAGTTATTTCTTAGATAGTTTCTTATCGCGAGTGCATTTTTCAGTTTACTATGTTTTTACAATTTTTCCATAGAAATTTTATAAGTCGTTATTTTTACAAAAATTATAGTGTCATTGTGTAAATATCAACCGAAAGATACTTCCCAAATTTCTTCGCAATTTCTGGAATACTGCCCCTGAAAGTAAAACCAAGGCGCTTGTGTAAACCTACGCTGGCTGCATTTCCGCTGGTGATAACTGAAATAACAAGATGCGTTTTCCCGTCCCCTCTTACCATTGACAGGAGGTTATCTATCAGTTTCTTTGCTATACCCCGGCCCCTGAAATTTACTGCTACATAAACTGACAGCTCAACTGTGGTCGTAAACGCGTCCTTGGTTCCATATGGGGATAATGAAGCATACCCACAAACCTGACCATTCTCCTCACATACCAGTAATGGATGATTGCCCTGGTTATGCGCATGTAGCCAGCAAAGCCTGTCTTCTATGGTCTTCTCTTCACAATCAAACGTTGCGGTACCATGTGTTATTTCATAGTTGTATATGGCTGTCAGCTCTTTTATATCAGCTTCACAGGCTTTTCTTATTTGCATTCACATCCCCTATAAAGCGCAAGAGCGGAATATCCGCTCTTGCTTTTACGTTTTTGTGGCTATCAGTGTGATAGTTTGCGGATAAAGAAATTTCCGCCTGACTGGATAACTCCAACCATAACAAGGATCACCAATACCGTCACATACGTGACATCTGTCTGTCCTCTCTGATGACCATAACGTATGGCAAAATCACCAAGTCCGCCTCCGCCTATGGCGCCAGCCATTGCCGTAAGCCCGATGAGGCTTATGGCGGTGATCTGTGTAACCCTGATGATCGCCGGAATGCTCTCTCTTAAGTAAACTCTGAAAATAATTCCTATTGATGACGATCCCATGGACTTGGCCGCCTCAATTAAAGAGGGGTCAATTCCTGACAGCGCGCTTTCAATCTGCCTCGAGAAAAACGGCACAATCCCAACTACCAGAGGAGTTAAAGCTCCGGTTGTACCAATGGCTGTACCGGTTATAAAACGCGATAACGGGATCAGAGCAGCAAGCAGGATCACAAACGGGATCGAGCGGAAAATATTAACAACAGAACTCAAGACCGAGTACAGCTTGGGACTCTCCAGGATTGCCCCCCGCCCGGTTACGGTCAGCACTACCCCTAAAGCCACACCAAGCACAAAAGCGATACTTCCTGAATAGGCAAGCATGACCAGAGTCTGCACCGTAGATTCCCACAGTTCATCAGGTTTTTCCATTACATGCGGGATAACCTTGTTTAAAAAATCCAGAACCGCCTCAGCCATTTGCCAGCACCTCCACCTTTACATTCTTATGCCTGATATAATCAAGCGCCGCGTCAATGTTCTGCGGCTGACCTGAGAGGATCCCTACGGTCCCTCCTATCGGAGCTCCTTCTAACAGATCAACATCGGCAAAAAGAATATTCATGGTTATCATAAACTTGTTCGAGACTGCCGAAATAAGAGGCTCTGACACACCTGGGCCTGTGTAAGTCAGGCGCACGAATTTCTCCCCCGGGTGCAAGCGCAAGACCTGCGGCATTTTCGCCATCTGCTCGGCTTTGGATAACGAGGTCGCAGCGCTGATAAATCTGCGGGTTACCTCATTGACAGGATTTGAGAAGACTTTAAATACATCCCCTTCTTCCACTACCCTTCCATGCTCCATCACGGCAACCTTGGAGCAAATGTCCTTTACAACATTAAGCTGGTGCGTGATGACCACGATGGTAAGCCCAAGCTCAGAGTTGAGTTTCTTTAAAAGAGTCAGGATCTCACCGGTAGTCGTAGGATCAAGTGCTGATGTCGCTTCATCGCATAAAAGCACTTTCGGCTCGTTCGCGAGCGCTCTGGCTATGGCAACGCGCTGCTTCTGACCGCCGGATAACTCACTTGGATAATTATCCGCTCTGTCAGACAGCTCAACGAGCTTTAACAGCTCGCGCGCCCTGGCGATCTGCTTTGTCTTAGGGATCCCGCGCCAGCGCAATGGGTAAAGCACGTTTTCAAGGGCGTTGCGTGATGGCATCAGACTGAAATGCTGGAAGATCATCCCGATCCCCGAACGCAATTCTCTCAACCTGCGGTCAGGATACGAGGTTATATCCTCTCCATCGATCTCAACTCTGCCGCCTTTATCAGGCCTCTCAAGTAAATTTATGCATCTGACAAGCGTTGATTTTCCGGCTCCTGAGAATCCGATCACACCGTAAATCTCGCCGTCACGTATCTCAAGCGACACATCATCAACAGCCTTGATAACGTCCTGGCCGCGATGATAGGTCTTGCTTATATGTGAAAGTTTTATCATCTGTTTCCCCTGTGCAACGATTTCTTCGCAGCATCCTCGCAAAGCTTTTTAATAAGCCCGGCTTTATATGACGGGTATTGTATTATGCCCGATTTATTATGAAACTCCGGATCAAATGCGCCACTTATTTTTGTGCGTACCCGCTAAGTTTGTCATGACAGCTGATCCTCTCGGCAAGAGCACTGTCCCTTATAGTCGAACGAACGCAACTCTCATTGAGGATCTCTTGATCCGCGTAAACGGTTATGTGTTTTTTGGCCCTGGTAACCCCTGTATACACAAGCTCCCTCGTAAGCACCGGATTATCTTTGGGACATAAACATAAAGCGATGTTTTCATACTCCGACCCCTGGGATTTATGCACTGTAAGCGCGAAGCCGTCATCACTGTCACTCAGGAACACCGGGTTCACGCTACGCGCGCCATCCTCTCCTCCCGGAAACCAGACTCTGATTTCATGACTGGCGTTTTTCGCGCAAAAACCCACATCACCGTTGGCAAGTCCAACTGACTGATTGTTTCTGGTAACTATGACTATCCTGCCCGGAAACCACTCATTATACGGAAGACCATAAGTCTTTCTGAGCGCTTTTATGATCCGGCGATTGATATCGTCTGTACCGTAGGCGCCGCGGCGGTTTGAGCACAGCACTCGAAATTTATCCATCCTCTCAAGCGCCTCTTTCGCGCTCTTGGCGTCAACGACAAAATGCAACTCGTTAAGGTAGGAGAAAAAAGATCCATATCCTGAAAGCTCATCCTTGTCTTTGCCGCTTAAAGCTATCTGAAGCAGATTCTGGATGGCATTCTCTTCTTTTTCATCTACGAATCTACATTCGTGTCCGCCTTGTCTAAAACACTCTGAAAGCTCCTTATCCATGAGCGAAGCGTCTGTTATATCTCTATTATTAATCGTTGCGGCAAGTCTTCCGATACCGCTGTCAGACCTGAACCTGTGACTCTCACGCAAAAGCGCCACATGTGGCGCGGGAACGGCTTTGCTGTCAAGAACACCATCATTTATCCCAGCGATATTCTCAAGCTGACGCAAAAGCTCCTTCGGTGCGCCTGACCCGGCGCTTAGATCCGCGAGCACCGCTCCGGCCTCCACCGAGCACAGCTGATCTCTGTCTCCCAGCAGGACCACCGAGCATCTGGATGGTAGCGCCGCGCATAGCTTGGCAAAAAGCGGCATATCTACCATTGAAACCTCATCAACCACCAGAAGGTCACACGCAAGAGGATTATCCCTGTTATTTCTGCAGGACTCTGAATGAGGTCTCACTCCGATTAAACTGTGGACCGTTACGGCTCTTTGCGGGATCAGGGATATAAGATCCCGCCCTTGAGCGAATTTGTTTTCAAAATCAAAAAATTCCTGTTTGGTGTATCCGTCAGATTTAAGAGTGTTTACTATGGACTCGCTCAGCCTTGCCGCAGCTTTGCCGGTTGGAGCCGCCAGCATAACTCTGGCTGGAACAGCCGGGTCCATAAGCGCCAGCTTTGCCAGCAGAATCTTTGTAACAGTTGTTGTCTTGCCCGTGCCGGGTCCTCCGGATATGACGGTAAAAGGAGACAAAAGCGATAAAGCCGCCGCGCATTTCTGATAATCAGTTTTAGAGTTCCTGCCAAAAAGCGCGTCCAGGATATCTTTTGCCTGCACCGGGATTTGCCCAGCTGCTGGTCTTGATCTCACATACCGGGTGATAGCCTGTTCATAATTGAAATAACGCCTGAAATACAGACGTCCGAGATCCCAGACCAGAGGGGTTCTGTCATCAGGCCCTCCGGTTACCGGTGTAGCGCCTATTTGTGACAGGCTGTCTCCTCGTACAAAATTACAAAGTTCTTTCCCGAACAGTTTATCGAGAAGATTCATCAGAGCCGAAGCTTTAAAATCCGAAGCTTTAATATTTCGGTCAAAATGACCTCCCAGGCATTGATAAAACGATGCCGTTCCCCGACCGCAGGGCTGGTCATCCTCTGGCAATTGCCCAAGCAACAGCCTGACCGCGTCATCTCTCACCTCTTTCGTGCTCAGGTTTAAACACACTCCGCCATCCTGAAGCTTTAAACAAAGCAGCATCACACATAAAAGTAGCGCCGGATCTGATGTCCCCTGCTTTGCTATCTCAGTGCAGAGGGCTGCGCCGATTAAGGGAAGTCCCTGATCGCGCAACGGTGAGGCATTAGCTTTAATCTCCATTTTCTTTATCTCCCTCTGAACATTTCATCCAGCTCATTAACGATTTCCTCGTCAGGCTTGGTCATAAAGATCCCGCTTCCGCCTGCTGCAGGTTCTTCATAAAGACCTCTCAGATACAAATATAAGACACCGCCAAAATTTCTTTCATAACTGTATGAATCTCCAAGTCTTTCTTTTAAAAATCTGTGCAGAGCCAGAGTGTAGAAAAGATATTGCACATCGTAGCGGTTATGCGGATCGAACACGCTCTTACGCACTGCATCCTTGTTGTAACATTCAGGAGAATCTCCGAGATGAGTTGATTTGTAGTCCGCGACATAATAAAGATCATGCGCGGCGTCAGTTCCCGGCACTCTCATAACCAGATCAAGCGATCCTGTCACATAGCCATGCAGAGTTTTTTCATCAAGAACAAGCGGCGGCTCAGGCTCATGACCAAGAACTTTTTTAGCGCTCTTAATGCACAGGGCGTTTAATCTTTGTGCACTGATATTTCCATCAGCAGGGATCAGATATTCCATTTCCGGGATCCAGTCACCTGCCCTGAGATCACAAAGTCTGAATGATTTATCCCCTCCGATCGGGAGTCTGGCTCTGGTGATATCGGTAAACCACTTTTCAAGCGGATCGGGGCTGTCAGGATACGAAGCTTCTTCTGGCAGTGAATTCTGTTTCCACTGTTCAAGCAGGCCTCTTGTCTGCGCTATTGCCGCGTGATGGACTTTGAATTTGTTCATCTCTTCGCTGTCAGCTATCCTGTCAAACGGACATACCTGCAGGGCCTCATGCAAAAAGGTTCCCGCTTTGGTACCGCGTGGAAAATTAAAACGGTCGGGAGTTGCACGCTCCGTCCTTACTTTCCTCGCTTCCTGATCAGCTGCAACATCATTCTGCTCAAACTCACGATCATGAAGCCCGCGGGTTACCGCGGTATACGAGCTTACAGAAAAATCCTGTTTGATAGCGCCCTTCTGTATATCTGAAACTATAAGCTCAGACTGTTTTTCTTCAGGTTTGGCTCTTGCTCTCTTAAATGCCTCAGAATCTGCTTTGGCCTCTTCACCTGAGGTTTTCCTGAAGGAGTATCTTCCGCCTGTTTTTTCAGCATTCTGTCGCAATTGATCAAAGCATTGCTCGCCTAAGCTCTTAACGGAGTCTTTGGCAGCGGATTTTTTGGATTTGACAGGACCACAGGACGCCTTGTCCCATCTTGTAAGTTCAAGCGCAAGCGCGCTTATCTTGCGGGGATTGAAGTTTTCGTTTGTTATATAAATATAATTCGCGGTCTCAGCGCGGGTCAGAGCTACATAGAGCTTTCTGCACTCTTCCTCAAGGCTGTCCTCAAATTCCCGGTTAACAGATTCCGGGCTTCCATCGAGATCCAGCCGGTAGCACCCTTTCCCATCTCTGAAATCATAGTATCTGATTGGAGCGCCTTCACTGTTTTCGTTCTTACGTGGTACCCAGACAAAAGGAAGGAATACTATCGGAAATTCCAGACCCTTTGACATATGTATGGTGTAGATCTTCACCTGCTTATTTTCAGATTCAAGGCGCTTCCTTACGGCGTCAGCGCTGTTACCTTCATTGTGAGACTGATTTCTAAGCCACTTGAGCTGGGCCATGGTTCCCGGGATCTGATTTGTATGCTCCTGCACCAGCTCGGCTATCTGAAAGCAATCGGTAAGAAAGCGCTCTCCCCCGTCTGTCTTCTCTATCCTGCCTATAGTTTTATGTTTGTAGCACCATGTGCGAAACGCGCTTAAAAAGCCAAATCGCTCCCAGAGCTCCTTTGCTTCGCGCAACGATGTGCTTTCAGACTCAAGCGCTTTTTCATCAGAGCAAAAACTTACAAAGCCTGAGCTGTCAAGACCGCAAAGGCGCGTTCCCATAAGTCTGATAACCCTTCCCGGCGCCTGATAGCTCTGCATGGCTTCCATGAAATCAATTAGACACTGGGCAGCTTCTGTTGGACGACCCCTCTGATAAGTGCCTTTTAACTCCACATCAAACATTACGCTACTACGATCGGAAAAATAGACGCTTCCTATACCAAGATCGCTTAGGCATTTGGAAATTAACGCGCTCTGAGTGCCGCTATTTACCAGTACCGCGATGTCCGATGGCTCTACAGGGCGTGTCACTTGCTTTTTCTCGTCAAAAAGCTTACCCCGGGCAAGACATTTAGCGATGTCTCTTGCCGCTACGATGGCCGCCGCGGAGGCGCTGGTGCTGTTCCCCTTGCATTCATCATTTACAAATACAACCCTGCATCCGCTGCGCGGGTTTTCTTCATTATCAAGACAAAGAACTCTTTTTCCTTTGTTTGCGCCAACCTTTTCATACGTTATGGCGCTGCTATCCTGTGCGCTCTTGTCGCAAAATGGCTTCACCACCGCGTCGTTCGGAATACCAAATCCCCTGAAGATATCGTTGACGCTTTCAACAACATCTTCATTGGAACGGTAATTTACAGGGAGCTTCAGGACATTGCTTTCGGCAATCTCATCATTTCCACCATCAAAAAGATCCCTTATGTCCTTGCCAGCCTGGTTATAAGAGTGGATGTCGGCGTTTCTAAATGAGTAAATAGACTGTTTTGGATCACCTATGAACAGACAGCATGCCCCGTCTTTCTTCGCCTCTGTCGTCAGGTAGATTTTCTTGAATATCGAATACTGCATAGGATCGGTATCCTGAGACTCATCTATCATGACGACCGGATACTGCCTGCGAAGTGTTGACGCGAGCCTTGAGCCAGCAGCGTCCTTTTTTCGATAAAGGGCCTTGTCAAGCTCTCGAATAAGACCGTTGAATGAAAGCACATGATCGCGTCTGCAGATTTCAGAGCAACGATCAAGTGCCATCAGCGCTATCAGGGTTATCTCGGTCTCCTTGAGACTTACAAGTTTCTTTTCATATCTTCCGAACGTTCCGCTGATTTCAATAAAAATATCTTCAAGCTCTTGTACTTCCGCGGTGATCTTTGATTTTGATCTCTGGTTTATAACTTCCTCTGCCGTCTCATAAATACCGCAACCTCTTAAGGATGTAATGAGTTCATCGTATGAGCAGTCATCAGAAAGACTGTTGATCGCAGACATTGCCGCGGCGGGATCTTTTTTTATGATCCCAAGACTTCCCTGATCCTTTGCGATACGGTATTTGTCATGAAACTCAGGGAGTTTTTGGACTATTTGAGAAATCAGCTCCGAAAGCTCGCGCTGCTTCTTTCCCGCGTACTCAAAAAGCGCTTTGCGGATCCCTGTTCTGGAGGGTTTTAAGGGATCAAGACCGCTTATTGCCTGATTAAACTCTGCTCCCGATACCCTGTACCCCATAAAAATTCCAGACTTATCATCAAGACTGGCCTGAGATGCCGCGACATTTTCAAGCTGATCTATTCTTTGGAGTACTCCGGTATCCCTATCCAGAGGATCCGTCCCTCCTATGACATCAAGGATCTGATCCGCTGTATTTTCTCCACTGTAAAAGATCTCACGCCAGACATCCGATACAGCCTCGTCCAACTCCTCGCTTATATCATCTGAAAGCTGGGTCTGGAACGGCTCACCTGACTCAAAGGAAAAGATCTTGTTGAGCGCCCGGTCGCAGAAGGAGTGAATGGTGCAAATCGCCGCGTCATCCAGCTGGCGCTCAGCCTGATCGAGGATCCTCGAGCATTTTTCGGCGCACGCTCTGTCAGTGCCATTATTTGTAAGCTCCAGTACCAGTCTGATTAACGGATCATCCTTATCTTTTGGAGCTTCGCCTGCAGCTGTTTTGTGAAACAACTCCCTGGCCTGATGCACTCTCTGACGCACTCTTGCCCTAAGCTCGGCCGCGGCGGCCTTTGTAAAGGTCACGACAAGCAGTTTGTCGGCAGTGAGAACTGGTTTAGGCTCAAATGTCGTACCATCAGAATGGATTCCTCGAATATCTCCTAACAGGAGCCTTACCGCCAGCAGGGTTATCGTGAAGGTTTTACCTGTACCCGCTGAGGCTCTGATCATGGATGACCGGTTAAGCGGCAGACTGAGTACATCAAGATTAAAGTCTTTTTTTGAATTTTCAGCATGAGTACCCATCATTTGTCTCCTTCAAAAGGAATTTTGGCAAATTGCTCGAAAACGTTGATGTAATAGTGGCGCAGGATCTCAAAGCATGGACCGCCGCTGTCACATACCGAGCTTTCCCGAAACAGGAAACGCGCATCATCGTCAAATCCGAAGTCCTCTGCCTTATAACCGTTTTTCTCATCCTCAAGGAACCTGCTCATTGCTTTAAGCGCTTTACCCTCCTTAAGCAGATCCTTCCAGACCGGCAGAGGCCTGAGCCTTCCGGCGAGATAAAAGGCAAGGCAGGCTTCAAGAGCTTTTAGAGCGTCAGATCTTGTAAGAGGTGAGTATTTTTTAAACTCGCCATTGTTTCCTGATGCCCAGAGCTCATGCTCCTTATTGTCAAAAGCCAGAGACTGAGTTATCGCCTCAACCATAGAGGCGGTTCTTGGAAGCTCCTTACTGTAGGTGTTAACTATCGCGCAGACGCGTTTGATGTTGCCTGAAAGCGAGATCCGGGTTATCCCGCTCATGTTGTCAGCCTCAGGAGTCACTCCGGTTAATTGGGCTATTTTTTCAGCGTCAAATTCGATAAAACCGCTGTCAAATTCCGCTTCAGCCTGCCCAGAAAACGGATCCTCCAAATGGCTTAGCCCTCTCGCATCAGCAAGTTTCTGTCTTATGCTATCGCGGGTCATTTTTATCGCCGCGCTCTCACGCTCAGCGAAGATCCCCGTGGGAAAGAGCGCGGATTTGCGTCTTGACTCCAATGCGCTGGCAAAATCCTCATCATCTAGCATTAAAAGATCCTGCTCAAATTTACCCTTCTCCAGGTGATCAAGCTCAAAAGGCTCCAGATCTGTAGGCTCAGTTTCATTAAATGACGTACTGATCCCGGAAAGACGCATAAATCCTCTGCAGGGGTAATCAAGAAAGCTTATGAGCTCCTTTGGACTTAAGGTAATGGTCTCCGGCAGCCTCTGACCAAAATTGTCGGCAAGCCCCGGAGCCTCTGAGATGGCTTCTGATTTGGTATCACCTGTGAAACTGCGGCTGTCGAATGAAGGCTTTCTCGGGATGCTGAGCTCGCTACGCGCTTTGGGATCATAGTTTGAGCTGTCGTAGGCGTTGAGCTTTGACCTGATAGTCAGCATTTCAGAGGCGCTGACGCCATCTTTTGGTGAGCTTAAATTGTCATCCAGCCATTCCTTAAGTTCGGCAATCACCGGTGAAGGCTCAAGCGGCATTCCGTTTGACGGATCCTGCCCTATGTAAGACAGGGTCAGTGAGTCTCTTGCTGAAAGAATGGCCTCAATGAAAAGATAACGGTCATCTACCGAACGCGAACGGTCTCCGCGCCTGAAAAATTTCGTGGAAGAGAGCAGATTAAACCCGGGAGCGCGCTCCGCTCTCGGGAACTCGCCATCATTAAGCCCCAGAATAAAAATGTGCTTGAAAGGCACCGCGCGCATAGGCAGCATCGAGCAGAAATTCACAGAGCCCGCAAGATATTTACCCTCATCTATCTTATGCTCAAGAGAATCCGCGAGCATGGATTGCAAAACTCTGAGGCTTATATGTGGTGATTTATTGAGCATCGACGGAATTTTCGATAAGCCACGTAGCACCTTTATAAATTTGTCCTTCTTGTCATCATCCTTTCCAAGGAAGCGGTCAAGCAGGATTTCCCTAAGCTTAGTGATGCGCTCTGGCACTTTATGCTTTTGTCCGTCTGATCCTTGCGTGTCAAAAAGATCACCGTCATCGCCAAGCTCCATGAATGTATCGCGTACATCCTTAAGACTGTTTATGAAATCCCAGAACCGTCCGGCTGTAGCGGCATCCTCTCCTTCAATATCGGTATAACTGCCGTCATCGCATCCCGGGCCCTTCATGAAGCCGTTGAGGAGTCTTGAAATACCTCTGTCAAATGTCCAGGGCAGGGTAGCTCCATTTTTAGGTAGGTCTCTTTTGACCTCTTTATCATCAAGCCCCCAATGAATGCCAGATCCGGCGCACCATCCTGAGATCACGTCTACATCTTCATTTGTAAAACCAAAAGTGGCGGCTATCTGGGGAACCGAGAGCAGCTCCATTACAAAACTCGCGGTAACCGGTTCCTCGCCTACTCTCATGAGCCTTAAAATCGCGTCAGCGGCGGGATCTTCTTTTGATACCGAACGATCCGCGATTGAATAAGGAATATAGGCAGGATCATTTTTCCCTACGCTGCCGAATACCGCTTCAATATCAGGAGCGTACTGCTCAATTGCCGGGGTCATAACCAGAATATCCCGGGGATTAAGCTCTTCTCCTTGTTCTGATGCGTTACTGAATTTCTCCAGTATGAGGTCGCGAAGCTCCTCAACCTCGCGCCTTCTTGTGTGGCATGAGACGAACGCGAGGGTTTTGCCATCCCCAAGCGGAGTTTTTTCGCGAGTATCTTCAGGCTTTCTTGAATAATCAAGAGAGAACATCCCGCGCTTTACAAGTGACAGAACATCCTGCTCAGGAGGCTCCACAAAGAAATTGTCAAACTCGGGCTGTTTCTCTTCAGGCAGGTCACAGAGCATGGACAATAAGTCCCTGCCTTCGCGGCCTGAGGCTGAAAGCAGCGGGCTGAAGCCGTCTAATATATCCTCATCGCTCTCTTCGCTGCTTAAAGTCTGCGGTTTTTCCGGATCATCTGCTGACGCGTCAGAGAGTCGGTCACCAAGACTTGCCGCAAGCTCCTTGCGGATCTGGCCGTTTTTCGCGTAAAGTCTCGGATTGCGTCCGCACCTGAGATCGCCCCAGTAATCCCTGCAGGGATTTAAAAGCAGCAGTATGACCTCAGTATGAAGGCCAAGATCGGCAAGCAGCTTCACTACCTGAGCAGGCAGTGAGCTTACCCCCGCGATAAAGATCCTTTCAGGAAGCTTTTCCTCGACCTTACTTCCGTCTTTAGATAACTTTTCTATAAAAGAGTTGATCATCTGAGGTCTGTCGAAATAAACAGGCTTCTCTTGAGATTCCTTCCGGTTTATCCACCCTCGCATATTCGAACGCAGACGCGACCAGAGGAACAGTTGCCAGTCATAGCTTGATATCTCAGGAGGGATTTTCCCGTCCTTGTGCCTCATTGACCTGGGAAGCATTCCCCACAACGCGTCACGCACCTTCCCGCCATGCTGTCCTTCTCCCTTCTTATAGCTGATCCATGTATCAAAATCAGCCTCATCAAGCTCGTCCCACTTTAAAATCCATTCAGGGCGGTACATCTGGTACTGGTCGAAGGTATCGGCTATCTTCGAGCATAATTCATAAAGTCTGAGATCCGGCTCATCGCTCTTGGGAACCTCTATGTACTGTACAAGCGGTGAGGTTATGGACCTGTATTTCTCTTCTTTCCATTTTGCTGACATCGACATCAGCGACCAGGTTATGGCGTCACGGTTGAAGTAGTTTTCCTCTCCGATTTCCTTATCGTCACAGATTTTTTTGTAGTTCTCCCATATGAACTCCCAGAGCTGCATATAATCAATCCCGGCCGCTATTTCATTGCGCGACGCGATCTCCTGATTAAGGTAGTTCTTCATTCCATTGTTAAGAATCAGGATTTTTTCTTTGCCAAGCGGAGTCTTTAAAGGATGGTTTTTTATGATAACGGCACAGGCCGTGGCCAGAGCTGAGATATCGTTGGAATTAATGACCTTGAGTCTTTGTTCGCGCATGTGGATCACCTGAAGATAGTGCAGAGGAAGATAGCCTAAATCAGGATCTATTTTACGCTTGATATTAAATAACAGGTATAAATTTATTTCACAATTCGATCTAACGCAGGTTTTCTATATAACAAAAGCTGGATTCAGACGTAAGTAAGGTTTTTAAGCGGGAATAAAAGTAGGATAGCAGGATCTATTCAACAGAAAATCAGAATAGCCGAAAAGGCGAAACTTCAAAAATGGAAAAGGCCCACTTGCGCGGGCCTTTTCACTAGCTGTCAAAGCAAGAATTACTTCTTGTAACGACGAGCCAGGTTGTCGAGACGCTCGTTAGCACGGGCAGCGTCTGACTTAACGAAAGCAACGTCGTTGGCGAGCTTGGACTGCTGAGCCTTCAGGGCATCAACATCAGCGGCGATCGCGTCAATCTTGGCCTCTAAGCCATCATTTGAAGCGCAGCCAACCAGAACGGTAGCACCAAGGGCAACAACGCCTAACATAGCCTGAAACTTGTTCATTTTTATCTCCAATACTGTTTAAACAGAGAATATTCATTAGGGGCTCTTGCCCCTGCTGACAAGGCGTATTCTATTATAAATTTTTAACTGTGGCACATTTTCTTAAAAAAATTATGTTATTTATTTTCAAATACTTCTCCAGTTCGTTTTATTTAGTTTTTATATTTAATCTATGATTTTAAAAAGATTTAAACATTCTCACGCTATCAAAAATGATTTTTTATGCTAATTTTTTTCAATTTTACGATTTAGAGATTTAAATCAGATAGGACTAAGGAAAGAAGCCTGCCAGACAGGAAGGGATCAGGCGGGATCAAAATCTATAGTGCTTTATCCCGTCTGGGAAAAGCTGTTTCATCCGCGCCGCGGCAACATTCCGCGGTCAATTATAAAATGCTCTATCTCATCCATTCCTTCGCGTTTTAGCATGTTAGCGAATACAAACGGACGGTCTCCACGCATTTTTTTTGAATCACGTTCCATGACCTCAAGCGAAGCGCCAACCATAGGAGCGAGATCCGTTTTATTGATTACCAGAAGATCCGATCTGGTGATGCCGGGGCCACCTTTGCGCGGGATCTTGTCTCCTTCGCTGACATCAATGATATAAAGAGTCAGATCCGCAAGCTCCGGACTGAATGTAGCCGAAAGGTTATCTCCGCCGCTTTCTACAAAAACCAGCTCAAGACCCTTGTGTCTTGTGACCAGTGTATCTATCGCCTCAAGATTCATCGAGGCGTCTTCGCGTATCGCGGTGTGAGGACAGCCGCCGGTCTCTACTCCGATAATGCGATCAGGTTCAAGCGCGTTATGACGAAGCAGAAATTCGGCATCCTCTTTGGTGTAGATATCATTGGTTACCACCGCCATGTTATAGCGTGAACGAAAATCCAGACAAAGATTTAAAAGCAGCGCCGTTTTTCCGGACCCCACTGGTCCGCCTATGCCAACACGCAAACATTCCTTTGAATTCATTTTATTCCTAACCTCTAAAAAATCAGCTCCGAAACAATCTTGAGTACTGAACCTCATGCAGTGAGCTCAGGATCGCGTGCGCGGGCAGAGAAACACCGACTGGCGGATCCTGTCTGTCCATTACCTGTAATACCGAGTCTTCAAAAAATGGAATAAGGCTGACGAGCACCTGCTGACCGCGGTTCTGCCCCAGAGGAACAGCTTTGATTGCCGCGCTCACCTGATTTTGGGCCCATGACATTAAAAAAGAGAGCATAAGACCCTGACAGCTTTCCTGACAAACAGGAAGAGTTTGTGCCCCGCATATAGCCAGCGCGGAAATATACCCGGGATGCAACCCGTCTGCCCACGAAGGGAACTTATCAAGAGCCTTGAGAAGACGTATAAGAGCGCTGCCCGTAGCGCGGTCTTCCTCGCACAGCTCTTTGGTTCCTCGTCCTGAAAGTAGCCTTGCGTCAAGCCGCTCAAATTCTGACCGGTCTTCTTTACATGAAGCGCGATAGAGTAGCTTTAATAGTGGAAGATCCCAGCGCATAAGACCATATCTGACAGCGTCTTCAAGACACTGTCTGAGACTGTCCCCGTCCTTTACGACTTTGCGCTCAATTGCCTGCTCAAGTCCCTCTGAGAAAGAAAATCCCCCGACAGGAAGAGCTGGCGAAGATAACCACATAAGTGTCGCGATCTGCTGTGATAACAAATCCTTTTTAACGCCGCTTAAGGTGTTTGTCCCCGCCGTCTTATCATTCATGGATTCAGCATGACTATTCATCATGATCGTGTTCGTCATGATCATGCCCGCCATGTTCTTCATGAGCGTGATCATGCTCATGGCTGTGATGATGGTGGGCATAAGCCCCTTCCTCAGGCGCGAACGCGGCTGATATGTGTGAGATCTCAAGTCCCAGTCTCAGACACAATTCCTCTAGCACGCGATCTGGCAGAAAGAAAAACTCAAGATCTTTTATTTCAAGCGGAGCGTGACGGTTTCCAAGATAGTAGCAGGCTTTGGCAAAGGAGAGCCAGTCATGGGCTCTGGCCGAGACTACCTCCTCGCTCTTCCCCACCACCTGAACTTTATTTTTTCCATCATCACTCTCAAGCACGTCATAGATCTTCATGACGCTGCCGCGATCAAGGAATACGGCAGCCTCTTCCCTGTTATCCATCGTGATCTTCTGACGTACCAGCCTGCGCTCGTCAGAGTTAAGGGCGACACAGGGTAACCTGTCATCGCGTCTGCCCGGATTTTCCACCTTTTTCACAAACTCTATCATAGGTACTTTTCCCTTTTTAAAACAGGAAATAGCGTTGAGCCATTGGCAGAACCTTGGCCGGCTCGCAGGTAAGCAATTTCCCGTCAGCGCGTACCTCATAGGTCTGCGGATTTACCTCGATCTTCGGTGTCGCGTTGTTTAGAACCATGTCCTTCTTCTTAAGGTTTCTGGTTCCAAAACACGCTTCATAACGCCTGAGGCATCCTTCCTCCTTGAGCATTTCAGCTCCACCGGCTTCAATAAAGACTTTTGATGTAAAAGTTATTGAATTGGCCGCTCCTGCAACCCCGATACCGCCGAACATATATCTTGAATGCACAGGCTGTGGAGTAGGAATTGAAGCGTTGATATCACCCATGGCAGCCATGGCTATCTGACCACCCTTTATGATCATTGACGGCTTCACTCCAAAGAAGGCTGGACGCCAGAGCACCAGATCCGCGAGTTTGCCTTTTTCCACAGAGCCGATCACGTGAGAAAATCCGTGAGTAATGGCCGGGTTTATGGTGTACTTGGCCACATATCTGCGGCAACGGAAATTGTCATTTCCATGTCCCTCATCCTCCGGCAGAGGACCGAACTGGGATTTCATCTTGGACGCTGTCTGCCAGCATCTTAAAATGACCTCGCCTACCCTGCCCATCGCCTGGGAGTCTGACGAATA
>SFGV01000112.1 GCA_004557545.1 Succinatimonas hippei
AAGCCAACAAAGACTGGGCCACCAGCGACCTCATCCGCGACCGCCTCGCCGCCATCGGCTTCGATGTCAAGGACACGAAGCAGGGCTTCGAGTGGTCCCTGAAGAAATAATCAGCTCTTAAGGAATTATTGCTGTCCGATAAAAGTTGACTTGCGCAACGATATCTGGCTCGGCTGCTGATTATACGGCGGTCGAGTCTGATTTTTTGATTTACAAGCCCCCTCAATCGAAAAGCGAGGGCGTCGGCGGAGCGTCGGACGCCTTGCCGAGTAGGATCTCCCAGTCTTTTTCGGGATTGTTGAACAGGCTGTAGAAGTCGACGTAGTACATCAGCGTTATCCTGACCATGGTCGCCAGCCCGGAGAAGCTCCACTGCCGCGTAAGCCCTTTCTGCATCACCATCAGCAGCAGATTTGCTATCAACGTCACCCATATCTGTATCTTGATGGCATTGGCGCTCTCGCCGTAGAAGTATTTCAGCGGAAAGTTTTGCTTCATCTGCTTGAACAGCAGCTCTATCTCCCAGCGCTTGCGGTAGATGGCTATGATTTCGTCAGGGTCGAAGTCCATATCGTTGGTCAGCAGCGATATGAGCTTGCGCTTCTTCTGGTCACAATATGTTATTATGCGCGCCTTGTGCCGAATGGCCTCTTCACCTTTCCTCTGCTTGACGAACTCTACGGCCTGAGTCCTCACTTGCATAAGACCATCCGGAGTCTGATACATCGTGTCCTCCATGACCGTGTATTTCAACGATTTCTTCATCTTGGTCACATAGATAACTCCCCGCTCGGTCAGTTGCTGGAACTTCTCATAGTCGATATAGGCGCGATCCATAGCTATTATGTCCCCCTCGCTTAGGGTCGTTGGCTTAAGCATAAAGGAATCGTTGGTGGCAGCCGAGGTAAATTTTATGTCCGAAGGCACGCCCTCGTTGGCCTGGATTACTGTGTGCACCTTGATACCACCTTTCTTTTTGCCGGTCTTGGGATGTCGCCCTACGCCCTTGAAAAGCAGGTTTGAGAACAGCGTAATGGTGGTAGAGTCGATGATTTGAAGCCGCTTCATCCATTTTGGTGTCTTGCGGTTGCGGCTGTCCGAGGAAAGCACAGTGCGGTAGGAGGCATATAAATCACGGTATATGGCCTCAAAAATCGCCTCCGGGCGCCTCTTGTTGGCATCAGCCAATGTGCTGCGCCCGATTTTGAAAGTTATGCCGAGGTGCGCAAGCTTGTGCGTCTCGGCAAGCAACGACGCTGTTATCTCTCGCAGCGAGTCAAACCGCATTATCACCGCATACAGCATCACAACCAGATGTATCCAGCAATCGAAGCGCTTGGTATAGCGTTCACCTCCCCTTTCGTTGCTGAAATGAAGAATTTTTGCCTTGTTAAGCAATTTTATTACCTGACTATAGAGCGGCTGTCCGCTAAAATGATTACTTTTGCCCATGGTTATTGAGTTTAGTTGCAAAAGCAAAATAACCACAATGGGCGGACTCCTGCAAATGGAACCCGCCCTAATTTTTTCAGACCCTCAAAAAACTTTTATCGGACAGCAATAAAAAACAAACTCAATCGCCTTTGGATCAACAGCCGAAACATGCTTTTATGTTGTTCTCAACTTTTAATCGGACAACAATAATTTGGAAATGATTATTTGCGTTGTGACTACTGATATGTGCCCCAATTGGTTTAAAATTGTGGGGGTCAGAAGGTGTATTTGTAGGCGAGGCCGAGGATGTGGGAGTTGGCGGAGGTGGGCGCCATGCTGTGGTTGTAGGCGATGAAGCGGTAGTAGGCGTCGAGGCTGTTGTGGCTGTCGATTTTGAAGCCGGTGCCGGCGGTGTAGTACACTTTTTCGACGCCCCAGTTGTTGTAGAGCTCGGCGTCGGCGTAGGGCGTAAAGCGCCATCCCTGAGGACGATACTGCACGCGCAGGCGCGAGCGCAGCACGTTTTTGCCGTTGCCTTTGGCCTCGGTTTCGCCCATGAGGTCGGTGGCGCAGTCGAGGAGGGGCACGCTCTTGCCCGGGCGGTAGGTGTACTGCCAGCCCTCGCGCAGGGAGATGCGGAAGTCGCCGGCGCTGACGGTGCCGGTGAACGAGATGACGACGCGGTGGCGGCTGCCCCAGTAGGACGAGCGGATGCTTTTCTCAGCGCCGTCGGCGTCGAGGGAGACCT
>SFGV01000045.1 GCA_004557545.1 Succinatimonas hippei
TCTATCATCAGACAATACATTGAAAACCAGAATACCCCCGATTAGGCGCCTTATATCCCCGGGCTGAAGCCCGGGGTTTTACGGCGCTTTTTTGATAAATTTGGTCGTAAAGACTAAACTCAGATAGCTTGCGTATTCGCAAGTTTTTATAGAAAGCAAGACATTACCGGGCATTCAATAGAAAGCGCCTTAGCTTACGACGCTTTCACATTGCCTAATCTGTAAATTTCGGCTCCATCCAGGCGGGACGCTTGTCTATCGCGTCAGGATCATAGTTGCGACGGTCATTGGCATTCATATCCGAGATGGTAGCCAGATCACCCTGTGACAGATCAAAGTCAAAGAGTCCAGCGTTCTCTCTTATCCTCTCCTCATGCACTGATTTCGGAATAACTACTATGCCGCGCTGAAGGTTCCAGCGCAGTATGATCTGCGCCGGGGTGCGCTTGTAATATTCGCGCATTCCGACAAGCCTTGGGTCATCTACAAGCAGTCTGCCCTCGCCTCCCAAAGGTGAGTAGGCCTCCATCTGGATGTGATTTCTGCGGCAGTAGTTGCAAAGATCTTCCTCGGTGTTCACAGGATGGATCTCCATCTGGTTTACCTGCGGGATCACGCTTATACCGCCCTTTTTTAATTCCTCGAGATGATGGATCCTGAAGTTAGAAACTCCGATTGCCCTGCACAGTCCTTCTTTTTGCAGTTGCTCAAGCTTAATCCAGGTCTCACCAAAGCCTTTGAATGGCCAGTGAAGCAGAAACAGATCCACATAATCAAGCTTAAGGCGTTTTAAGGAATCGGTAAGTCCTTTGCGCGGGTCAGCAAAATCAGTCTTCCAGAGCTTGGTGGTGACAAAGATCTCCTCTCGCGGGATCCCCGATTGAGCGATCCCCTCACCCACACTGCGCTCATTACCGTAGGCGCGGGCGGTATCTATCATCCTGTAGCCAATGGACAGCGCGGTTTTTACCGCCTCTCTGGTAATATCTCCTGAAGGTGATTTGAATACCCCAAGCCCCAGCACCGGCATCATCACGCCGTTGTTGAGCTGAAAACATGACTTAATTGAAAGATCCATGGCTTATAACTCCAATCACCTGTTATGCCCGCCCTCACGCATTTGGGTCCTTGCATCGAAAAGCACCTTAGCTCCGTCAGCGTCTCCAAGATGCTCTGAAAGATAGCGTCTGAAATACCGGGATCCAGGGCATGAGGCATACAGGTTTAAAAAATGCTGTCCAAGATGTCTGAAGGATTTGCCCTCGGATTTGAATGTGCGGGCAAGATCCATAGCTTCATCTAAGATCTCATCACGATCTTTAACCGGAGATCCGTCTTTGTAAATCTCGCTGTCAACATGGGCCATGATCCATGGATTGTCGATGAGCGCTCTGCCGAGCATTACCCCGTCAACATGCTTTAAATGCTCATGACACTGCTCCATGGTAGTGATCCCGCCGTTTATCGTGATTGTGAGATCCGTGAAGATCTTCTTAAGATCGTATACTCTCTGATAATCAAGCGGAGGAACTGTGCGGTTTTCTTTTGGAGAGAGACCGTTCAGCCAGCATTTGCGGGCGTGGATTATGACATGCCTGCAACCGGTGTCGTAAATGGCACCAATGAGCTTTCGTGTAAACTCAGGACTGTCGAGTTCATCAACCCCGATCCTGGTTTTGACCGTAACCGGGATCGATACAGCATCCTGCATGGCTTTAACGCAGTCTGCAAGATGCGCGGGATCCTTCATCATCACCGCGCCAAAATCGCCTGACTGAACCTTATCAGAAGGGCATCCCGCGTTCAGATTGATCGCGGTAAACCCGGCTTTTTCACCCTCAATTGATGCTTTGGCGAGAGATACGGGATCGCTTCCGCCAAGTTGCAGCACCAGCGGAAGCTCTGATGGATCATGCTCCAAAAGCCGTAACTTTCCATGGGTTATGGCCTCTGATGCGATCATCTCGGTATAAAGCGTCGCGCGTTTTGTGAAAATTCGGGCCGCGCGGCGGAAGGCCGACGTCGTCACGTCGACCATGGGAGCTGCGGAAAACAGATCGGATCTTTTAAAGTATTCCACGGCTTTATTAGACTACTTTACGCTTCGAGCTCTGGCAGAAGGTCTCCTCAAGGGTTATACCATCCGGGAGCCATCTTTTACTGAAGAATGGAAGCGTAGCGGTAATTGATGCGACTGTAGTTGAAAGCTCTCTGGTGCGCTCCTCATCAGGTGATAGGAGATAACGACCTACCACCTTTCCAATCTTTTCAAGATCCGCAGCCTTTACCCCGCGGGTGGTAGCGCTTAGAACCGAGAAGCGTACAGAATCATACCTAACGTTTGGATCAGATGTCATAACCTGAGCATGACGTACCAATACCCCGCAGTCAGCGAGCATTTCCTGAGCGCCGCGGGCTGAAAGCGCGGTATCTTTCATATCTACCATGACAAAATGAGACTGGGTCTTGGGGCCTATGAGCTTCATGCCGCCCGCGGCGAGACCGTTTTCAAGGGCGATGGCGTTTTCAAGCACGCACTTGCAGTACTCGCGGTAGGTCTGAGTCGCCATCTCATGAACACGCGCTGAAAGCGCGGCCAGCTGAGCGGTTAAAAGACCGCGGTGACCTGAGGTGTTCACGGCGCGCTCAATGGCGCCGCCAAACTCGGATTTAGAGAGGATCACGGCGCACTGGGGACCCTGCATGGCGCCCTGCATCGTGAAAGTCACGATATCAGAATATGGAACCGGGGATTTAAGAACTCCCGCGGCGATAAGTCCTGAGGTCTGTGAGATATCAACCCACAGGAGAGCTCCTGAGGCTCTGGCTATTTCGGACAGACGCTGATAGTCGATATCAAAAGGATAGTTGACCGGCGAGAGGATAATGAGGTGAGGCTTGTTGGTCTTCACCTTATTTTCAATATCATCGTAGTCAAGCTGGTTGGTCTTGGGATCAATTCCATAGTTTACAAAGCGGAACACCAGGTTCTCACTGTTGCAATGCTCTTTCTTGCGAAGATCCAGTGAGAGAACCACATCACCGCGTTTGGTCAGAGCCTGAAATACCACGCGGGAGGCCGCCTCAATGTTTAAGGTACGGATATTGGCGCAGGTAGCCCCGAAGAGATCGCAGATACGTTTCTGGGTAAGTTTCTCAAGATCCTCTGCTCTGCCATAGGAGATCCTGCCGGCAGAGTTTACAAGCACGTTGCCCATGATGGCCGCGCACAGAGGAGTGGTCGCGTTTTCATCCGGTATAAAAGAAAGAGATGAGTGCTGATACTCCATTTCCTTCTCAAAATAGCTGAAGAGCTCCGGATCTATTCTCTCAAGCGCTTGCAAAGAAACCATGGTAAAACCCCTTTCTGTTGATACTGCGGAAATTATAGCAAAGCCCGACGCGGTAACGGATAGAGCCGTTTCCGCTTTGGCAGATAGCGCACATTCCGTTAAAGACTGATTACAAATTTCAAAGATGGTGCACAAAAATTTACGGGTATCAGGTATCAATCGTCTGACGAATGTTTTCGATTTGCAAGTTTTGGTTCATCTTCAGCACAGTTGTTCTCAGAAATTCTCCGCTGGTGTTTTTAATATAAACGAGGTTACAAAACAGCTTGTTAAAGTGGTTGACGCCAATGCCGCTCGCAAAGTTCAGAATTGGGGTAAAAATAGATTTTAATAGATACAAAAAAGGCGGTAACTCCAGCTTTTTAGAAATTTTGTTCAGGATGCGAAAGTAAATAAAAGTAAAGGTCTGAAGAAGTCCATTGGGCAAGAGGGTTAGCAAAAGGATTAGTCCAGGCGTTACCCTTAAGAGGTTTGATCTTTGTCAGAGAAAAAGTGTGTTTTTTTCTCTTGTTTGAACTATCACAGCTAAGAACTAAAAACGACACGACAAAGGTAATAAGCATGATAAAGCCAATCAGCATATTTCATCTCCTCTCTATCTTCTAAAGGTTTTAACCGCCAGAACCGCTCCCCGCAGAGCTGTAATGTTATTTGCCGTTGCGATAAACGGACTTAGCAGTACATGCGTAAAGTCAGACATTTGTGACACAAAATATACCAGTACGCTTAGCAGGAACAGCAGATCGAGTCCGCGCAGAAGCATCGCGGTTAACCCGGTTTTAATCATAAACTCGCGGACGGAATGTACTAACTTACTCATATTCATAAATAAGGCCTTCAAGGTTTCATATTCAGTTTTCAGGTTTCGGATTGACCTTATGCGCGTTTTGTGAGCGGTAATTCTCTCTGCCAAACTTGCTCTGCGTTCCTTTGGTGTCTGGCTGCGACAGTCTTACCTGCCGCAACCACGGACTTTATGTCAGACTAAAATTTCCATATAATTGTTTTTCTCCCTTATCGGTTCTAGTTATCTTTTTCAGCTCCTTGCATTCGTAAAAGCTCTAGTTCCGGTACACCGTCAGCAGGACATTATCCACTGAGACCATGGTGTATCCGCCTTTTTCAGCCATACGGTCAAGCTGACGCTTAAGCTTTGTGAGTACCTTTGATACGTGCTCGCGGTTACCGCGGCTTAAGGAGATCTGACCGTCCTGAACTATCCCAAATGTGGAAAGAAGAGTTATTAGTGAGTCTGAAATACCGCGCTGATTCATACGCGCTTTGATGTGATGTGATTTCCTCATAATGTCATCCTCGTTGTTGTTCGTTTGTCTAAATGATACAAAACCCCCGTCTACTCTGCCGGAATTGCAAATTTGCAATGAGGATGATTTTTGTACGGTTCAATCAGTCAGGTAAGGTCATGATTATTTAAGAAGAAAAAGAAATGCAACCAACTTTATGAATCACCTCTTATGGGCAATGCGTTCATTTTTATTGAGACGGTTACAAGAATTGATCCACTGTTCAGGCAGCTGAAGATAAACCGCGTAGTCTTTGAGAGGGATTTGTGTATGGATCTGAATTGACAGATTTGGAACATAAGGAGGCAGCCTTTGAGATGTCAGGCCGCCTTAACCTTAATTATGGTCTGAAAGGCCAGACTACCGGGACTATCGCCACGCACAGAATAAAAGCGATGACACACATGGGAAGTCCCACATAAAGGTAATGCTTAAACTTAAGCGATCCCGGGGTCATGATCAGAGTGTTAGGCGGGGTCGCTACCGGGGTCGCGAATGAGCAGGAGGCCGCGATGGCGATGCCTATGGTAACGGCGTAGGGTGACACGCCAAGGCGGGAGGAAATTGAAAGACCAATTGGGATTAAAAGCGCCGCGGTCGCGGTATTTGGCATGAACTGGGTAAGGCCGCATGAGAGCAGGAAGAGCACCGCCATGATGGTCATCCCTGAAGGCTCACTGCCCATAAGGCTTACCACGAAATCGGCGACCATAAGCCCTGCCCCGGTCTTGTCAAGCGCGGTGGCGATCGGAAGCATGCCCGCAAACAGGAAAATGGTAACCCAGTCTATTCCGTCATAGGCCTGCTTCTCGGTAATAGTACGGGTCAGCACACACAAAAGCGCTCCGATAACCGCCATAACTGAAGGAGGAACCCCGGGGATCCCGATGATAAGCCCGGCAACCACTACTCCCAAAATCACCAGAGCCTGCACCTGCTTGCGATACCCGCTGGTCTGACCCTGCTGTATCGCGTCATGCCACTCGCCAAGCATACGGGCTTTGGCGTCGTGAGGCAGGAGTCTGCGCCCCACAAAGATCATAAAGAGCGTACAGCAAACACAGATCGGAAGACCTATCCAGGCAAACTCGAAAAATCCAAGAGGATCATGCCCGGCGTTAACAAGAGCCGCTACGGCAAGCATATTGGGAGGAGTGCCTACCATAGTCAGATCGCATCCGACGTTCGCGGCTACCGCAAGTCCCATCAGAAGCGGCGCGGGTGAGAGCTTAGCTGATACGCATATACCTATTACCATAGGCATAAGGCAGGCGACGGTTCCGGTGTTTGAGGCAAAAGCCGACATAACTATGGTGACCAGCATCAGCGCCGCCATCAGTGGAGCTTCCCTGACACCAACCTTTTGAACCACAAACTTGCCTATGGTTGTGGCAAGCCCCGAGTCCAGCATCGCCGCTCCTACCACGAACATGCCGCCAAAGAGCACCACAGTGGAATTTGAAAACCCTGAGAATACCTCATTGGTTTTCAAAACCCCGCAAAGTCCGAGGGTAACCGCGGCGCCCATGGCGGTCACCGCCATGGGAATGAGTTCGGTTACAAATAAAAAAGCTACGACGGCCAGCACCGTCAGAGTTATCGCAGCGTCGCTCATCTTCACTCCAGCATAAAGTATGTCAGACCTTTTGATGGTCTTTTTTCGGGTTAATTATTGTTATTCCCACCTGATGATTAAAAGTTAGCAAACATTTGCCTTAAGACAACTTATTTGGAGCCAATATTTGTCTGATCTGTGCGTTAGTCTGCAAATACGCAAGTTAAAAGCTCGCACATTTTTAGTGAAATGTGACATCACGCCTGTACGTTAAAGCCCATTTTTATCTAACATACAAATAACTGCAGCAATATAAGCGTTTTTAAAAACATCATGGATCCACAAGGCAAAATTCTGCTTGCTCTGTCACTCGCACTTTTAACCTCGGCGATTTTTCGCGCGATCGTAGGAAAAAGACGTGACAGCTGGTTTAAGCGCTCTTTGCCAAAATCCCTCATAACTGTCAAAGGCACCTTTGGTGACGCCTTTGCCCTCGGAGTGCCGAAGACATTTCAGGGGCTTATGGTTACCTGCGCGTTGCTTTTAATGGTGGGATCAGAGATAGCGGCTGTTTGCTATCTGCTCTGACGAATTCGTGTTTGTTCAAAAAACGCCTGAAAAATATTAAGCCTCTGTCCGATACACTGGATTTTTCGCGTAAAAACCTTTGGAGTATCAGAACGTGGCGTGGTAAAATGTCAGAATGCTAAACCTTAGGATCAACTCGCACAGGACTCACGAAGATTACGTCGCGGTACAGCACAATACAGGTGTACTCCCGATCTCAGGCCAGCACTTCGTTGGAATTGTCTCAGTATGCGTAATCTCCATAATCTGCGCGCTTCCTGTTGGTAACCTCATTCCGCTCTCCATTGAAGCCATCCCGGCGCTTGCCTCACTGAATAAAGGTGTCTCCAGCAATAACGAGGAGAACTACTTAAAAGGCAGTGACGAGGAAACCGCCGCTAATTTGCAGATCACCGCTGACGCCGGTTCACGCGAAAACTATGATGACGCGGATCTGCCTTCAAATCTCTTCTCATCACAGGCGGTTAATGACGCGGTCATCGCGGCAAGACGCAGCGGCAACAACCTTGCCGACGCCTTCAACGATGAGGACACGGACGATACAGATGATCTCGCGGGCGATATGTCAGACGAGATGCCGGCCGTTCCAGAGCAGCTGCGTCAGCGCTTTTACGCCGGCTCCACCAGCGTCGGTGCTGACACCTCTGACAGTGATGAGAGCGTAAATGAAAGCGACAGCGCTCCTGTAACCGCCGGGGCAAGCGGCGTGAGCATGCCTACTCAGGCAAAACCGCTTCCTGCTCTCAACGGGCCTGACAAGACACTTGAGCTTCTGGCAGACGGCAGCATTCCCCAGGTCTCAGGGCTTGACGCCACAAGACCTCCGGTACTCAACGCCTACGCCGCTCCAAGACCTACAGGCAGATGGTACAAGCAGACAGTACACTCGGGCGATACCATATCTGCTATCTTCAACTACCTGAACCTGCCTGACGGCACGCTTGCTGATATTACCAAGGCAGCCTCAAAGGCAGATCTCTACTTAAAGCCCGGCACCCAGATCCATTTCCTTATAGACTCAAAGAACAACGTGCTTGAGCTTGTTAAACCCCTGCGCTCAAATGATGAGCAGGTGCGCTTTACCCGTATGAGCCCCAGCGCTCCTTTCAGTGTCGTGCATGAGGATCTCAACGCCCATGTTGATGACAACAAGGCCATAAAGCTCTTTGCCGACGCCGAGAAGATGCCTAACGCGATTGAGGCCGCCAAAGATCGCAAGGCAGCTCAGGAGGAGGCACTCAAGCAGAAGCAGGCTGAGGAGCTTCTTGCCAAACAGAACGCCAGAACCAGACCCCGTCTTGTGGTATCTGACATAAGACGCGGCGAGAACTTCAACGCCGCAGCCAAACGCGCCGGGCTTACCGCGCAAAATGTCGCGCAGATCCGCTCGGTGTTAAACGGCCGCGTCAACGTAAGAAGGCTTAACGCGGGTGACGGCTTCAGGGTGCTCTTCAACGGCATAGGAACCCGCTCCGCCATAACTGCGCTTGAGTTCAACACCTCAAGAAACGGCCGCGTAAGACTCTACCGCAATCCTGACAACGGCACCTTCTATGAGGAAGACGGCTACAGGCCAGTAACCGGCTCGTTCCGCCGTTTCCCGGTAAGCGGAAATCTTGAGGTGAGCTCGCCCTTCAACCCGCGCCGCTATCACCCGCTGCGCCACAG
This sequence comes from Succinatimonas hippei, assembly GCA_004557545.1. Taxonomy (GTDB): domain Bacteria; phylum Pseudomonadota; class Gammaproteobacteria; order Enterobacterales; family Succinivibrionaceae; genus Succinivibrio; species Succinivibrio hippei_A. Next base: position 8,469 of record SFGV01000045.1, read on the forward strand.
GATCTCTCCACACAATGGCGTTGATTTCAGAATGCCTATAGGAACCCCGGTATACGCCCCGGCTGACGGCGTGGTCACCTACGCGGGTTATATGCGCGGTGGTGGTTACACTGTGGTAATAAAGCACATGGGCGCCTATTCAACGGTATACATGCACCTGTCACGCTACAACGTGTCAAAGGGTGATACCGTGCATATGGGGCAGGTCTTCGCCAAGTCTGGCAACACCGGCGGATCCACCGGCTCTCACCTGCACTATGAGATCCGTATCAATGACCGTCCTGTAGATCCGCTCAAGGTTGACCTGCCATCAGGAAGCCCGGCGCTTGCAAGCCAGCGCCGCGAGCGCTTTAAGAGCACCGTGCAGGTCTTAAAGTCCGAGCTCTATAAGGACAGTCTTGCCGTACGGGTTGACCGTGACGCGAACAAGGCCAAAAACTAAATCAGGATAAGTAAAGACCGCTGTCAGATCTTTAAATTTGACGGCGGTTTTTGATCTCGTACCGCCTAATTTATATAGACTGTTGCCCATATTATGCTTTTCCACCATAATCAACAGCGTAAAGCGGACAGCGCGTTTGGATCACGCGGCGCTTATAAGCGCCGATTTGGGGTTTTAATTGTTTGAATTCATAAATTTCAAGGAAGAGGCGATCGCTCTTACCAAGTGGCTGATCTCCATTCCCTCCATTACCTCGACCCATGGGGAAATGGAGATTTCAAAGGCCATCTATGACACCGTATGCGGGATCTCGTATTTCAGGACCCACCGCAATAACGTGCTCTATGTTCCGCACTCGGATCAGAAGCATCACTCGGTAGTAGCCCTTGTGAAGGTTGATGAGGGAATGACCAGAGAGACTATCTGCGTGCTCTGCTCCTCTGACACCTCCGGCAATGATTCCTACGCGATGCTAAAGCCCATGTCCTTCAAGCCTGATGAGCTTAAAGAGAAGCTTCGTACCATCATCAAGAAATCCGACAAGGCCCAGGCGCTCTCATACACCAATACCCTCTATGGTCTTGGATCATTTGAATCAAAGGGGGTAACCGGAGCATTGCTCACTCTGGTAAAGGAAGCCTCAGACCGGCTTTATGAGCTGCCATTCAACCTGCTCTTTGTCTGCACCTCGCAGACCATCTCGGGCAATGTCGGGATCCGCGAGTGCATGCCCTACATCCACTCGCTTTTGAGTGAGAACCACCTCGATCTCAAGCTCACGGTAGCCTTCAAGCCTGAAAACCGCGCCAATGATGAGAACAACTTAAATCTCTATACCGCGAACATGGGAAAAGCCGAGCTGTGCTTCTATATCCTGGGCAAGGGCGCTGAAAGCGCCGAGCCCTTCAAGGGCTTCAGCCCTACCCAGGTCGCCTCGCGTATAGTCGAGAAGATGGAGCTCAACCCCAGAATCGCCTCAAGACTCTCAAAAAGGCCTTTTGTTCCGGTATTCCGCTCAATTCTGATGCCGCCGATGCTAAGCCCCAGAACCCCGGACTCAGCGTTAGTGTGCTTTGAGCTGCCATTTTTAAACGTAAATCTATTGGATCTTATTGAGATCTTAAAATCGCTGGCCGCCGAGGCGCTTGAGGAGAGCTGCACCGCGATTGAAAACCGCGAGAATGATCTGCTGACCATGCTCGATCAGGAGTACATGCCTGAGGTGCGTGACGCCGAGGTTCTCTCATACTCTGATCTCTTCTACCGCGCCTCAAGACATTACAGAGGCGATCTGCAGGCCGCAATTGACGGACTGCTCTCGCGTTGCGCCAAGAAAGAATATACCCGTCAGGAAACCATCCAGGCGGTTATTGAAAGACTAAATGATCTCGCAAGACTCCCAAGACCCTCGGTTGTGATCTGCCTTGGAAGCAATTTCATACCCCAGCAGCAGATCCGCCAGAACAACTCCCAGGACAGAGAGGTCTACCGCAGAATAAGTGACGCCGTGGACAGCTTCAACTCGGATTTCGTCCAGCAGATCTCATTCTCAGGCGAAACCTCGGCCTCAGACTGTTGTTTCATCCGCCCCGTCGGGGTTGATCAGGCGGTAAAGGCTTTGCGCGCCGAGTGTCCGATCCCATTTAGGGATTTCTATAACTTAGGAGCGCCTTCTGTAACTCTTACCGTAAAGGGTGAAGATCTCTACCTGCCAACCGAGCATGTCTCAACTGAGATCTTTGACATCATCCCGGGCTTTCTTTCAAAGCTCTTTGATGTGTTCAAGAAAGAGGATGACGATGACACCTTCAAGAAAGATCCTGACGAGGATGATGATGTAGAGGATGAAGCCCTGCCTGAAGGGGCTGATGAGGATGAAGGGTCAGAGCCTAAGAACGAATGATCCCAAAGCTTGCCATTAACCATTTCCGGCCGTGAGATCAAGTAACGCATATACAATCCCGTGGTTCGGTTCCGCGGGATTTTAATCAGCTACCAATTACCAATAAGGGATAAGCAACAGTTTCAGTCTATGGCAACAGTTAAGCTGTCGGCAGAAAACTGCCCTCACTATCTGACAAAGCAATTTATAGACGGGCAAAGCAGGGTTCAGGGCATTGCAAAAAGTTAGGAACCCCAAGGATGTGAATATCGAGCATGCCAAACGCTTTGCTACGCATGAGGTCATAGGTCAGACGCCTGTCAAGTACATAGGATCTGACCGAAATAAGGTTAGTTTCAGTATTCAGCTGCGCGCCGCCTTTGGTTCAAGTCTCGCGGTATATTTCGCCCTGCTCAACGCTCAGTTTGAAACAGGGGAAGCCAATCATCTGATTTTGGGACCTGACTACATGGGCAAGTACATCCTGACTGGGCTTTAACGAAGAGCGCAAGTACTTCAACGATATTGGTCTTTCAATTGCTCCAGATGTTTCCCTTACCTTAGAAGAGTACAAGGGCTTTAGCCTAATCTCGGCTGTGAAGAATGTGGTTGGAAGCCTTTTATGAGTACGGTTGTAGAGGTGACACCGCTAATCACTGCCAACTTTAATTCGCCCTTATCCTAATCATGTCGGATATTCGCCATTAGTATCAGCGATAACAACGCCTGGGCATGATCACGGTCAAGCTTGAGATAGGAACCTATCTCAATCCCATCTTTAAGCCCCGCGATATCAAGAATAAGCGGGATGTCCTCCCCGCTGCCGCCTAAATCCTCAAAGGTTGCGGGCAGGCCCACCTCTTTGAAGATCTCCCTTAATCTGGCTATTCCCTCTCTCGCGCAACGTTCAGCGCTGTCATCCTTCCCGTCCCAGGTGATCCCGAAGGTGCCTGACATCAGCCTTGCCATCTTTGAGACATCCTTGTAAAGCACGGTTTCACACCACACCGGGAAGATTAATCCCACAGCCTCACCGTGCGAGCTGTTATAGAGTTTTTTGAAGGCAAGCGAGAGCACCTCGACAACCTGCTCCTCCTCATGCTCCACGGTATAACGGGTATAGGCCACGATGCCTGCCCACATCATCTCGCACAGGGCGTCATAATCCGAGGGATTCTCCTGAAGCTTCTTTAACGTGCGTACCATTACCCTCAGTGTCGCCGTGCACATCTCCTCATTGAGATCATTGCTCCAGCCGCAGTTGAAGAAGCTACAGGCGATCCTCACAAAAATATTGGAAAAGGACAGTCCCAGGTGCTTTGGGAACGAGGTTACAAGCTCAGGATTGCAGATCACAAACTTTGGATATAAGAAATCCGAACGCATGTTCCAGAGCGTAAGCCCTCTTTTACCCTCGGGAGGATCCTCAGTTACGATAACGCCGTTTGAAAGCTCACTGCCGTTGCCAGGAACCGTGACTATAAGACCTACCGGCAACGCGCCGCTGACCTCACGCTTACGCTCAAGATTTTGCCTGAAATCCCCGTCCCAGACCGCACCAACGGCAATAGCCTTGGCGCTTCCCACCACACTTCCGCTGCCAATCGAGAGCACGAAATCAATCTGATTGTCACGACAGAGTTTTATGCCTTCCTCAACCACGTCAATGCGGGTGTTCTTTTTAACCCCGCCCATCTCATAACAGTCAATGCCTGCCTCATCAAAGCTGTGACGTACACGGTCGATTAAAGACTGATCGACAAATCGTCTGTCACCGTAATGGATAAGCACCCTTGAGCCGCCTGAGAGCTTTACCTCGTTTCCAACCTGTTCCTCGGTTCCCCTGCCAAAGAGAATAGTCGTATGCGGTTCTGCTCTGAAGATATCCACGTTAGCCTCCGGAGATCTGTCAGGTTTTATGATTTTGCTACTTCAGCCACTATGAGACAGATCCGGAAATGATGCTACACGAAAACTGGATATAGAAAAAACGCTATTTGTGCATTCATTAAGTTGCAATCAAGGTATAAAGCTATAACTCTTAATCAGACATGCCTGTACGGGTTAAAGCCACGTACAAGATCATGAGATCTTTAAACCTTGCCGGATCGAGACATGTAAGCTGCTTAATCATCTCAAAGCGTTTCTGAATGGTATTTCTATGCACACCTAGTCTCTCCGCGGTTCTTGAGACTTCCTGATTTTCTGCAACAAAAACCATGATGGTTTCAATAAGCTTGGCCCCCTGCAAAGAGACATCAAAAAGAGCTTTTATCGAATTATAAAGTTTTGATTTAGGGAACGTTCTTAAAAGAAAAGAGCTAAGATGCTCAGAGCTGTAAAGATCTTTTATGACTACATTCTCATGACCTGTAGTACCAGGTGGCGCGCTGTCAGACGATATTACGGAATTGAGCTCTTCAATCCCATAATTGACATATGTCAGAAGCAGTTTTACAGATGAAATGTTATTACCAAGCCCATCAAAACATCCTACATTTATGAGCACGTCCTTGCCGCTGACCGCGTTTTTTATTACATCAAGCTGTTTTTCAAAAGAGGAGACAAGATCATTGAGGATGATGAAGAGATTCGGCTTTACGACAATAATTTCTGATTTGTCAGAGAGTTTTTTTATGCTTTGAATAAGGTCAAACACAATAGAACTGAGCTGACCCTTGCCTGTTGCCTGCACCAGATATAAAAACGCTGGCAGACTCACATACGCTGAAAGGTCATTCTCATAGTTTCCTGCGGCAGAATTGTCTGTTCTATCTGATTTTGTGAGCAGATATGAGAATTCAATATCCCGGATCACGCTTTTACAGGTCTGGTTCTCATTGGCAAGAGCCTGATTTATGAGTAACTCGGCTGTCAGAAACGCGAGCTCAGCGTATCTTGAGATCTCATTGGGATTCCCGGTAACACCTAAAACCATCTGAACCTGGCCGTCGATAATGATCGGCTGGTTAATACCCGGAGCCACCCCTTTGAACAGGTTAGCTCCATCCGGGTAAATGTTGACGCGCTTTCTCTCCAAAGCGGCCTGACGACCGGCTTCGTGTATCGTGCCGATCCGAGATTTATCTCCTGACGCGAAAATTACCCCGTCAGGCAGTATGACATTCACATTGTGAAAGATGATCTTCATCGATCTTTGCACAATCTGGTCGGCTATTTCCTTTGAAAGCAGAATTTCGGTTCACCTTTGTTATTGTTTTTCTTTAAGATAGTAAACCCTAAAAGCGTTCTCAGATGCCATCTCAATAAGTTTTTTCGCGTCAGTAACCGCTTCATCAAGACTCATAGGCCCGTTACAGATGGAGAACATCGCCCTGATGTTGTAGTCGTACAGGGCTCTCGCGTTGTCAGTGTACGAGCCGCAGATAGCGATAGCCGGAATATTGTGTTTTTGGGCTCTGAGAGCTATTCCGGTAGGAGCTTTGCCGTTGACACTCTGACCATCCATCCGTCCCTCGCCTGTGATCACAACGCAGCTGTTTTCTATTTTTTCATCAAATTTGATGAGATCCAGAACTGTATCTATTCCTGATTGCAGTTTTGCGTTGCAAAAGAACATAAGTCCAGCGCCAAACCCGCCGGCTGCTCCGGTTCCAGGAACATTAGCGTAGTCTTTCTTAAAATGATCGGTAAGCACGTTACTGTAGTTGGTCATTCCTGCTTCAAGCTCTTTTAATTTTTCAGAAGACGCTCCTTTCTGCAGGCCGAAAACATAGGTAGCGCCGTTTTTGCCTAATAGCGGATTTGTTACATCACAAGTTCCGGTAAAGCAGGACGAGAGTATGAACTTGCTAAAATCCGACATATCAAGAGAGGCTATTCTTATTAGATCCTTACTCTTAATCGGAGACTGGATCAGCTTGTGCTTCGCGTCATAGAATTTGGCGCCTAAAGCCTGGGCAAATCCAGCTCCTCCGTCATTTGTCGCGGTCCCGCCTAATCCGATATTGAAAAAGCGGATCCCGCGCTTTAAGGCTGACATGACCACCTGACCCAGACCGTAGGTAGTTGTCTCACCTGAGTCGAGTCTCCCACTGTCATACTTCCAAAGACCGCAAACCTGAGCCATTTCAATTACGGCGCTGTTGCTGTTGCACATATATGAGCATGATGTGTTCTCGCCGTAGGCTCCAAGAACCTCCATACTGATCTTTTGATAATGATCTCCTGCCAAAGTCTGCTCAAGCGCGCTGATAAGTCCCTCACCGCCATCTGAGACAGGAAGGTTTAGAACCTGCGCGTCAGGTTTTACCTTTAATATTCCTCTTTTTACTGCCTCACCAGCGTCAAAGGCCGAACAGCTGCCCTTAAATGAATCCATCGCTACAACAACTTTTATTTTGCCTGGCTGTTTAATATGGTCTTGAAACGTGTCCCCGCTGTTTAAAAGGCGGTTTCTAAGCTCCCGCTTGTTTATCTTTCCGTTATTGGTCCTGGGTAAATCCTGCACGTAGTAAATCTCTGTAGGACGCTGGAAAGAGGCCAGATGGTCATGCAGATATAACCTGAAGCCGTCAGTATTAAACTCAGCCCCGGGCTGCGTGAGAACAAAGGCTACCGGTACCTCGCCGTACAGATCATTTTTTTTGGCGACCAGCGCTACTTCCACGACATTTTTGAAATTTGAAATGATGCTTTCAATCTCAGGACAGAATACCTTCTCGCCCCCACGGTTAATGATGTCTTTAATCCGGTCTTTGATAAAAAGCTCACCCTGATCATTTACGTAGCCGACATCGCCTGTGTTGAGAAAATCACCGTCAAAGAGCTTCCGATTTGCCTCAGTTGCAGGATAGTAGCGTTTAATAACCATGGGACCCGCGATATAAATGACGCCGGTCTCTCCTGCCTTCAGTTCATGACCGTTCTCATCACGAATTGAAATCCTCGCTCCAAGAGAAGGCGTGCCTGATGACTCGCATCCACGGGTTTTTGAAAGATCTCCCCTGTAAATAGTAAAAGGAGAGGACGATTCGGTAAGCCCGTATACCGAATGGACCTCAGCGTTTGGAAAGAGCCTGTTTAATGATCTGATAATGCCCTCGTTAAG
>SFGV01000113.1 GCA_004557545.1 Succinatimonas hippei
TTTTTCTTGAAGTCATAGTCGTCTCTGCGACATATCCTTGCTATCTGCGCCTGTACAAGAGCGACCTCTTCGGAGAGGCCCTTCTTTTCATAAGCCTTGACTACCACCGGCCACATATCGGCGTAGGTACGCGGCACGTCTGCGAGCAGCTTTGTCGCGCTCACAGGCCCGATACCCGGACAGCCGGGGTAGCCGTCCGCTGTGTCGCCGACAAGGGTCTGGTACATGTGGTTGTAGTCGGCCTCTTCTTCGGTGATTTCTTGGATTGTGATTGGCTCCCGCATGTCGCAGATGAGACCGGGGATTGTTTTGAGGTCTTTGTCCAACGATACTATGACCTTTTCTCCCTTTACAATGACCGGGCTTGTGGCGAGGATGCCTAGTACATCGTCCCCCTCAAGGTCGGGACGCTCGAAGGTTTTATACCGTTCGTGAGCATACTCTTTGAGGGGGACGTAGGTTACTGGTTTACGTTTACCCTGCCGGTGGCTCTTATACTGCGGATATATTCTGTAGCGGAAGTTCTTCGGTGGACTGAACGCGAGGATGATGTCGTCGGCTTTGAGCTCTTCGAGGTACATAGCGATTTGCCGGTCGAGGTTGTCGCGGCAGTCGCTTAGGTCGGCGTGGAGCGTCCAGAGGTCGTTGCCCCAGTCGATGGGGATCTCAGCGGCGGCGGTGATGCGGTAGACGAGTATGTCACCGTCGATTAGGAGTGTGCGGGAAGACATTAGATCAGCTCGTAGTCGCCTGCGAAGATGTACCACAAGGCCAGTTCCGCGTAGGGGCTGTCTTGCAGGTCGTTCGCGATGTCGATGAAGAAGCTGCGCCACTGTGGGAGTTTGTGATTTTTGCGCTGACGGTAGATGTTTTGCAGAGTCTTCAAATTGAGGCAGACGACGCGGCGCTGTAGGTAGCCTTCGGGGAGGGCTGATTTCATGTCGTCGAAGGCGGCCTGTTTTTCTTCGTCGTCTTCTGTCGCTATGTAGTCTTCGCGGATGGCGTTGAGTTCCGCGAGGAAGTGAGCGAAGGTACCGCCTTCAAAGTCGTCGTCGGTGAGTTCACGAGCCATGATGGTGTGGATGGTGGATTCGCTCTGTTTTGTTACGCCCACTCTGTAGGTGTCAAATTCCTGCCACCAGTAGCGCGGAGCCTTGACGTCTAGCGTGAGGGTAATGGTCTCAAGGAATTTGTTGTGGCCGCCCTGCATGTGCGCGAGTTTTTTGCTGACGTCGACAAGCTGTTTGTAGGTCGGGGATTTTCTGAAAGCGGCGTCGCAAAACATATCTGAGGTGAGACCGTAGCTGAGACCAATACCGAAGAGCGCGTCGTCCACGAAGATGGGACCGGAGATTATGGAGGTTTTCATGATTAGTGACATACCTGCATACGGTCGTCATCATCGACAGATATCCCATACTTCTTGATGAACTCGCAGCTAAGGCGCCAACAACTTATAGCGCCTCCACTCAATACGGTAAGAAGGGTCTGTATCTCGTTCCCTTCGCCGTCTACCGCTATGAGGTCTACGTTGTCTCCATCTTTACGTAAGCGCAGACGTAACACAGGCTTTGGTGCTGTTTCTTCATTGAATACTTCTATTTTCATATCTTAAAACTCCTTTTCTTCAAAAGCTTTGAGCTGTTCAATCAGTTCAACGGCGTCGCCGAGCATACATATATCCTTGAGCCGCGTAGCTTCGGCGTTAATCGCGGCGCGACGGTCGTTGTAGTTTTCCACCGGTGGCGCAGGCGTGAACGCCGGGTAATCGTAAAAATCTATGTAGGAGGGATGTCTATACCGCAAGTCATAGTCAGTCTTAGGCCACTGTATTATCGCGACAAGTTCATCGTATTTCTTTATTGTCGCCTCACCGTTGAGGATAAACTGGCTCTGGTCGTCCTCGCTCCAACGTGTTTTTTCGGCGCGCTCGACAAGTTTGTTGAGTTTTTCGCGCTTTTCCTGCGCGATGCGTTCGATTCTTTCGAGGGTGTATTTACGCTGTTCTCTGTTCATTAGTTTTCAATTCCTTTCACTGTGTATTTTTCTGTGATATGCGCTCTGCCTTTGGGCGTGAAGTAAGGCGTGAATGTACGCTTGATTCCCTTACGGGTCTGTGTGTCATGGACACGGTATTTAAGGATGCCGTTATCCTGCCATTTCTGACGC
>SFGV01000114.1 GCA_004557545.1 Succinatimonas hippei
CCCGTGACGAGCAAAACTCCATGAATTGCCAATCTCCCGCCAAAAGCCGAAAAAAGGGGAAGCTCCGCAATTCCCTGAGCGACCCCGGTGGTGTACATGTTCATCGCGCCGGCGGAAAACCCAGATATAATGCCGATGTTGACCATCGCGACGCCGACCATGGCGTCGTACCCCAAAGCCCGGGAAAAGGATACACAGAGAGGGACAAAAACCAGAGCGCTGTTCGTCAAGCCAAGAAAACCGCCCATAATCGAAAAAAGGATCATCATGATGGGAATTAAGAGGAAGGCGGTGTTTTTCATCTTCTTACTGGCGCTTTCAACCCCCATTTCGAGGACCATCGTCGCGTTGATAATACCAAAAGCACCGCCGTACATAAGAACCATAAAGATCACGTCGGCGCTTGAAATCAGTCCCCTTATAGGCGCCTGGAACAACACGAAAAGAGACGTGGGCGAAGAAGCAATCTGAGCATAGGTTCCCGCTGAAACCAGCGTTCGCCCCGTTGCGGCGTCTTTGACGCGCTGATAAGATCCCGCAGGGAGAATGTAGGTGAGAATAGCGGCAAAAACAATAATTAAGAAGATAATAACATACATATGGGGGACTTTAAATTTTCTATCTCTTGACATTTTTCTTTCCTTCCCTCTTTTTCGTTTTCTGTTCAATTAAAGACGTGCAACGCCTGCAAAAAATCTCCAATCAGATCATCGGGATCCTCCAGCCCCACGGACACGCGAATCATTCCGGGCGTTATGCCCATGCTCCGGCGGACTGCATCAGGCACATGGGGATGGGATGAAGTTACGGGATGGCTCAGAGTCGTCCTAACCCCACCCAGCGTCGGCGCGTACCGCGCGAAATGAAGAGCGTCCATGAAAGCGTTAATGCGCTCTCTGTCCTCGGGAAGGGTAAAACTGAGCATGGCACAGCCTGGGCCGCCGCGGAAAAGATGACCCGCCAGCTCTTTCTGAGGGTAATCCGGCAAGCTTGGATGGTTGACGTCCTTCACTTGCGGCGCCAGAGCCAAAGCCCCGGCAAGCCGGGCCGCAGAGTTCATTTGCTGGCGAATGCGCAGACTGGCAGTTTCCAAACTCCTGCAGACTAACCATGAGCTAAAGGGATCTCCTGCTGTACCGCAAAGCATCGACATATGTTGAATCTGGGCGACCAGATCGCTCCTTGCCGAAACAGAACCAGCCATGACGTCGCTGTGACCGTTCAGGAACTTAGTGAGACTGTTGACCACCAGATCAACGCCCCATTCAAGAGGGCGTATGGAGACTGGGGACGTGAAAGTATTGTCCACCATGCACAGCGCCCCCGCATCGTGAGCCATCCGCGAAAGCTCTTCAATATCCGCCAGAGTCAGCGTCGGATTGCTGAGGACTTCGGTGTACAGCAACTTCGTCCTTGGCGTCAGCGCGGCGGTAGCCTTGGCAAGGTCCCTGAGATCAACAAAAGAGACGCTCACGTTCATTTTTGGCAAAATTTCAGTCAAAACCTCATAGGTCTCGCCGTAGATGTTGGAGTTGCAGACCACATGATCCCCAGGTTTCAGGACCGTGAGCAGGGAAGTCGTGATCGCGCCCATGCCCGACGAGAAGATCAGCGAGTCCTCGCTGCCTTCAAGATAGCTGATTTTCTCCGCCAGAGCCGTTCTGTTCGGATTGCTTTTACGGATATAAGTATATCCTTTTTTCTGAGTTACATCCCCAAGTTCGTCAAGGTCCTTCATTACAAAAGCCGTCGTCAGAAAACATGGAAGAGTTTCCGGCGTTCCTATCATGCCTTCCTTCATCTGGCCTTTATACAAGACCTCGGAAGCGCGCTTGTATTCCACAATGATCACTCCTCAACTGTAATTACAGATATAACCTCATGCATGATTTCGGGTTGCATTATGGCATTTTAGTTCGCTATAATGTCAAGAGGGCTTTTTTCTTTTTCATACAGTTTTACATAGCGGATTTTTCTATTTATTCAGACATAATGATGCGATAAACTTCCGTAACAACTCTAAAAAACCCAAAACCCTACAACGCGCTATAATCTTTGAATGATTGCTCCTTGAGGAGGCGAAAACATGAAAACTCTCTTCTACATCGGAGAGGTCGCACGTCTGCTGGGACTGTCACCGCAGACC